>NZ_CP081150.1:646849-970274 GCF_019665765.1 Deefgea tanakiae
TTTGGCCGAGTTAGGTTTATCGTCACCTCGTATTATCTATATGGCGACTTTGGGAAAAGCGGCGGGCGTTGCAGGGGCGTATATTGCTGCAGAGCAAGTGGTCATTGACTATCTGATTAATACTGCCAAGCCATATATCTATACCACTGCTGCACCACCCATGATTGCTGCAGCGATGCACGCGAGTTTGGACGTGATTGAGTCGGACAGCGCACGGCGCGACACTTTGCATCGCCATATTGCGTATTTCCGCGATTCGTTGGCAGGTACTTGCGCATTGCTACCTTCACGCACGGCGATTCAGCCGATCTTGTTGCCCGATGTCGCCACTGCCGTCGCCGTCTCGCAAGCACTCTTTGACGCCGGATTCTGGGTCGCCGCGATTCGCCCACCGACCGTGCCGACACCACGCCTGCGGGTGGTGCTCAATGCGGCACATACCGATGAGGAAGTCGCAGCACTGTGCAAGATGCTGCAGCGGATTTTGAGTGCTTAAATAGGTATATTACTGCAGACATTAATCAATAATGCCTAGAAGGCAATACATCGATAAGGTTAAATATGAAAACTTTGAATGTCATTGGCCCCGGTCGCTTGGGGCAAAGTTTGGCACGCTTGGCGGTGGATTCTGGGCAATACCAAATCGGTGGCGTGTTGGCGCGCTCTGAACAATCGGCCGCCAAGGCGCTGGCTTTTATTGGTGCGGGGCAAGTGTGTTTGCAACTGGCTGATTTGCCGCCTGCAGATTTGTGGTTGCTGGCCGTTCCCGATTCATCGATTGCAGCGGTGGCGGTGGAGTTGGCGGCGGCGCAGGTGGTGAAGACAGGTGATGTGGTGTTTCACGCCAGCGGGGCGCTAGAGGCGAATATCCTTGCGCCGCTGCAAGCGCAAGGCGCATTGATTGCCAGCCTGCATCCAGCATTTTCCTTTGCCGATCCCGCGCGTGCGGTGTTGACGTTTTTTGGTACGCCGTGCGCGATTGAGGGCAATGCCGCTGCTTGCAAACTACTCAATCAATTTGCCCAAGCGATTGGCGGCGTGCCGTTTGCCTTGGCCGAAGGTGGTAAAGGCGCTTATCACGCAGCGCTGTCGATGGCAGCAAACTATCTTGTGACGCTTGCTGATCTCTCGCTGAAAACTGCACATCAGGCAGGTATTGCCCCGGAGATGGCTAATAGCTTGGTATTGGGGCTGATGCAGCAGACTTTGCATAATATCCAAGCGCTTGGCCCTGCTGTGGCGTTGACGGGGCCGATTGTGCGCGGTGATGCGGGAACGGTTCAGCGGCACTTGGAAGTAGTCGGGGAAAATCAACAGGCACCATATCGTGTTATGGGTTTGGCAACGCTGAGTTTGGCGGGAGACAGAGTGTCGCCTGAGCAGGCTCGCCAATTAAAAACAGCCTTAACTCAAGCGGAGCATGCATTGTGTACATCGGGGAATTAGCTAAACTTAGTGGCACCAGCGCCAAAGCCATTCGCCATTATGAAAACCTGGGTTTACTGGGTCAAGTCGAGCGGCAAGGCGTTTACCGCATTTATGACTTGCAAGATGTGCAAGTGGTGCAATGGATTAAGCAGGCACAAAGCTTGGGTTTTCGTTTGAACGAGCTTGTTGCTGCATTTCAAAAAGACGCCGATGGTCAGTTGAATTGGCAAGAAATGAATCGGCAAATTGAGTTCAAGCGTAGTGCAATTTGCCAAGAAATTGCGCATCTACAAAGTTTAGAAGCACGTTTAACTGCGATGCATATTGAAATCGATGAATGTATCAGCGGCGCGCCTTTGGCTGCCGAACCTACCCCAGATCAAGCCAAGTTTTATGCTTTTTGTGCTGAAGCGCAAAGCACTTGACTCTGTCCTTAGGGGCAGACTTAGGCTAATGCTTTTCTTTGCGGGAGAGCATGATGAGCAAAAAAGTGTTGGTGATTTTGGGGCATTCTTTAGATGATAGTTTTTGCGCTGCACTGAGTGCGCAGTATGCGGTGAGCGCAGCGGCGGCAGGACATCAGGTTCAGATTTTGAAGTTGGGTGACTTGCAGTTCGATCCAATTTTGCATCAAGGGTATCGGCAGATTCAGCCTTTGGAAGTCGATTTGGTGCAGGCACAAGCGCAAATTGAATGGGCTGAGCATATCGCCTTGGTTTACCCGATCTGGTGGGGCGCTGCACCCGCGCTATTGAAGGGTTTTATTGATCGCGTTTTTGTGCCGGGATTTGCGTTCAAATATCAAGAAAACTCCAGTTTCCAAGTCAAATTACTCAAGGGGCGCAGTGCGCATTTGCTAGTGACGATGGATACGCCGCCGTGGTACTACCGCTGGGTGTATCGTTTGTCGGTCTTGCGGCAAATGCGTGTAACGACCTTGGAATTTTGTGGCATTCAAGTGAAGAAAACGGCTATTTTTGGTCCTGTAATCAGTGCGAAGCCCGAACAAAGATCGGCTTGGCTTGCTCAAGCTTGTGCTTTGGCGACACGGATTTAAGTTTTCTAAGTTGATCAGCAAATTTTGAGCGAAAATTTTTGCCACTGAGCCGCCCATTGACCGAGCTAGGCGGTAAACTGCGACTCCGTTTGAATGGGTGTTGGAACAAATCATGTGGATTGAAACGCGTGGCCGTGGGCCGGATTTGGTGCTGCTGCACGGTTGGGCGATGAACAGTACAGTCTGGAATTCAATTGTCGATGAATTGGCGCAGCATTATTGCGTGCATTTGGTCGATTTGCCGGGGCACGGCGCGTCACCTGCCACATCTTCGCTGAGTTTGCAGATGATGGTCGATGCGGTCGATGCGGCGTTTCCGTGGCCGGTGCAAATTATCGGATGGTCTTTGGGCGGCGCGGTGGCTGCACAGTGGGCGATTCAGCAACAGGAAAAAGTAAAGTCATTGACTTTGGTCGCTTCCAGCCCGTGTTTTATGCAGCGGGAAGATTGGCGCGCCGCGATGCCAGCGACGGTATTGGCGCAATTTGCCGAAGCATTGCAGTCCGATTGGCAGGGTACTTTAAAGCGTTTTATTAGTTTGCAAGCGATGGGTGATGCGAGCGCGAGAGCGGTGACCAAGGAATTACTCGCCGATTTATTCAAGCACGGCGAGCCGAGTATTGCCTCTTTGGCCGAAGGGTTAGCGATTCTGCGCGATACCGATTTGCGCGAGCAAATGAGTCAGATCTCGTGCCCAGTTTTATTGCAGTATGGTGATCGAGACACGCTGACGCCGCTACCCGCGGGGCATTGGTTGAAGTCGCAATTGTCTGACGCCAAATTGATCGTGCATCAAGGCGCAGCACATGCGCCGTTTTTATCGCATCGGGATGAGTTTCTGGCTGCGCAGTTGGATTTCTTGGCCAACAATTAAAAGCGGTTTGATGTTTTATGCATATAAAAAAGCCACCGAATTCGGTGGCCTTTTTACAGATTGCCTTCGCTTATTTTTGTTTAGCGAGGATTTTTTCGATTTCGTCTTTTGGAATCGCACCAGAAACGATTTGGCCGTCAGCAAAAATCAAAGCTGGCGTGCCGTTAATGCCGAGTGACTCACCGAATTTGACTGTACGGGCGATTGGATTTTCGCAGCTGGCTTTGCCACCTGTTGGCAAATTACCTTGATGCATAAAATCTTGCCAAGCTTTGACGCGATCTTCGGCACACCAAATCAATTCTGATTTACGTGCGGCATCAGGATGCAGGCTGGCCAGTGGCATTAAGAAGGTATAGATGGTGATATTGTCGATGCCGGCCAAGCTTTGCGTTTCTAGTCGTTTGCAGAATGGGCAGTCTGGATCAGAGAACACCACCAATTGACGTTTGCCATTGCCACGGACTTCTTTAATCGCGTCGGCGAGTGGTAATTTTGCAAAGTCCACTTTATTCAATTCGGCCATACGCGCTTCGGTTAGGCTTTTTTTCGATGCCACGTTGACCAAGTCACCCACGACAACATGTTCACCTTTCGCGTCTGAATAGACAATATGACGTTTATTCAAAACGACTTCATAAAGGCCTTTGATTGGGGTTTCTTTGACCGAATCAACTGGCTGCCCTAGGCTCTGGCTGAGTTTGGTTTTTAAATCTTTCGGTGGCGCATCCGCTTGTGCGCCGCAGGCGGTCATCGCAATCATGCTGGCGGCGATTAGGGTGCGAGTGAAATGTTTCATGCTAATCCTTTTAAGAATAATGCAACTGCCTTGATGTATTGCTATGAAGGCTTTGTTAATTAATGGCTACAGTTAGATACATCAAATTTAAGAGTCCATGGCATGGCGTATCAGTTGCCGTTTAATCCATGGTAATGAGTCGGTGAAGCCTAGCCCGATATTACGTAGGCTTTTTAAAATCGAATTCTGGTTGTTAAACAATTTTTGCAAACCATCGCAGACTGTTTGCATCAGCAGTACTGATTCGCGGCGGGCGCGTTCGTATCGTCGTAAGACCAGCAAGTCGCCGATTCGTTCCGGATGCGTGTTTCTGAGTAATTGCGCTAATTCTGCCACATCGCCAAAGCCAAGGTTGACGCCCTGACCAGCGAGCGGGTGAACCGTGTGAGCGGCATCACCCACTAATGCAATTCGAGTCTTAACGCAGGTTTGAATCTGGGTGAGCTTGAGCGGGAAGGCCGCTGGCGGCGTGACGAGCTTGAGTTCGCCCAGTGCTTTGCCACCCGCTTGGGCAACGATAGCAGCTAATTGCGCTGCATCGAGGCCAAGTAATTCATTTTTGCGTGCTTCGTTGCACGACCAAACCATCGACATTTGATTTTGAGAAAAAGAGGCCTGCTCCGGCAGCGGTAGCCATGCCAAAATACCGTCAGTTTTAAACCATTGCTGCGCAGCGCCGTAGTGCGGTTTTTCGCAAGCAAAATTAGCAACCACGCCAAATTGCTCGTACGGCTTGCTACTGGCCTCGATATTCATCTGACGGCGCACCCAAGAGTTTGCGCCATCAGCACCAATCACCAAACGCGCGTGCAGCTCGCGTTGATTGTTTAAGGTGAGTGTGGCACCACTATGATCGATCTGCAGTGATTCTGGCTCAGCTGGCGTGATGATTTGAACATTGGGGCTGTCGGCCAGCGCCAGCCAGAGTGCTCGTTGTAATTCACGATTTTCTACGATATACGCTAATTCATCGACGCCGCTTTCGAGCGCATTAAATTCCAGTTTGGCATTGGCTTCATCACCACGAATTTTCATCGCAGTAATTGGCGACAAACGCTCGGCTCGAACACGATCCCATGCACCAATCTGCGTGAGTAGCTTGCGGCTAGCGCGGCTAATCGCATACACCCGCTGATCCCAGCTGGCCAGATCAAAATCAAGCACAGGCTCGCGGCCTTCGAGCAAAATAATCGATAGCGAAGTGTTTTTTAGCGCCAGCGCCAGCGCCGCACCCACTAAGCCACCGCCCACAATGATTAAATCAGCATCGTATGTTTTCATGGGGATTGAGTTTATCACCCCATCAAATTGTTGCAAGGCGATTTATGCGCTTGACGAAAAGACGACTTGTTTTGGTGTTGCAGGCGCTGGCATTCAGATTATAGCTGGCTTTGCGTGGGCGGCTGACTGACATATCTTGCTCTAGACTGAGTGAATGCTCAGTCGATATCTACTTTTTATTGCCTGTTTTGTGCTGGGGGTGATTGCCCTGCAGCAACAAGCGAGTTTGCCCGCGTGGTGGTGGGCCGTGTCGAGTGCGGGCGCTGCGCTTTTGTTGGCACAAATTCGATATTTTAAATTTCAATGGCTACTGCACTATTTCTTCATTGCACTGCTGGCTATCAGTTTGGGATTTGCATGGGCGCAATGGCGCGCTGAACTTCGGATGGCGCAGCGGATTCCGATGAGTCTTGTTGGCCAAACGCTGTGGGTTGAGGGGTATATCAGTGATTTGCCACAGGACAGCCGTTTTGGCCCGCGCTTTGTGTTGACCCCAGAGCAGCCGATTGCGAATGGCTGGCAGCCGCAGCGCATTCAAGTGAACGCCAATCTGAAACACGGCCAATTTAGTGCGGGTGAGCGTTTGCGCTTGCAGCTTAAACTTAAGCCAATTCATGGCGCGGTTAACCCCGCGGGTTTTGATTTGGAAAGTTGGTTTTTACAGCAGAATATTGCAGCGGTGGGCAGTGCTAAATCCGTGGAACGATTGAATGAGTTTGCAAATGTAGCTTGGTTAGTGAGGATACGCGCGGCATTGCGCCAGCGAATCGTTCGAGCTTTACCTGATGCGCCATATCAAGGCGTTATTGTTGCTCTGACCATCGGTGATCAAGGTGGGATTCCCAAGGCGCAGTGGCAGCGCTTTGCGCAGACTGGAATTACCCACCTGATCAGTATTTCTGGCTTGCACATTACGTTGTTGGCGGCGTTTTCGGCGAGTGCTGTGCTGTTTGTGTGGCGGCGCATCCCGCAATTGGCGCAGCGTTTTGCGGCGCAACGTGCCGCACTGATAGCAGGCGTGTTGGCCGCCTTGGTGTATAGCCTGCTGGCGGGGATGGCCGTGCCGACCCAGCGCACGGTCTTGATGCTCTTGGTGGCAGCGCTGTGTTTGTGGCGCGCCAAACCGATGGCCAAAAGTGCGATCTGGGCTGGTGCGCTGATGGCCGTGGTGGTGTTTGATCCGTTTGCTGTGTTGTCGGTGGGGTTTTGGCTGTCGTTTATGGTGGTTGGCTATTTGATTTGGGCGGGCTCCAATCGGATTGGCGACTTGAAGCAATGGCAGCTGTGGGTCGGTACGCAATGGGCGGCCACCATCGCCTCGATGCCGATTTTGCTGGTGGTGTTTGGGCAATTTCCCTTGGTGTCACCGTTGGCCAATGCGGTGGCGATTCCCGTGGTGAGTATGCTGGTCACTCCGCTGGCTTTGCTCGGTGTGTTGGAGCCCAGCGGCACTTTGTTGCATTGGGCTGAGCGGCTGTTTGCTGGGGTCGATTGGCTGTTGCAATGGTGTTTAAGCTTGCCGATGATCGATTTGCAGATCAATACACCATCGATGAGTATGTTGCCGCTTGCCATGCTGGGTATTGCCTTGCTCTTATTACCCCGAGGTGTTCCTGCCCGGTGGCTAGGGTGGGTCATGTTATTGCCGCTGTTTTTTACACCCAAAATAGTTATTCCAGAGAATGTGTTTGTTGCTCAAGTTTTGGATGTAGGCCAAGGCTTGAGCGTTTTGGTGCAAACAAGAAATCACGCGCTGTTGTTCGATACGGGGCATGTCGCCAATGGTGAGCGGGTGCTATTGCCGGTATTACGGCAAGCGGGGATACATGCGCTGGATAAACTCATTTTGTCGCACAACGACGCAGATCACATCGGCGCAGCACCGATCTTGCTGGGCCAAGAGGGAGGACGAGCATTTCCAATTCAGCAAATTATGCATAGCCTGCCACCCTTGCAGCCTCTCTTGGCGACAACAGTCACTCAGCGAGTATGCCAAGCGGGGCAGACATGGCAATGGGATGGCGTTCAGTTTTCTATGCTTTGGCTGCAGCCTGAATATTCTGCGCGGGATGACAATGCCAAAAGCTGCGTGTTGCGGATTCATAATGCCCAGCACAGTCTACTGATTCCGGCTGATATTGGACGATTGGAAGAGGGCGAACTGGTCGCTGCAGGTTTGCTTCCTACCGACATCGTGATTGCGCCGCACCATGGTAGTAAAACGGCCTCTTCTGAATTGTTGATCCAAACGCTACAACCTCAATACGCCGTGTTCTCGGTAGGATTTATGAATCATTTCCGGCATCCTCATCCCGATGTAGTGTCTCGTTATGCAGCGGCGGGCAGCAGCCTGCTGCGAACCGACCAAATGGGCGCGATTCGATTTACGGTTGGCGAGCAGATTGAGGTAAAGCAGCAGCGCGTCATTGCGCCGCGATATTGGTACAATGCGACCACGCCTGCCCTTACTGGAGAAACACCACAATGATGACGCTGTCAGCCATGTATCGTTACCCGCTTAAATCATGTCGCGCCCAGCCGTTAACAACGAGCTTACTTTCTGAGCGAGGCTTGCAGTTTGATCGGGAGTGGATGGTGGCAACGGCTGAGGGCAAATACATTACGGGTCGCACTGAGCCGCGTTTACTTTTGATTTCTGCCGAACCCACAAGTGATGGTCTTTGGCTGAAAGCGCCCAACTGCGTTGACTTATTTGTACCGCTAGGCAATTTCACAGAGAGCCACATCGCCGATGTTTGGGAAAACGAATTCTTGGCGCGGCGCGGTGCATTGGCTGCCGATGCGTGGTTGTCGGCGTATTTAGAGCAGCAAGTGCATTTGATGTGGACGGGGCCAGAGAGCCATCGCCGCGTGAAACATCATCCAGAGATTCCCGTTGGATTTGCCGACACATATCCACTGCTCTTGATTGGCGAAGGCTCGCTACGCGAACTCAATCATCGCGTTGGGCGTGAGATGTCGATGCTGCATTTTCGGCCGAATCTGGTGATTGCCAATAGCGAGCCATTTGCAGAAGATACTTGGCAACGGATTCGGATTGGTGATGTTGAGTTTCAGCTCGGCAAGCCTTGCGAGCGCTGCATTATGACGACTTTAGACCCCGATACCGCAGCAAAATCGCCCGACTCAGAGCCATTACGTAGCCTTGCTAAATTTAGGAAAACTGCAGGTGCGGTGGTGTTTGGACAAAATATATTGGCGTTGGGCAGTGGCGAATTACGGCGGGGGATGTCGGTTGAGGTTTTGTCATATGTTTAAACTTATCGGTACTCTGAATTAAGCAAGCCATGAGCGAGCTAAAACAACTCAAAGGCCTCGGCCCCAAAAGCCAAGCAATGCTGGCGCAAGTGGGGATTGTGAGTGTCGAGCAATTTATGGCGACCGATCCCTTTGTGATCTACGCGCAACTGCACGCGATCATTCCTAATTTATCGCTGAACATGTTGTATGCCATGATGGGTGCGCAGGAGAATGTGCATTGGCAGATGATTAAGGCAGAACGGAAAATAGAAATTCTGATGCGTTTAGATGATATAGGGCTTGCGCCGCGAACTTAAACGCTGGATGATTTCTTAGATTTTATTGGTGTATTGCCATCAAACTATTGATAAATAAAGCGCAGATCAACATACCTTTTGATAAATATGACATAGAAGCCGACTGAAGTGAAAATTAAATTGAGCAATAAGTTATGGTTAGCGTGTGCTGTCGTAGGCTTATTGTTGTTGGGTTTGTTATTGTTGGCTGAGCGACATGAAGTTAAAGCGCAGCAGCAAATTGAGCTCAGTTTCAAGCATGATCAAAATCAGCTAGTTGGCACGCTGCTATTGCCTGCGGGGCAGGGGCCATTCCCAGTCGTGCTGTTGGTGCATGGCGATGGCCCGCAAACAAGGGGGGGGGATCGCTACACGCAAATCATCAATGCGTATTTGTCAGCTGGGATTGCTTGTTTTACTTGGGATAAACCGGGTACGGGTGATTCAAGTGGTGATTGGTTGCAACAATCGATGCAACACCGAGCTCAGGAAACCCATGTCGCGATGCAAATGTTGGCGCAGCGATCCGATATTCAAGCGCAAAGGATTGGTCTGCTGGGATTTTCGCAAGCGGGCTGGGTCTTACCTCAGGTGGCCACGATGAATCCTGCCCCTGCTTTTTTAATTACAGTCGGCGCGGCGCTGGAATGGCGGGCTCAAGGTGAATTTTTTACTTGGCAGCGCTTAATCCGCGCTGGATTAAGTGCGCCAGAAATTGATAAGGCGATTCAATGGCAGCGCGCAGCGCCGCAGCCGTCAATTTCACTCAGTTTTGCAGAATATAGCCAACAATTTCAAAAGTACTTAGCCGCATTTCCTGCTCCAAATGGCGCCAATACAGCACCGCTTTCTGCTAAACGTTATCATTTTATCGCGCTCAATATCGAAGCCAATTCCAGTCAGCAACTGGCCGCGTTGCAGATCCCATTATTGGCGATTTGGGGGCAAGATGATTTGAATGTTGATGCAAAGGCGAATGCACAAACGTTTGCAGCTTTGCTAAATGTAAAGAACAATTCAAAACACCAAGCTGTAGTTGTTCCCCAAGCGGATCACACGATGCTGAACTCGTCGGTTTTTAGCATGCAATTGTCAAGTGAGTGGACGTGGTGGATGACTGTACGGTACTTCATCGCGGCGGATGGCGCATTCGCCCCTGCTTTTTTACCGCTGATCGTGGATTGGGCTAAAAAGCATTCTGCTTAGTTTTTCGTGGCTCAAATGCGGCCAATACGGCGAAAATAAACCTCATTGTATATTTGTTGGCTGATGACCTTGGCTTGCAACTGGTCATGATCTTGCTCAAACTCTTACGTAAAAAATCAGCGTAGTCTGTACTCATACCGTTTCAATTTTTGATGAGGGCAATATCATGACAACGACTGCTTTTTTTATTCCAAGTGTGAATTTAATGGGGGCGGGCTGCCTAGTTGACGCAGCGAAAACGATTCAGAGTTATGGCTTTAAAAAAGCGCTGTTGGTCACGGATGCACCGCTAGTCAAAATCGGTGTAGTGCAACGGGTGACTGATTTACTCAGTAGCCAAGGCGTGGCCAGCGTGGTGTTTGATGGCGTTCATCCTAATCCAACCACCGCCAATGTCGCAGCCGGTTTGGCTTTATTGCAAGCCAATGGTTGTGACTGTGTGATTTCACTCGGCGGCGGCTCGCCGCATGATTGCGCGAAAGGTATTGCGCTGGTCGCCGTGAATGGTGGTGAAATTAAAGACTACGAAGGTTTGGATCGTTCAGCCAAGCCGCAATTGCCGCTGATTGCAATCAACACCACGGCAGGTACTGCCAGTGAAATGACGCGCTTTTGCATCATCACCGATGAATCACGCCATGTAAAAATGGCGATTGTCGATAAACACACCACGCCAATTTTGTCGGTGAATGACCCCGATTTAATGCTGTTAAAACCGGCGGGTCTTACTGCTGCAACGGGGATGGATGCCTTAACGCATGCGGTGGAAGCTTATGTTTCGACTGCCGCCACGCCGATTACCGATGCTTGCGCATTAAAAGCGGTGGAAATCATCAGCCAATCTTTGCGTCAAGCGGTAAGCCATGGCGACGATATCGCCGCACGTGAGCAAATGGCCTATGCGCAATTTTTAGCTGGGATGGCGTTCAATAATGCTTCGCTTGGCTATGTGCATGCGATGGCACATCAATTGGGCGGTTTTTATGATTTACCCCATGGTGTGTGTAACGCGATCTTGTTACCGCATGTTCAGGCGTACAACAAGCAAGTGTCGGCCAAGCGTTTAGGCGATATCGCCCGTGCAATGGGTGAAACAACAGCAGGTTTGAGCGATGATGCTGCTGCTGATGTGTGTTTGGCTGCGATTCGCAAGTTGTCGGTGGATGTAGGTATTCCAACAGGTGTGGCGCAATTGGGCGCGAAAGAGGAAGATATTCCGACGCTAGCGACCAACGCATTGAAAGATGCGTGTGGCCTGACCAACCCTAAGCAGCCTACCTTTGATGAAGTCTGCGCAATTTATCGCGCTGCAATGTAATTGAACTTATGAAATTGAAAAAGCCACTTTGAATTAAAGCGGCTCAGACAGCTGACAAAGCCCTCCCAATTTGGAGGGCTTTTGATTAGACATATACTCAAGCCTACATCCCAATCTAACATGAAATCGAAATGGTCCACCCCAGCCTCGATCCGGTTTTTCATCAAAATGCGGTTTATCGGCTATCTGTTTGGCATTCGCTTCGAACGCTAAATCGTGTGCGAGATTAAGGTCCCTGATGCGCCAAATTGGCCTAAAAAGTGGCCACTGGAGCCGATACGCATTAAATTGACGTTGAGAGTGAGTTTGGGGGGGGCAATAGAGTAAGTGGTGCGTTGTCCGACATCTTGTGAAGGCAAAAACCCGGTCAAAAAAGACGAAGTTTGTCATCAATCTGAGCCAAGCCTAGCTTGGCTTTTTTGTTGGCACGTTTCCTGCTTATTGAAAGTCACCACTCTGGAGTTTGACTATGCTAGGCCGTCTCGACGTCTATTTTCGTAACCAAGAAACCGCACTCAAGTTGCGAGGCCATCGCCAAGAAATCTTGGGTTCCAATATTGCGAATGCAGATACACCCAACTACAAAGCGCGCGATATTGATTTCAAAGCTGCGTTTGATACCGCCCGGGCTGTTAATCCAAGTCAATCACTCAAATCGACCAACACACGTCATCTGCAGCCCTCTGGCGCGGTTGATTTATTTGAGCCGAGTTTGAAATTTCGTAATGAGCAACAGCCGTCGATTGATGGCAATACCGTTGATATGAATACCGAGATGAAGGAATTCACCGATAACGCGATTCGCTATCAAGCTGCGGTCACCTTTTTCACTCGCCGAATTGAAAGCATGAAAACCGCGCTAACAGGTCAATAAGGAAAATCAAAATGTCATTGTTTCGTGTGTTTGATGTGGCTTCGTCAGCAATGAATGCGCAATCTGCGCGTTTGAATGTTGTGGCGAGTAATTTGGCTAATGCTGAGTCAGTGACTAGTTCAAATGGTCAGCCGTATCGAGCTAAACAGGTTGTATTTCAAGCTTCGCCAGTCAATACCCATTCTAAATCTGCTATCGGAGTCAAAGTGGCTGGCGTCATTGAAGATCAAGCGCCACCGCGTTTGGTGTATGACCCCAAGAGCCCGTTTGCTGATGCGAATGGCTATATTGCGATGCCGAATGTGAGTGTGGTCGAAGAAATGACCAATATGATTTCAGCGTCGCGTGGTTATCAAACGAATGTGGATGTTATGAACACCGCCAAAACATTACTGATGCGTACGTTGAGCATTGGTCAGGCTTAAGGAGTTTTATCATGGCAACGATCGGTAATAATTTTGATTACACCTCGCTCAATACCAAAAAAACGGCGAATCGTACTGAGGCTGAAAAACAGCAAGATACCTTTATGAAATTGCTAGTGAAGCAATTGCAAACGCAAGACCCAATGAATCCAATGGACAATGCGCAAACAACCAGCCAGATGGCACAAATTAATACCGTAACTGGCATTGGTAAATTGAATGAAACGATGAATCAAATGCAATCACTGTACGCCGGCACGCAAGTGATGCAGGCGGCAGGCTTGATCGGCAAAGAAGTCCTCACCCCCGGCAATGGTTTCCGCTTTGATGGTACGACCAAGGCAGATTTACGCGTGAGTATTCCTGAAGGTGCTAGTGACGTGATGCTGAGTGTATTTAATAAAGACGGTACCGAAGTGGCAAAAATTCCTGCCAATAGCTCACAACCAGGTTTAGCGCAGCTGGAATGGGATGGCAAAAAAGCCGATGGCAGCGTGCTTCCAGCAGGAGATTATACGGTTGCTGCCAAAGGCCAAAAAGATGGCAAGGAAATTGCTTTAGACACGGTGACTTGGCAAGTGGCGAAATCTGTTGAATTTGGTAGCAGTGGTGTTGGCGTGTATTTGGCCAATGGCGGTAAAACGGGTTTTGG
The DNA here is from genome assembly GCF_019665765.1 of Deefgea tanakiae. Taxonomy (GTDB): domain Bacteria; phylum Pseudomonadota; class Gammaproteobacteria; order Burkholderiales; family Chitinibacteraceae; genus Deefgea; species Deefgea tanakiae. Next base: position 660,321 of record NZ_CP081150.1, read on the forward strand.
TGATGTGATTCAAATTCGCTCAGCCAGCGGCAGCACAAACGCATAACGATTAGGGGAATATCATGGGTTTTCAACAAGGCTTGAGTGGTTTAGGTGCTTCGGCAAAAAGTCTCGATGTGATTGGTAATAATGTTGCGAACACAAGCACGGTGGGGTTTAAAGGTTCACGTGCTGAATTTTCTGATATTTATGCGAGTACATTTGGCTCTTCTAGCAATATCGCTGGTATTGGTGCAAAAAATCAGACTATTGCTCAGCAGTTTGGGCAGGGTAATACTACATCGACCAATAGTCCGCTTGATATTGCGATTACTGGAAATGGTTTTTTTCGGATGCAAGATCCGACTGGGACGATTAGCTATGCGCGTAACGGCCAGTTTCAGTTGGATAAAAATGGATATATTGTAAATAACACGCAGTTTTTGACTGGTTGGCCGGTCGATCAAGGTACTGGTCAGGTTTTAGCAGGCTCAACACCGCAACCGATTCAACTTCAATTCTCAAATATCGGGGCGCGACCAACGGGTGGTTCTGGTGTCACTGGCGCGGGTTTAAATCTAGGCCTGAATTTAAATGCCAACGACAAAGTAATCCCTGCAACGACTTTGTTTTCATCGACAGATCCAACAACTTATAACTACTCAACGTCGGCTACTGTGTTCGATTCTTTGGGTGGCACCCATACACAAACCTTCTATTTTCGCAGAGATGTTCCTCCTGCCGTGCCAACTGTCCCGCCAACGAGTACATGGACGATTCGATATGCTCTAGATGGCAAAGATGTGAATGCCAATGGTACTTTAGGTGCACAAGTACCAGCTGTTGCCCCTTTATCGACAGGGCTTACTTTTGACGCTAATGGCCGACCGATTGGTTTGCCAGTTGGAGGTTCAACGTTTAATGTTTCCGCCGCGACACTAAATAACGGCTCCAATGGATTGAATTTTCAAATGTTTTTTGATAAATCCACTCAATTTGGTAGCCCATATTCCGTTAGTTCATTAACCCAAGATGGTTATACCGACGGTATTTTGACGGGTATTTCTGTGAATAAAGACGGTATGGTGCAAGGGCGCTATTCGAATGGCCAAACGCGAAATGTTGCGCAAGTTGTTCTGTCTTCATTTACCAATGTGCAAGGTTTACAGCCGCTCGGTGATAATCGCTGGGCTGAGTCTTCCTCTTCTGGCCAACCGTTAACTAATGCGCCCGGTTCAGGTAGTACGGGGGCATTGCAATCTGCTGCAGTAGAAGATTCAAATGTCGATTTAACGAGCGAATTGGTGAACTTAATCACCGCTCAACGTAATTACCAAGCCAACTCACAAACGATTAAAGCGCAGGATACCATTTTGCAAACCATCGTTAACTTGCGTTAATAGGCTGATATGGATCGTCTGATTTATGTCGCGATGACTGGAGCGAAGCAAGCTGAGTTTCGTCAGTCTATTGTTGCAAATAATTTGGCTAACACTGCGACGACGGGTTTTCGCGCGGATTTGGCTGCTTTTCGAGCCATCCCTGTTTTGGGTGGACCTGGCTTATCGACAAGAGCATTTGCCATTGAGCAAGGAACTGGAGCCGATTTAACAAATGGTGCTTTTCAGCAAACGGGTCGTGAACTCGATGCCGCCCTAATGGGTGAGGGCTGGTTTGCAGTGCAAAGTGCGACTGGCGAAGCCTATACCCGTAATGGCAGTTTTGCAGTTGATGCAACGGGTTTGTTAAAAACGTTCACAGGTCAAGTGGTTGAGGGCGAAAATGGCCCACTGACTATTCCCGAGAATACCCAGCCATCTATTGCTGCTGATGGCACGGTCTCTGCTGTGGATTTGAGTAATCCAGCGCAAACAGTTGAAGTGGGTAGATTGAAGCTAGTTAATCCCCCTGCTGGTGAGATGGAAAAAGGTTTGGATGGTTTGTTCCGTCGACGTAATGGCGAAGCGGCACAGGCGGATGCTAACGTTCGTTTGGCTATTCGTGGCGTTGAAGGCAGTAATGTGAATGCAGTCGATCAATTAGTGAATATGATTTCGACGCAGCGTCATTACGATATGCAAATTAAATTACTACAAACAGCAGAACAGAACTCGCGCTCGGCAGCTTCTTTACTCACGTTGAATGGTTAAAATAGGATAAGTAACTATGATTCGCTCGCTCTGGACCGGTAAAACGGGCATGGATGCCATGCAGTTTAATGTGGATGTAATTTCCAATAATTTGGCGAACGTGAGTACGAACGGCTTTAAGCGGGAACGTCCAGTATTCGAAGATTTACTTTACCAAAATCTACGTCAACCTGGCGCAGCAAGTAGTCAGCAAACTCAATTACCTACTGGTTTGGATGTGGGCACAGGTGTGCGCCCCGTGGCAACGGCGCGGCAATTTATGCAAGGCAGCTTGCAACTGACTGATGGTGCATTGGATATGGCCATTAATGGGCAAGGTTTCTTCCAAATCGCTAAGCCTGATGGCACAACAGCCTATACACGTGATGGTTCATTTCAAGTGGATAGCCAGGGTGCAGTGGTGACATCAAGTGGCTACCCATTACAGCCCGCTTTACAAGTGCCACAAGGTACAACGAAAGTCACAATCGCTAAAGATGGTACTGTTTCCGCCATTATTAATAATGACACAGCTGCTCCAGTGCAATTAGGCAATATTCAGTTAGCCACATTTATCAACCCACCGGGTTTGCAAGCGGTGGGTGAAAATTTCTTCCTCGAAACGGCAGCAAGTGGTGCGCCTACTGTTGGTACGCCAGGAACCAATGGCTTGGGCGCGATTAACCAAGGCTATGTTGAAGCATCTAATGTTAACGTAACAGAGGAGCTGATTAATATGATTCAGGCGCAACGCGCTTATGAAATGAATTCACGCTCAGTTCGTACTTCAGATGAAATGCTACAGAAACTAGGTACTTTATAAATTGATTAACTTACGTTTAATTTGTTCGTTATTGCTTGTACTTGGCTTAAGTGCTTGTGTTGCACCACAGTCCATTGTCACGCAACCAGTCACTGCACGACCTCAGCAGGATGTTGTAACGCATAATAATAATGGTTCTATTTTTCAAGCAAATACGGCCAAACTATTGTTTCAAGAGCCAAACGCACGGCGTATTGGTGATGTGGTGATTATCAATATTGAAGAAAATCTATCTGCGGTTAATTCTGCAAATAGTGGCGCCAATAGAAGTGGTACTTTAGCTTTGGGTGGCACGACTGATTTGCCGTACATGCCTTCATTTATAAATAAAATGTTGAATGCGAGCGCAGATGTGACTTCGGAAAATACGTTTGCAGGTAAAGGTCAAACGAATAGCTCGAATACATTTAGAGGAACGATTGCTGTAACAGTGGTGGATGTACTGGCGAACGGTAATCTCACCATTGGTGGTGAAAAGCAAGTTGCAGTAAATGGACAAACTAGTTTAATCCGTTTTACGGGCGTGATTAATCCCAATGATATTCGCGCGGGAAACACGATTTCGTCAACACGAGTGGCTGATGCACGCATTGAACAGGTCGGGCAAGGTGCAATTGCAGATGCCAATACAATGGGCTGGATGCAGCGTGCATTCATGTCGGTATGGCCGTTTTGATGCAGTTTAGAAAAGGATGTTGTATGCGCCGCTGGATTGTTGCTGGATTAATGTGCTGCTTGGCTTTGCCAGCTATGGCAGAGCCACTTAAGCAACTGGCTAGCTTTGCCGGGGTGCGAAACAATCAGCTGGCGGGCTATGGCTTGGTGGTGGGTTTAGATGGCACCGGCGATCAAACGACCCAAACTCCTTTCACTGTGCAATCGATCATTAATATGCTCACTAACATGGGGATTCAAGTCCCTGCGGGTGGTAATTTGCAGTTAAAAAACGTTGCGGCAGTGACTGTTACCGCCACTTTGCCGCCGTTTGCTCGTCCTGGTCAGCCAATTGATGTTGTGGTGTCATCAATAGGTAACGCGCGAAGTTTGCGAGGCGGTGCATTATTGATGGCGCCATTGAAGGGGGCCGATGGCCAAATTTATGCGATGGCTCAAGGTAATTTAGTGGTTGCGGGGGCGGGGGCCGCCGCAGCGGGTACGAGTGTTCAAGTTAACCAGCTTGCAACTGGCTTGATACCTGGTGGTGCAACGGTCGAGCGCGCAGTACCGACTTTGCTTGGTAATGGTGAGTTTGTTCAGCTTGAGTTACTGCAAACTGATTTTTCGACAGCAAGTCGTGTCGTGAATGCAATTAATAGCCAAATTGGTGCGGTAGCAACTGCGCTGGATGGTCGTGTAATTCAAGTTCGTGCGCCGCAAGATCCAAATCAGCGCGTGGCCTTTTTAGCGCGATTAGAAACGATTGATGTGATTCCTGCTCCAGTCAATCCTAAAGTGATTATTAATGCTCGGACAGGTTCAGTCGTAATGAATCAAGCTGTCACGGTTGATGCTTGTGCGATTGCGCATGGCAATTTGACGGTAACTATTATTGCAGATAATCAAGTCGCTCAGCCGAATGCCGTTGTGGGCGGGCGTCCCAAGCGAGTTCAGAATGCTGAAGTTGATATTGAAACGGGTAAAGGCCCTATCGTTAAGTTGCCGAAAGCCACATCATTGAATCAGGTTGTTCGTGCACTCAACTCAGTGGGGGCCACGCCGCAAGATTTACTCGCTATATTGCAAGCCATGAAGGCTGCTGGGGCGTTAAATGCGGTGCTTGAAGTAATTTAGTCCATGTATTGCCGTGCGGTAATTGAATTTATTAGCTCCCAGTAAAATACTGTTGTTTTTTTAATTATTTATTTTCCTCCCTCCAATGTCGGCACGCTCCTTGCTTTAGATTTTCATCACCAAGGGAATCTGAGCAATGAGGCCGTATCATGAAGTCTGCTAGCAATGCGATTCAAAACACACTAGCAATAGACCCAACAGCAGTGAATAAAATTCGCGCGGCGAATCGTGCAGACTCTGCCGAGGGTACAAAAGCGGTCGCTCAGCAATTTGAAGCGCTTTTAATGCAGCAAATGCTCTCCGCAATGCGCTCAGCAAGCCCAACTGATGGCATGAATCAAAGTAGTGGCGTGGAAATGTTTCGCGGCATGCATGATCAGCAGCTCACTCAAATGTGGTCCAGCAAGGGTAGTTTAGGCTTGGCCGATATGATTGCACGTCAAATTCAAGTTCAGCAAAACCCTAGTCTATTAAACCAGCCTTTGCATCGAGCACCGAATCCATTCCAGGATCGTGCATTTGATTACTCTTCAACTAATAAACCACATGCGATCACGGCAAAATCTGCCGCTACTTTACCGAGTATTGCCGACCGGGTTGTTTCAACTGCGAGCGACTTTTTAGGCAAACTCAGCGATGCAGCCAAAAATACCGCGTCTGATTTGGGCGTCGCGCCGCATGTTCTTCTTGCACATGCTGCATTAGAAACTGGCTGGGGAAAGAAAACTATTAATGATGCCTCAGGCAAAGATTCATTTAATGTTTTTGGCATCAAAGCTGGAGCTAGCTGGAAAGGTAAAACCACCGATGTGCTGACTACCGAATTTGTAGATGGTATTTCGCAAAAGAGGGTTGAAAAGTTCAGAGCCTATGATTCTTATGCTGAGGCATTTGCAGATTATGGCTCAGTAATGAAAAGACGCTTTGGTGATGCTTTGGGGCAGGGTAGCGATGCAGTTGGTTTTGCCAAAGCATTAGCCAAAGATGGCTATGCGACAGACCCACAATATGCACAAAAATTGGCCCGCGTTGCTGATAGTGTCGCAGCCCGTTTAGGCGTAAATAACTCAAGACTGGGCGCTTAACGCCGATAAGTTAGTATAGGAGTAAAGAATCATGGCCTCATCTGTATTTGGAATTGGTGTATCGGGCTTAAATGCCGCTAATTTGGGTTTGACCACCACAGGGCATAATATCGCCAATGTAAATACAGTTGGTTTTTCGCGCCAAGGTATTCGGCAAAGCGCGCCTTATCCGCAACTTGCTGGCAGCGGTTTTAATGGTTTAGGTGTGAAAGTCGATTCGATCGTACGTGTTTATGATCAATTTTTGACTAAAGCCGTTGAAGTTGCCCAAACACAATCTAGCTATCAAAAAACACGCTTGTCTCACTTGTCTGAAATTAATAATATCGTTGCCGATCCGACGGCGGGTGTTTCACCTGCGATGCAAGATTTTTTTTCTTCTGTACAAAACGTAGCGACTAATCCTGCAAATCCGCCATCTCGACAAGCTATGCTATCGAGTGCTCAGACTTTATTAAATCGCTTTCAAGTATTTTCTCAACGACTTAATGAGCAACGTGCAGCGCTCAATGGTGAGATTGGTAATACTGTAAGTAGCATCAATGCATACGCAGCCCAAGTGGGTGATCTGAATAATAAAATTGTCGTGGCACAAAGTAGTGGCCAACCACCTAATGACTTACTTGACCAACGTGATTTATTGGTACGAGATTTAAATAAATTAATTAAAACAACTTCCTTGCCATTGAGCGATGGTTCTATTAACTTGTTTGTTGGTAATGGTCAAGGGTTAGTGGTCGGCTCTCAGACCTATACCTTAGGCGCAGTTCCTAATCCAGCAGACCCTGAAAGTTTATCTATCACTTACGAGCAGAATGGCACTTCTATTTTATTGCCCGATAATCTAGTCAATGGTGGTCAACTTGGCGCTTTGCTTGATTATCGACGCCAGTCTTTAGATTTGGCGCAAAATAGCCTTGAGCGCACAGCCTTAGCTATGGCTAATGCATTTAATCAACAGCATAAAGCTGGGCAAGATTTGAATGGTAATTTAGGGCGAGATTTTTGGTCGTTTCCAACAACGAATTTGGGCGTTGGCATCGATGCTCCTAAGTTAGGTGTTATTAGACCAAATGCAAATAACGCAGTGCCTGCAACCGCGAGTCTAACTGGCTATATTCAAGATATTTCAAAGCTAACAACCAATAATTATGAGCTATCTTTTGACGGTACTAATTATGCATTAGCAAATTTGAGTGATGGCAGTAAGTACACGCTAAATCCCGCAGAAGCAGCCGCATTGACAACGCCAGCTGGATTTACAAGTTCAACAGGGTTAACACTTTCTTTAACGGCTACGCCGGCAGCAGGGGACCGCTTTACGTTGATGCCATTGAAAGGATTTATTGATCAGCTTGCAATAAAAACCTCTGACCCTCGTGAGATCGCGGCAGCTGGCCCTGTTTCCGCTGTTGAGCCTAAAGCGCCTGCTGCAGTCAATACAGGTACTTTAAAAGTTTCACAACCAGATGTAGTTGCTCAAACCTCTGTAACAACGGATAGCTCACTCAATGCAAACATTTTTACCCCCGTCACATTGACATTCACACCTGACGCATCAGTTGTTCCTTCTGGTATGGCCTTTACGGTAACGGGTGCTGTGCCCGCAGTTACAGGGAATGTGCCCTATAAAGCTGGGGACACGATTAGCTACAATGGTTGGACTATGAAGTTGGATGGTCTGCCTGCCAGTGGCGACAGCGTAACAGTTCAAAAAAATTCAAGCACTGCAGTTGCTGATAATCGCAATGCTTTGGCATTAGGCAAACTGCAAACTAGTCGTGTTTTGGATGGCAATACGGCTACATATCAAGAGTCGTACGGGCGTATGGTGGCCACAATTGGTACACAAACAAACGAAGCAACCATTATGGGTAAAGCACAAGACAAATTATTACTGAGTGCAGAAAGTAGTCGAGACTCTGTATCTGCTGTGAATTTAGACGAAGAGGCCGCTAATTTACTTCGTTACCAACAGGCTTATCAAGCTTCAAGTAAAGTAATTCAGATTGCCCAAAAAGCATTTGATGAAATTATTAATTTAGGCCGCTAAGCGACTTAAGTTAGGAGGAATTGAAATGCGAATCGCCACAACGACTTTATTTAATATGGGTAGTAATTCATTGCAACGGCATCAAGCCGATCAAGCAAAATTGCAAGCTCAACTATCTTCGATGCGTAAAATTTTGACACCTGCAGATGATCCAATTGCATCTGCTCGTGTCTTGGATATTTCTCAAGCTAAATCAATTAATGAGCAATATGCAACCAATAGTTCTACTGCTGATTCTTTTATGCGCTTGAGTGAATCTACTTTGAATCAAGTTACAGCTGCAATTCAAAATATTCAGCAATTAGCAGTGGCCGCAGGTAACCCCGCATTAACGGCCTCTGAAAAGAAAATGCAAGATGCTGAGTTACAAGGTCGCTATCAAGAGCTTTTAGGTCTGGCAAACACCACTGACGGCCAAGGTAATTACTTGTTTTCTGGATTTAATGGCGATACAAAGCCATTTTCTGAAACTGCATTTGGTCAGGTGAATTACAATGGAGATAGTGGTAAACGATTGGTGCAAATATCAGATGGGCGCCAACTTCCTATTTCTGAGGCTGGTAGCGATATATTTCAAAAAATTAAAAATGGTAATGGTACATTTGTCACTGCATATAATCCAGCAAACACTGGTAGCGGTATTGTCAGTCCTGGTGAGGTTGGCGATCCAAATAAATGGCAACTTGCTCCAGCTCCAAGAGACTTCCGTATTCAGTTTCAAACTTTGCCTGATCCAGCAAATGCGGGCAAAACAATTACCACGTACGACTTAATCAATACCACAAGCAATTTGTCTTTAATTGATGGGGCGACTGTTCCGCGCGCTGCTGGTAGTCCTCTGCCGCGCGTCTATGTGGAAAACGCTGATATTGAATTTAAAAAACTAGCCTCAGATCCTGGTGTTGTACCTGCTTGGGATTATGGTGTGAAAATGAATGTCAAAGGCAGTCCTGCTGCTAGTGATCAGTTCTCAGTGAAGGCAAGTACCAATGTTGATTTGTTCGCAACAATTGGTGCCTTGTCTTCTGCATTAAATTCATATCAATCAGGTTCGGCAGGAGCGGCTGCTTTTCAAAATCAATTAAACACGGCCTTATCGGATCTATCAAACTCCTTAGGAAATATTCTGACATCCCAAGCTTCTTTAGGCTCTCGAATGTTGGAAACTGACTCGGTAAAAGATACGACAGAGGATTTGAAGCTGCAGTATTCAAAAACACTTTCCGGTTTACAGGATTTGGATTATGCAGCTGCTTTGAGTGATTTTGCGCAGAACCAAATGCTGTTGGATGCAACAAGAAAGACGTTTGCTCAGGTTCAAGATCTCAGCTTATTCAAGTATATTTGACAGGTGCGCATCATTTTTAATAAACGGCTCGCTTTGCGGGCCGTTTTAATTTGGATCTTATGAGTAAAGCTAAAACAAACTTTGTGTGCCGTATATGTGGTGGCATTTCACCGAAGTGGCAGGGGCAGTGCCCGCAATGCGGTGACTGGAATACGCTGGAAGAAAGTATCATGGAAACCAAAGTCGCCAGTGGGCGTTTTCAGTCGTTGGCGGCAGATGGTGCAATTAAAAACTTATCCGAAGTGAATGCGGAAGAGGTTCCACGCATTCCAACGCAAATGGATGAGCTAGATCGTGTGCTTGGCGGTGGCTTGGTGCCTGGCGGTGTGGTTCTGATTGGTGGTGATCCAGGTATTGGTAAGTCAACACTACTGCTGCAGGCGTTGGCAAAACTATCTGAAACTCAGGCAGTGCTTTATGTGAGTGGTGAAGAATCTGCGCAGCAAATTGCATTGCGTGCACGTCGATTGGGCGTGCCAACGGCAAAAGTTCGTTTGTACCCAGAAATTAGCCTAGAAAAAATCCTATTAGCCCTTTCCAATGAGGGGCCTAAAGTCGTTGTGATTGATTCAATCCAAACGATGTTCACAGAGGCTTTAACCAGTGCACCGGGCAGTGTGGCACAGGTGAGAGAGTGTTCATCCCAGTTGACGCGGTTCGCTAAACGACACGGTACTTCGGTATTGTTAGTCGGCCATGTCACCAAGGATGGTGCTATTGCGGGGCCGCGCGTGTTAGAGCATATCGTTGATGCTGTGCTGTACTTTGAAGGCGACACGCATTCAAGTTTTCGCTTAATTCGAGCCATTAAAAACCGTTTTGGTGCCGTGAATGAGCTAGGTGTGTTTGCCATGACGGATAAAGGATTGCGCGAGGTATCAAATCCATCTGCGATGTTTTTGAGTCAGCATGCAGAACCTGTTGCGGGTTCTTGTGTCATGGTCACACAAGAAGGAACTCGACCGATGCTGGTGGAAGTTCAAGCTTTAGTCGATGATGCACATTCTCCACAAGTAAAGCGTTTAGCCGTGGGGGTTGAACAAAATCGATTGGCATTGCTGTTGGCGGTATTGCATCGCCATGCGGGTATTGTTGCTTTTGACCAAGATGTTTTTATCAATGCGGTTGGCGGTGTGCGAATCTCTGAGCCGGCTGCAGATTTAGCGATGTTAATTGCGATTGTGTCATCGTTAAAAAATAAGCCACTCCCAGCAAAAATGGTGGTCTTTGGTGAGGTTGGTTTGGCGGGAGAGGTGCGCCCAGTACAGCGGGGTCAGGAGCGCTTGAAAGAAGCTGCTAAACTGGGGTTTACTCATGCTATTGTTCCTAAAGCGAATCGACCTCGGCAAGCGATAGAGGGAATGACGGTGACTGCTGTTGACCGCTTAGATGAGGCTGTTGCAGCAGCTTTTTAAGATTAAGTCCTTGAAATTTATATTTTTGGCCGCATTAAATAATAATACTGCCATGCATAATGGCGCAATTCTTGGCTTTAGCGCCTAACGTGAGAAACTGGAGACCTCAATGAGTGAAAATATTGTTAATGTCACTGATGCGACATTTGAAGCAGAAGTATTGCAAGCCCAAGTTCCTGTATTGGTCGACTACTGGGCAGAATGGTGCGGTCCTTGCAAGATGATTGCGCCAATATTGGAAGATGTTGCTGTTGAGTATGCTGGCAAACTTAAGATTACCAAGCTTAATATTGACGAAAACCAAGCTACCCCACCTAAGTTCGGCATTCGTGGTATTCCAACTTTAATGCTGTTTGTTGGTGGTGAAGTGAAGTCAACTAAGGTTGGTGCTTTATCTAAATCGCAACTGACTGCATTTATTGATAGTAATATTTGACACTGAAGACAAATCAATATACGCTTCAAAAAAGTAAGGTTATGTGATGTGCTCAATGCATATCACATAACAGCTTACCCCTTCTAGAACATCCGTACGACCTCCCCTTTATTATATTTTAAGCGTAATTATTTATGCATTTGTCCGATCTAAAACATCTGCACGTCACTGAATTAGTCGAAATGGCGATTAGTTTTGAAATTGACGGTGCCAACCGCATGCGCAAGCAAGATTTAATTTTTGCATTGCTGAAAAATCGTGCAAAAAAAGGGGAGAGCATCTTCGGGGAGGGTACTTTAGAAGTCTTGCCCGATGGTTTTGGATTCTTGCGTAGCCCAGATACATCATATCTTGCTGGGCCTGATGATATCTACGTTAGCCCAAGCCAAATTCGTCGATTCAACTTGCACACGGGTGATTCGATCGAGGGTGAGATTCGTATTCCTAAAGATGGTGAACGCTATTTTGCTTTGGTTAAAGTTGACCGTGTTAATAGCGATGCGCCAGAAGCGTCTAAGCATAAAATCCTGTTTGAAAATTTAACGCCACTATTCCCTACTGAGCGACTTAAATTAGAACGCGACATTCGCGCAGAAGAGAATATTACGGGTCGAGTTATCGATCTGATGGCGCCAATTGGTAAAGGTCAGCGTGCACTGTTGGTTGCTCCGCCTAAAACGGGTAAAACCGTTATGCTGCAGCACATCGCGCATGCAATAACGGCGAATCATCCAGAAGTTGTCATGATTGTCTTGCTAATTGATGAGCGACCAGAAGAAGTGACAGAGATGTTGCGCTCAGTGAAAGGGGAAGTTGTCTCATCTACATTTGATGAGCCTGCAACGCGCCATGTGCAAGTGGCTGAGATGGTAATTGAAAAAGCCAAGCGCTTAGTTGAGCATAAAAAAGACGTTGTCATCTTGCTTGATTCTATTACGCGTTTAGCTCGTGCGTACAATACGGTTGTCCCATCGTCAGGTAAAGTATTGACTGGTGGTGTTGATGCAAATGCCTTGCAACGCCCGAAACGTTTCTTTGGTGCCGCTCGCAACATTGAAGAGGGTGGTAGCTTGACAATTATCGCGACAGCTCTGGTTGATACTGGTAGCCGTATGGATGATGTGATTTACGAAGAGTTTAAAGGTACAGGTAATAATGAAATACAGCTTGATCGCCGCATGGCTGAAAAGCGAATTTTCCCTGCTATTAATATCAACAAATCAGGCACTCGCCGCGAAGAGTTATTGATTAAGCCTGAGCAATTGCAACGTATCTGGGTGTTGCGTAAGCTGCTATATCCTATGGATGACCTTGAGGCGATGGAGTTTTTGATGGACAAGCTCAAATCAACCAAGTCGAACCTGGACTTTTTTGATTCGATGCGTCGTTAATTCTTGCAGTATGGGTGTTGTTTTGCGATAATCCCATACTTTGCAGCGTCGGCAAATCCCCGGCGCCCGTACCCTAAAGGAAAAATCATGAAAGCAGATATTCACCCAAATTACAAAGAAATCAATGTGACATGTTCTTGCGGTAGCGCATTCAAAACTGCGTCTACTTTAGGCAAAGACTTGCACGTTGAGGTTTGCTCTGAATGCCACCCATTCTACACTGGCAAGCAAAAAATCGTTGATACGGCTGGTCGTATTGAGAAATTCAATTCTAAATTTGCTCGTTTTTCGCGCTAATTTAGTTTAAGAAATAAAAAAAGGCAGCTTTAAAGCTGCCTTTTTTTATTTGTATATGCCAAAATTATTGCAAATAACTTGTTGAACATGAAATGCTGACATACCAAGCTCCACTCGATGTCCCAATCAATCCAGCAAAAGGTCAAGATAAGCCTTGGTTGTTGCTATTGCTTTGTTGTTTTTGGCTTATTCCTGGTTTGGTAGGGCATGATCCATGGAAGCCCGATGAAAATGTTAGTATGGCGATTACGTCGTACTTTATGCACAATTCTAACTGGACGATTGCATCAATTGCAGGTGTGCCCCAGTTCAGTCAAGCACCGCTCTATTTTTGGGTTGCAACCTTATTTGTTAATGCTTTATCTTGGATTGGTGTTGCTCCACATGATGCGGCTAGACTGAGTACAGGCTTGTGGATGGCGCTGGGCTTGTGGGGCGTTGGATTGGCTGGGCGTGAACTATTTGGTCGCCGTAGTGGTCGACTGTCCGTCGTGATACTGCTTGGTTGCTTGGGCTTGCCACTCTGGGGCCATCATATTTCGCCAGCTGTCGTTCTACTCACAGGCTTTGCGTGGTATGTGTATGCACTTGCATTGGCAATAAAAAAGCCACTTAGAGCTGGAATTATTCTGGCTGGCGTTTTTATCGTACTACTGACGGGGGCGAGTTGGGCTGACGCACTATTTGCTGTGCTATTTGCCGTTTTCCTTTTTGTTTTCCCTCAGTGGCGAAAATTTAGTTATCTCATCACATTAATTACCGCAATACTCATTTCGATACCGATTGCTGCGCTATGGGGTTATTCGCTCAAGACGCACTCCAATGAGTTGTTTCAAGTCTGGTGGCGCTATTATGCGTGGGGGGCTTTTGGCGGTGCTCGATCATTTGCTATTGGCTACTCTTTTGGCTTCTTACCTGCGGTGCTCCTTTGGTTTTCTTGGCCAGCTTTGCCACTGGCTGCGTGGTCCGTCTATTTATTTCGTAAAGAGTTAAGTCAGCCACGTTGGCAGCTTTTGCTAAGTGTCTTGCTGGCTAAAGCACTTTTTGTGATGCTGGCAATTCATCAGAGCGAGGCACTGGTTTTGCCGCTGCTAGTTCCATTGGCTTTGTTAGCGACAGGTGGTGTTGACGAATTGAGGAGGGGGGCTGCTGCTTCATTTAATTGGTTTAGTTTAGTGACTTTGGGTTTCGCTGCATTCTTGGTATGGTTTGTTTGGATGTCTTTGGTGGCTGAAACACCACTGGCGTTAGTGAATTATTTTACTCGTTTTAATGATGCCAATATGCCTTGGCCGACATGGGGTTTTGTATTTGCGCTTTTGGTTACGGCAATATGGGGCAGGGTGTTGTTTCGCAAGCAACCATTAGGCCGCCGTGCCCTGACTAATTGGACGAGTGGCTTAACACTAGTGATTGGTCTATTGGTTGGTTTATTTCAAAGCTGGATTGATGCTGGCAAATCATATCGTCCGGTCGCCGAAAGCCTATCCGCATTTATGCAAGGTCAAGAGGGGCAATGCATTGATGTTAGCGCTATTGCAAAAGACCCAACTGCTGCCTTAGTGTATTTTACTGAGTTACAGCTTGATGCAAAGTCTGGTAATCACTGTCCCTTGTACATAAAGCAGACCGCAGAAAAGCCGGCGGCCACCCCCACAGTGCTATGGAGTGGGCATCGCCTAGGTGATCAAAAAGAAAACTTTAGTCTCCACGCAAAATAGGCTTATTGCTTGTTTTGTTTATTGATTAAATTTTCATCTGCTAGCTCAGCTTTAATATGGCGCTGCACATAGATATAGAGGTAGATTGCCATTGCGATAACAAATCCAATGGTAAATAAACTTAATATGCCGACAGTGGAAGAAAGAATAACGCCTAGTGGTGAGTTCAACATATGGTTCTCCTTGATGTTTACGATATCTAATCGTATTTCATGCTTGGATATGTTGATCAATATCAATTGTTTATTCTTGAGTGGTATCAAAGTATTGAACTTGATTACGGCCATTGTTTTTCGACGAATACATCGCTAAATCAGCACGCTTTAGTGCAATATCAATGATGGCATCGTTGGGCGTGACCTCAGTTACTCCGATGCTGCTAGTGATGTTGATGATTTGACCACTTTTTAGCTTGATAGCTCGTTTTTCGATGGCAATACGTAATCGTTCGGCAACGTTTAGTGCTTCGTGAGCTGATGTTTCAGGTAGAAGTGCAGCAAATTCCTCTCCGCCTAATCGGCCTACGATATCAATATCGCGCAAGGTCTCTTGGCAGGTTAAGGCGATGATTTGTATCACGAGATCACCAGCGTCGTGTCCATGGTTATCATTAACTCGTTTGAAATGATCGATATCTAGCATTAACAAGCTTGCATTCTTCTTGTGTCGTTGGATCCTTTGGATTTCTTTATTCGATGAGTTGATAAAGTGGGCACGATTATAAAGACCTGATAAATGATCGATGGTCGCTTGGTGTTTCAAATCAGCTTCTAATTTTTTCTGTTCGCTGATGTCGACAATCCCAATTAATAACGTTTGAGTGTCGGCAACATCAACCATTGAGATTGAAATATTCGCCCAGAACGGCTCTCCAGTATTTTTTTTTAAAATACACTCGATGCTTTGCGATGTTTTAGATTCAAAAACGTGATTGGTTTGGCTTGTAAAATCCATTTCATTTGAATAAATACTAAATGCTCGTTTTGAGAGTGCGCTAGCTTGCGGCATATCTAAAATTTTAGCCGCAGGTTTGTTGATATAAACTATCAAATTGTCTTGTCTTCTGGCGAGGATAAGTCCAATTGGCATCGCTTCAATCATTTGACGAAAACGGGTTTCACTTGCACTCAGCTTGGTTTCTTTTAGAAATAGGGTCTGATTCATGCGTTTAGCACGAGCAAGTGAATAGAGTATTTGTAATAAAAACCCCTGTATGAGTATGCAACCTATAATGTAAAATATAGTATTATTTTTCCATGTGGAGAGATTACTCTCGTTTTGATTAAAAATAGCAATATATAGTGCAGAATCGCCAACTCTACGTAGATTAATTTGAGTTGACTGGGTCTTGCTATTAATAGTGAATGAACTGGATTGTTGATTTGATTGAATGAAAGATTGAAAGGCTGCAAGATGGTTAGTGATATTTATTTTTTCTAAGTTTTTCTTGAGTGGCTTTATATCTTTGTCGAACAGGAATATTGATGCTTGTTTATTGTTTTTGAGTATGCTTATTTTTTTAATGAGTTGATTGGCGTTAATTGCTGAAAGAATACTTGCTGATTCTTCGCTTGTTGGATCAAGCCGCTGAGAGATATAGATATTACTTCTTCCATTTGCGCTAAACATTTCTACGGCGTCGGTTTTTGATGGTACAAAAATTGATGCGCTTAACAAGTCCTGGTCGTCGGTGCTTACTGAGGAGAGGATTTCATGGCTTGAATTGATAATGCCAACAGCACGGCTGTCTTTTACCTGTGTTAAAAAATACTCGAGTACCGTTTTTAATTTCTCGGTATCGTTGGCGTTGAGCTTGCCGTTGTCTAAAATTGGCTGAATTTTTTCAGCAGCAATGCTTTGTTTTATTTTAATCAGCTCAAGTTTACCGATGAGCTCTTGTTCGGCAGCAATGCCAATATTTTCGGTTTCTGATTGAATACGATTGATTTCGGTATCGTAGGATTTACTGACTTGAACGGCGAGCAGCCACAATATGCCAATTGCAAGTAAAAGGGCGCAGAATGCGACAAGTATGGGTTTTTTGGACTGCCAAGTCATGAAGATCAGCCAACATCAATCAGATACTTGATATTAGCTGAGCCTTATACAAAAGCGTAAATTAATCGCGGAAATTTTGATATTGCAGCGGAAAGTCACTGACCGATTTGCGCATTAGTGCGATGACACTTTGCAATATATCACGATCCTTTCCGGTTACACGCACTTCGTCGCCTTGAATCGCTGTTTGTACTTTGAGTTTCGAGTCTTTAATGATAGTGATAATTTTCTTGGCTAGTTCTTTATCGATTCCATCTTTGATGGTGAGAACTTGTTTTACTTTATTGCCAGAAACTTTTTGAATGTCACCTTGCTCTAGACGTTTGCTGCTTTCTGGTTCTTTTTTCTCTAGTGCTGGAAATACAATGTCTTTAATTTGGTCGAGTTGAAACTCAGAATCGCCATTGATTGTAATGAGTTTATCTTTTTCGTTAAGCTCAACTTTAGCACTCGTGCCTTTAAAGTCATAACGATTAATGATGGTTTTTGCGGCCACATCAATCGCATTTTTTAGTGCCACCATATCGGTTTCAGAGGTAATGTCGAAAGAAGGCATAATCAGGCTCACTTGGATATGAATTGAATTGATTGCTGAATCTAGCGCAGAACACTGCGCTAGATTTGAGTGGTCTACAATTTAGGCAAAATGGCAAACGTAATGCAGTGTTTCGGTGGTTTCGATATCAAAGCTCGAGTTACCTGGTACATCAAAAGACTGGCCTGCAGAGTATGTCTTTGTAGACGTTTCGCCAGATAAGGTCACATTGCATACCCCGGCAATAACTTCCATGATCTCCGGCGCGCCGGTGTTGAAGTTGAGTTTAGAAGGTAAAATAACGCCGACCGTTTTTTTGCTGCCGTCAGCAAAAACAACTGTGTGGCTCACGCATTTGCCGTCAAAATAAACATTGCCTTGTTTCAATACTGAAACATTATCAAATTGGCTCATTTCCATATCCTTAAAATGTAGATTTAATGGGTTAAAACTTTAGTCAAAATTTCTTTTACAATAAAACCGAGCATGCCAAAGCCTAAAACAAAAAAAAGCATGATCGTACCAAACTTTCCGGCTTTCGATTCTTTGGCCAAATTGTAGATAATGAAACCCATATAGATCATTAAACCACTGCACAAAATGGTGACTGACAATGTGGTGAATTGCGCTTCATCCATTGCTAATAGTGCGTCAAGCATGGCTATTCTCTGCATTTGTGTAAAAACGGCTCAGAAGATCCGAGCCGTTTTGGTCGTATTGGGTTAAAGCTTATTTATTCAAACGACCTGCAATACGCATGCGCAGTGCGTTGAGTTTGATAAAGCCGCCAGCATCAACTTGGTTGTATGCGCCGCCATCGTCATCAAACGTGGCAATGTTCATATCAAACAATGAGTTGGTTTTCGAGTCACGGCTCACCACGATGACGTTGCCTTTGTACAATTTCACACGTACCCAGCCATTGACGGTTTCTTGTGTCGCATCAATCAACGTTTGCAGAACTTTGCGCTCAGGTGCCCACCAGAAACCGTTGTAAATCATACTGGCGTAACGCGGCATCAGATCATCTTTCAAATGTGCTACTTCGCGATCCAGCGTGATCGATTCAATGGCGCGATGCGCTTTCAGAATGATGGTGCCGCCCGGTGTTTCATAGCAGCCGCGTGATTTCATGCCGACGTAGCGGTTTTCGACCAAATCCAAACGGCCAATACCGTGCTTGCCGCCGAGTTCATTGAGCTTGGTTAGCACGGTGGCTGGCGACATCCGTACGCCATTCAATGCCACGATATCGCCTTTTTCAAATTCGATATCAAGGTATTCAGCTGCATCAGGTGCGGCTTCTGGGCTCACGCTCCAGCGCCACATGGTTTCTTCGGCTTCGGCCGATGGGTTTTCCAAGTGACGGCCTTCAAAGCTAATGTGTAGCAAGTTGGCATCCATTGAATAGGGTGCGCCACCGTTTTTGTGCTTCATATCGACTGGGATATTGTTCTTTTCAGCGTAAGCCAATAGTTTTTCGCGTGACAATAGATCCCATTCGCGCCAAGGTGCAATCACTTTAACGTCTGGTTTTAGGCCGTAGTAACCGAGTTCGAAACGAACTTGGTCGTTACCTTTGCCGGTTGCGCCGTGAGATACCGCGTCCGCATTGGTCGCGTTGGCGATTTCAATTTGGCGTTTGGCGATCAATGGACGAGCGATGGATGTGCCGAGCAGGTACTCACCTTCGTACACTGTGTTGGCGCGGAACATCGGGAACACAAAGTCACGAACGAATTCTTCGCGCAAGTCGTCGATAAAAATATTTTCTGGTTTGATGCCAAATTGCAGTGCTTTTTGGCGTGCAGGTTCGAGTTCTTCACCTTGGCCTAGGTCAGCAGTGAAGGTCACCACTTCGCATTGATAAGTGTCTTGTAGCCATTTCAGAATCACTGACGTATCTAAGCCGCCGGAATAGGCGAGAACTACTTTATTAATATCGGACATGCGGATTGCCTTAGTCTTAAGATGTTCAAAAAGAAAAATACGAATATCAGTTCAGTGCTAGGCGTAAGCCAAAGCTCACAAACAAAGTGCCGACTAATTTATTTAGTACGGTTTTCAGCCAGATTTTAGCTGAAAGTCGGCGCGATAGGCTGCTGCCAACCAAGATTAACATTGTTAAATAGCTGATACTGACGAACTGTACGATCATGCCTAGCGCAGCAAAAGTGTGCCAAACGTGTGGGTAGTTTGGATTTACAAATTGCGGGAAGAACGCCATGAAAAAAAGAATTGCTTTGACATTGACCAGTGAAATTGCCAGCGCAGAACGGAAAGCTTTACGTGTTGAGTTATGAGTTGATTCGACTGATTGGGTATGTTGCTGTGACTTAGAAAATAGGGCGCTTAGACCGATATACGTCAGATAGGCTGCACCTAAATATCGCACCACATCAAAAGCAATTGGATTGGCTTTCATTAGTGAGGCAACACCTAAACTAGCCGCAAGCATTAAAATCAAGTCACCAACGACGATGCCAGTGGCAGCAGCAAAACCAGCTTTTCGACCGCGGGTGCTAGCCATTGTCAGTGCAAAGAGTGAGTTTGGGCCCGGCACTAAAATAATCAGTACCGTACCAAGTACATAGGCCCAAAGATCAGTAATGCCAAACATTAATCGTCCACACGACCTAGCAGTAGGTATTCAATTACCGCTTTTTGAGTGTGCATGCGGTTTTCCGCTTCTTGCCACACCACTGATTGTGGGCCATCAATGACTTCCGGATCGACTTCCTCGCCACGATGTGCAGGTAAGCAATGCATGAAAAGCGCTTCTGCTTTGGCTTGCAGCATCAATTTTTCTGATACTTTGTAATTGATGAAGTCTTTTTTGCGCTGTAGTGTTTCGCGCTCATAGCCCATTGAAGTGCAGACGTCGGTAGTGACGATGTCGGCGTTTCGAGCAGCTTGATATGGGTCGTTAAATGTTTCAAAAACATCGCTGCCGTAGGTTTGCCCATCCAGCACTGTCATTTCATAACCACGTGGGCAGGCAAGATTCAATTTGAAATTGAAGATTTTTGCCGCTTGCAACCAAGTGCGGCTGATATTATTGCTATCGCCGATCCAGCATACTGTCTTCCCTTCAATTGGACCATGATGTTCGATATACGTGAAAATGTCGGCCATGATTTGGCAAGGGTGGTATTCATTAGTCAGGCCATTGATCACTGGAACCAAAGAGTTTTCGGCAAAGCGCTCGATAATGCTTTGCTCGAAAGTACGCACCATGACGATGTCGACCATGCGGCTCATGACTTTTGCGACGTCTTCAATCGGTTCGCCACGGCCCAATTGCGTGTCTTTGGACTGCAAGAACATCGCATGTCCACCCAATTGGAACATACCTGCTTCAAACGATACTCGAGTTCGAGTCGAAGATTTTTCGAAAATCATGCCCAATACTTTGCCAGGCAGAGGCTGATAGAGCGTGCCTGATTTGAGGCGTGCTTTTAATTTTGCAGTCCGTTCAAACAGGTATTGGTATTCTTCAAGAGTAAAATCGCTGAACTGTAGGTAGTGACGCATTCAATTTTGTCCTGGTCGATCGGCGCTGAGCACGCGACCAAATGGCTGAAAAAACGATTATTTTCAGTGTTATACCCCAAAAAAGCAAGTATTTTGCTGGATTTGTGGAGCTTGTACTTATTCATGGCGTGCTACATATTTCATGCGCCGCAGCATAGGGCGGTGGTATAATGCGGACAGTTCTCGAATTAAACTCTGCTTGGCGCCCACAATGATCTGCAATCCTTACGAAATTATCATTCAAGGTATTACCAGTAACGGACGTGAGTTCCGTCCTAGTGATTGGGCTGAGCGCCTATCGGGTATTCTCTCTACTTTTGGTGTTGACCAAAAACTGTCATACGCACCTTTTGTACGTCCTATGGTGCACAACAATGTGCGCTGCGTTGCCGTTGATCGACAGTTAGAAAAAGTTGATCCACGCGTCTTTGAATTTATTATGACATTTGCAAAAGACAATGACTTGCAAGTGGTTGACTGTCGATCTCTGATTCAAGGCAATCAGCACTAAATTTCGTTTTTTGAAATTTCCATCCTACATTTCTGTAAAAAATCCATGCCTCCTATTGTTGCGTTGCAGCATGTGATCTATGCTGTGGATATTGCCCATAAGGGCGTAGACCGTGAATAGGGGATTGCCATGAGACTGAAAGATAAAGTTGCCATCATTACTGGTTCTGCTAGCGGTATCGGCGAGGCCACGGCCATCAAATTTGCTGCCGAAGGCGCAAAAGTGGTTGTTTGCGATGTAAATCAAGCGGGGGTGGATCAAGTAGTCGCGGCCTTAGTGGCTGGAGGTGCTGATGCGGTCGGTTTCGTGGTCGATGTCACAAAGACGGATACGATTGTTGCGATGGTGGCAGCAGTCAAAGAAAAATACAATCGCATTGATGTGTTGGTGAATAACGCGGGTATTACCCAGGATGCGCAGTTATTTAAAATGACCGATGATCAATTTGATCGCGTGATCGATATCAATCTGAAAGGCGTTTATAACTGCACCAAGGCAGTTGTCGATACGATGATTGCGCAAAATTCAGGCGTGATCTTGAATGCGTCATCTGTTGTTGGTGTGTATGGTAATTTTGGTCAAACCAATTATGCCGCTTCAAAGTTTGGTGTCATTGGCTTTGTAAAAACTTGGGCAAAAGAGCTTGGCAAAAAAGGCATTCGCGCCAATGCGGTTTGCCCTGGTTTTGTGGCAACGCCGATGGTAACAGCCATGCCAGAAAAAGTGTTGCAAGGTATGGAAGAAAAGGTGCCTATGCGTCGTTTGGCCCAGCCATCAGAAATTGCGAGCGTGTATGCTTTCTTGGCTTCTGATGAAGCGAGCTATATTAATGGCGCGGCGATTGAAGTGACTGGTGGTTTGACTTTGTAATTTTTTGATTTGCAAGAAAAAACCCGCTTTCAGCGGGTTTTTTCTTGGGTATTTGTTTATACGCACTATTTAAATTAACGTTCAAAGATATACCCTTTAGATCGCTGCCGCACCTTCCCAGATGATTTTCCAGCCCTGCTCGCTACGTTGCCAATACAGGCGCTTGCGCATTTGATTTTCTAAATTATTACTGCGGTAGTCTTGCTTAAATGTGGTGACTAATTGCGTACTGTTTTCACCAGCGGCAAAAATTGAAATGTCGCTGAGTTGAATTTTTGTCCAAGTCTTACCAGTGTTAACCGTCGTTTTTTGGTTGCGCCAAGCATCCAAGGTTTGTCCTTCAGCGCTACGAAACTCTGCGCCATAAAAATTTAGATAAGTATTCGCATCTAAGCTTTCCCATTTACTTTTCCATTCTGACAAAAGGGCGAGCGCAGCCGTTTGTCGCTGGAGCCATTCACTTTCGGACAGCCACTCCACTTGTGGTGCAACGATCACCGGGGTATTACCAGGCTGCAAATAGCTGCTCACCTTGAGCATCTCTTCATTGGTTAGTACGACACAGCCATTAGAGGCTTGTGGTGCGCGAGCGTAGGTTGCAGCTGGGCTCCCGTGTAGCCAGATGCCATAACCAGTACGTTTTTGACTGCGGTCGAGTTCGTTCGGATAAGAAATCGGCCAAGCACCAACACCGTAAAGGTCTGCTAAAGCGCCATAGGTTTTATCCAGTTGTGGGCGAGTTAGATGGCTAGTCACAAAGTAGACACCAAGCGGAGAGCGTTGGTCTCCTTCAAACTTTTTATCTACACCGAGTTTGCCAACAACGACATAGTGATCTTTGATCCGTTTGGGCTTCCCATTTTCATTCGCAAAGACATACAGGCGCGAAGTAGAAGCATCAACGAGGATGGCGTATTTTTGGTTCGGCGCGAAAACAACGATATTGGCTGGGAGTTTATTGGCGGTAGCTTGGTCTTCATTGCGGTGGGCAATTCGAACTAAGGCCTCTTTGCGCAGGTCATCTAGGGCGTCACCTGGAGCGCTCGCAACGCCACCACCGATCGTTTCAAGTGGCATTGCGCGCATGGCGTATAGATCAGCTCGCAGTAATTGTGCCAATCGATAATTGGGTTGCTCATCCAGTAGCGCATCTACAGTTGCACGGGCATCAGCCATATTACCGGAACGAATATCATCAATCGCGGCGAGTATGCGAGTTTCATTATTGCCTGTTTTAGCAGTTCCAGTTATTTCAGGAGTCAGCGAGAATGTGTTGTCGTTGAATTCGAATAAACGCGGTGTTGCTGCGGTTGCTAGACAAAGCAAAATGACCAAGCAAATAATTCGCTTGGTCCAAGGTGTTAAATGAGACATGTATTTTATTAACCACCAATCCGTTCTTCAAGAATCAACCAGCGGCTTCCAGATTTTTGTAGTACCAATGTTTTAACCGTACTACTAGACAGGCGATCTGATTTGTAATTTTGACGTAGTTTCACTTTGGCAGTGTCATCATCAATGAAGTCAACGTTGAGTACATTGACTTTCACATCAATAGATTTTGGCCCTGAAATTTTTAACTGACGATCTTTTTCCCATGCGCTACGGCCACCGGGGGCTTTAAAGCCTTTGGCATAACTACCCACATAGCCAGCCACATTTTGTTTGCTCCACGCATTAGCCCAACTTTGAACGCTCGCGGTGACTTGCTGGCGATCAGTGTTGCGCTCATCCACTTTGGGGGCTGATGTTGCAATCGGACTTGGTTTTGGCGCTTCCGTGGCCACAACAGGCTTGGCTGTAGCGAGCTTCGGCGCTTCAGTTGCAATCGGTTTGGTAGTCGTTGCCACTTTGCTGGTCGTAGTGGTTGCAGGGAGTAATGGCTTGGGCAAAATTAGAACGGGGGGGGTCGTTGCTTTAGCGGTAATTGCAGCCGTTACTGCCGGGGCCGTAGGAACTACTTTAGCTGGCTTAGCTGGCGCTACTGCCGCAGCCACTTTAATCGGAGCCTGATTGGGATTAAATAAAGTGCTAACAGATTTTAATTTTGTTTGAACTTGAGGATTATTGTTTTCAAGTTGCAACGCTTTGTCGTAGGCTTGTGAGGCTAGGCGTGCATACAAATCACCCATGTTCTCGTGTGCGATGGCATAGCTTGGATTAGTTTGAATCGCCATTTGTAAGGCTGCACGCGCTTTATCAAATTGATTGTTGTTGGCGTATAGCACCGCTAAATTATTGTAAGGTTCTGGTAGATGTGGATAGTCTTCGGAAAGCTTAGTAAAGGCTTTAATTGCTTCATCATTGCGGCCTGCCTCAGTGAGGGCAATAGCGCGTAAAAACCGAACTTGTGCGTCTTTTGGCGATTTAGTTAGAAAACTATCAGCTCGTTCAACCGCTTGTTGGTATTGTTTTGCTCGTATTAATTGCTGAATATCTTCAGCTTCACCAGCATAGGCCGCTATGGAAAGCGCAGAGAAAAGTGCGGTGAGAACAAAGCGGGTTACGAGCATTATGATTCCAAGCGATAAGAGGGGCGCAATTTAACTGACGCAATTCTAGCAAAATTTTAGGGATTTGACCCTGATGAACTGAGTTGCAGCAGCGTTGTGTATTTGTATATTAAATTTAAGTTGGTGTATTGGCATGCAAGTATTGGTAATAAAGGCATGCATGGCGATACCTAACGTTTTATTATTGTGCTATCGATTGGATTTGCGCCAATCCCATGGTGCGGTTGGATTGTTGTCTTTCCATAAGCCTGTACGTTGGGATTTAGCGTTTGCTTGAGCTTGTTCATACTGTTGAAACTCACCTCTGCTTTGTGTTTTCTTGGCATATGTTGCGTAATGCCATGCAAATCCAGCGTCCACTTGTGCTAAATTAATATCTTGCTCGGCTTTGCTGATTCGAGCCACGCCACGTCCGTAGCGATCAACATCGTCAATGTGTGCAACGACATTTTGTTCAAAAACTAAATCAGACAAATTGCTTTTAGACGCTTGCCCAAAGGGCATGGCTTTTTCGGGTGCATCAATATACGCCAGGCGTAATTTGTATTGCTTTTTATCAGCATCAAGGACTGTTACGGTGTCGCCGTCGGCCACGCCGACCACACGACCTTCAATTTGACTTCCCTTTGTGAGTTGCCCTGGGCTGACTTGGCCTTGATTCCACCATGTAAAGGCTGCAATCGCTAAAACGATAATCGCCGATATACGCGCAGGCCATGAGCGGGCGGTGAATAAACTGATTAAGGCGCGTTGTTGTTTTTGGCTAATTCTCATACTTTCTTAGTGATTCCTGCTTTTAATGCGTGCCATAAAATGGCGGGCCAATCGCTACGGGTTAAAGTGGGACGTGCATTAAACACATCGTATTCAGCCTGCTTGATTTTAGTTATGACTCGATCTGCCGCTAAAACGATAGTGCGAATTTCTAAACCAATGCGTCCTGGTAGTTGCACGCCTAGTGGTGAACCTGCCCGCAGCATGCGGCGGGTTCGGTCGCATTGAAAAGACATCAGTTGTTTAAATGCGGGTGTTGCAATTGCTCGGTCTATATCGACTTCGGTAATTGAAAAACGTTCCATGTCGTCGAGTGGTAAATATACACGGTCTTTTTTCCAATCGATGGCGACGTCTTGCCAAAAGTTAACCAACTGCAATGCCGAGCAAATTCCGTCAGAAAGTGCCATTTGCCGTGCATCGGTTTGACCAAAAATGTGCAACAAAATACGCCCAACCGGATTCGCAGAGCGGCGGCAATAATCCATGACTTCACCAAAGTTTTGATACCGAGTTTTAACAACGTCTTGGCGAAATGCGGAAAACAAATCTTCAAATAAGGCGAGTGGGATTTGGTATTGGATCACGACTAGCGATAGTGCTTGGAATCGTGCCGTGAGCGGGGTTTCACCACGTTCAATGCGCTGTAGTTCGGCACTGCACTCGTTTAATGCAATCAGTCGCTCTGTGGCACTCGCATCGCCTTCATCAGCCAAATCGTCAGCATAGCGCGCAACATGGTAGACCACGGCAATCGCGGGGCGAAATGGCTTGGGGAGTAAGAAGGAGCCGACCGGAAAATTTTCATAATGTTCAACAGTCTGTTGTGGTGTGATGCCCTTCATACGCTTTCCTTGAATAAAGCTGACAAATGATGGAAATAATGTGGCGTGCTGCTATAGTTGGCAATGCGTATCTTTTGATGCGGAGTAAATTTAAATTCGATAACAAAATTTCGTGGCGCCTCTTTTATTGGATGCGGAGCAAGATTTTTATCTGTCGAAGCTTAATCAAATTATTATAAATTTTATGGGACTAATCATGTTGAAAAAACTTTTTATTACTTTATTGGCTAGTTTTGCATTGATGACTGCTGCATTTGCTGCTGTTGATTTAAACACCGCGAATCAAGCGCAATTGGAATCTTTGACTGGGATTGGTCCAGCTAAAGCCAAGGATATTATTGATTACCGTACTAAAAACGGTCCTTTCAAATCAGCTGAAGACATCATGAAAGTACCAGGCATCAAAGAAGGTACTTATGCAAAAATTAAAGGTGAAATTTCTGTTGGCGGTAAAGTAGCCGCTCCTGCTGCCCCAGCAAAAGCGGACAAAGCAGCCAAAGCAAGTGCTGCTGATAAAGCAGTAAAAGCAAGTGCACCCGCTAAAAAGTAATTTGCTGAGGCGATAAAAAAACCGGATCACTGATGATCCGGTTTTTTTATGTGATAAAGATTATTCTACTTTGGCTTTTTTAACCAAAGCTTCAACCATCTCTTGCACTTGTTTGCCTTGCATTTGCTGAGCGAGTTCTGCTTTCACCTCTTCAAAGCTTGGGCCTTTGGCTTCACGTACGTCATCTAATTTAATGACATGGAAACCAAATTGAGTTTTAACTGGATCGCTTGTTTTGCCTTTTGGCAATGCAGCTAATGCGCCACCAAATTCTTTTACGAAGCTATTTGGATTCGCCCAGCCTAAATCGCCACCTTTTGCTGCGCTGCCTTTGTCGAGTGATTTAGCTTGCGCTAACTCATCAAACTTTTTGCCTTTTTTCAAGTCAGCAATAACCGCGTTAGCTTCTGCTTCTGTTGCTACCAAAATGTGGCGTGCTTTGTATTCTTTGCCTGCAAAATTAGCTTTGATTTTGTCGTATTCTTTACGCAATTCAGAATCAGTAATTGGATTAGCTTTCACGTAATTGCTTACGTATGCACCAATGATGACGCGCTGTTTCAACATTTCCAGTTGTGTTAGCACTTCTGGATTTTTGTCGGTGGCTTTTTTCAAAGCTTCTTGGTACACAACTTCATTTTTGATTAGTTCATCTTTGATTTGCGCGCGCAATTCAGGTGTGTCTTTTTGTTGGCCGCGTGCAGTCACTTCTTTAACAAATAAATCTGCTTTGGCAGCAGGGATCGCAACGCCGTTTACGGTAGCGAGCGTGCCAGCAGGTGCAGCAAAAGCAGCAGTTGAAAGTGTGGCTGCGGCAAGTGCTAAGGCCAAACGATTTGCTTTAAACATGTAGTGATTCCTTTCTGTGGTGCAGTTGGTTTTATTTAAAAATCATCTTATTTAAAATTCATCCGGCGTTAACGCACGAATACTGAGAGCATGTATCTGATTGGGAATCAAGTCTGCTAAGGGCTGGTACACCATACGGTGCCGCTCAAGCGATTTTTTTCCGGCAAATATAGCTGAAACAATAGTGACATCAAAGTGACCGCCACCACTGGCAGCACCTGCGTGACCAGCGTGAGCTGCACTGTCGTCAAAAATATCGATATTTTCTGGATTTAGTGAAGCTAAGCGCAGGCGTATTTCATCAGCAATGCTCATAATACCAGACTCTTATGGAAGTACATGACGGAAGGGTTTTACTTTTACATCGGTAAAAATCCCGTTGATAACGTAAGGGTCATTTTTAGCCCAGACCTGAGCGTCGGCCAGTGAGGCAAACTCAGCGACGATGAGGCTGCCTGTAAAGCCTGCAGGACCAGGATCGACGCTATCGATGGCTGGAAATGGCCCAGCTAACACGAGGCGGCCTTCGGCTTTGAGTAGTTCCATTCGTTCTAAATGGGCAGGGCGAACGGCAAGGCGGTCAGGTAAAGAATCCGCTTTATCAGTACCAATAATGGCGTACAAAGGCATACTAAAAATCCTTATTGCGGTTCTGAAGGTTTTGTTTCTTCTTCTGGCAAAATGTGTTTTGAGAGGTAGAGGCTTTGTGCCACAACAAAAACCAAAGTCAGTGCCAAAGTGCCAAACACTTTGAATTTGACCCAAATTGCTTCATCAAAATTTTGAAACACAAAGATATTAAGTAGGCCCATCGCGAGAAAAAACAAGGCCCATGCGTACATAACACGAGTCCAAATCGGGCGGGGCAAGTCCATGGATGCGCCCATCAGTTTTTCAATCAGATTGTTTTGTTTGATATGCCATGCGCCAACAATCACGACACTGAATAACCAATACAGAACGGTCGGTTTCCACATAATAAATTGTTTATTGTGGAAAATAATCGTTAAGCCGCCCATCACAGTGATGAGGACTAGGCTGATCCAGAGCATTTTGTCGACGTGACGATGGCGAAACCAGCAATAAGCAACTTGGGCAATGGTGGCGGCAATGGTCACGCCAGTGGCAAAGTAAATGTCATCGGTAATCGAATAAGCACCGAAAAACAGCAAAATTGGGAACAGGTCAAACAGAAATTTCATGGGGCACGCCAAAAAATGATTTGGGCGATTATGCAGGGGAGTGCGCTCGGATTCAAGGTGAAAAAAACGCCATTCGACGGTTTACGAAGAATGGCGCCCAATTACCACTGGAGATACACGAAGCATCAGCTTGCGAAACGCATCATGCGGGATTGGGCTGCGGTGCGCGTTGATGCGCATCAAGAATTTAGCCTACAGACAAAATAATGGTATTAATACAAGTCGAGAGGGGAGGTGGCGAGCCTGACCCCCGGCACTAGCATCAAAAGCTGTGGCTGCTTCCTTCCGGACCTGACCAAGTTCACCTTCTAGCTATGCGGGGAGGCCCGCCGTCGAGTGCTTTGGCACGCTTTACAGCGCGCAAAACAACGATAGGGCGCAACTATACCACAAGCTGCGCCGATTGCCATGCCTTGGCGAGGCTATCTTGCGTTGAATCTGATTTGATCGCTGTATAGAGCCAAGTCGTTGCGGCTTCGATGCTCATTCTGCCTGCGGGCAAGGCATTGATTTGATGCATGAAGTCGCCCGCCGCATAATGTCCTTGGCGGACTTCGCCGCGGATACATTGAGTGCAGTTAATGAAGGTAGTGCCCTGTTCTGCTAGGTGCAATAATGTCGATTGTAGGTAGGTATGAGCTGGTGGATTACCGCTGCCATAGGTTTCCATGGCAATACCATCGATTGTTTGATTGGCAAGGCTTTGAACTAACCAGCTTTCTGTGCCGGGAAAGAGCTTAATCGGCAAAATTCTTAAACTGGGATCGACAGGCTGAAAAAAATAATTACTGGTGGGAGCACTTGGCCACGTTCCTTGCCAGTTTGGCGCAAAGAATGCTGCGTCCGCATCGGCATCCAGTTTTTTGACGAAAACTCCAGGCAATACTTGCCCGCCAAAGGCGACCAAGATCCCTGCTTGTTGAGCTGTCGCGGCGCGGATGGCTAATTCGACGTTCGCAGTGGCGTCGCTACCAGATTCTAACCATGGGCGTTGAGATCCGGTAACCACCACGGGTTTGGCGATCTGCATGAGCTGCCAATGTAAGGCGGCTGCGGTCCAAGCTAACGTGTCTGTCCCGTGCAACACAATAAAGCCATCAAAATGATGATAGTTATCATGGATGTCTTGCGCGATGCGTAGCCAATCTTTGGGTTGCATGCTCGATGAATCGAGTAGTTGTGGATATTCGCGCAGGGTCAGTTCAATTTGATGGAGTTGTAAACGCGCTAATAATTTCTGCAAGGGTTCTTGCAGTACGCCCACAGCGGGTGCTAGCCCTTGCGTGGTGGGAATGCAGCCTATGGTGCCGCCGGTATAGAGGCAAAGTATGCGTTGAGCTGCTAGCTTAGGCGTTGGCATGTTAGAATCCTTGTCTGTTCAGGAGGCATATCATGGTTATCGTTGATAATCGCAAGGCGTTTCACGACTTCTTTATTGAAGAAAAGCTCGAAGCAGGGATTGTGTTAGAAGGTTGGGAAGTTAAATCCATCCGTGCTGGTCGCGTGCAAATTAAAGAAGCCTATGTGATTCATAAAGATGGCGATTTTTATCTGTTTGGCTGCCATATTTCTCCGTTGCTCAATGCGTCATCGCATGTGCTGCCCGATGTGGTTCGTACGCGCAAGCTATTACTTAAACAAAGTGAAATTGATAAGTTAGCGATTAAGGTCGACCGATCTGGCTATACCGTCGTGCCGGTCAATATGCATCTTAAAAATGGCTTTATTAAGCTTGAGATTGGTCTGGCTAAAGGTAAGAAGCAACACGATAAACGCCAAACAGAAAAAGATCGTGAATGGGTGCGTGAAAAAGCACGTATTGTGCGCGATGCCACAAAGCAAGGCTAATAGCCCCGATTTACCCAAAGAAAAAGCCGAGCTGAGTTCGGCTTTTTTTATGTTTAAAATTAAGGCTGATCGCCGATTTTTCCTTCTTTACCCTTCATTAAGCCAATGATGTTTTGTTTGTGGCGATGGATCAGCAAAACGGCAATGACCGTGACTGCTCCGAGATAAATTGGCTGATTCGGCATTAACCACGCCGTGAGTAGCGGCGAGAGTCCCGCTGCAATTAAGGCTGAGAGTGATGAAATTTTGAGAACTTTGGCAACAAAAATCCAAATCGCTAAGGTCGCCAAGCCTAACCAGATATTGAGCGCTAATAAAATCCCAGCAGCAGTCGCAACCCCTTTTCCGCCTTTAAATTTAAAGAAAATGGGCCACATATGGCCCACGGTGACTGCAATAGCTACGGCTGCGATTGCATGTGTATAGCTTTCTGAGCCGACCGCGCCCAATCCAATATGCGGTGCAATTTGCTGTGCAGCAAAAACGGCAACCCAGCCTTTGAGCGCATCGCCCAATAGCGTAAATGCGGCAGCTTTTTTATTGCCTGAGCGCAGTACATTGGTTGCGCCGGGATTGTTGGAACCATAAGTGCGCGGGTCAGCCAAGCCCATTGTATTGGACACAATGACGGCAAAAGAGAGGGAGCCTAATAAATAGGCGGCGAGAATCAGCAGTGACATTAGCAGCGACATCCATATTTCCACTACAATCGAAGGCTTTCGATTCTAAGCTAAACTGGCCTTGCCCTCAAATTGGATCTAATTGGGTGGATAAGCCGGTGGTAAAATATTCATGGATATAATTTATTTGCAGCAAGTACGCGCCAGCACTGTATTGGGTTGGTATGACTGGGAGCGTGTTAAAGCACAAGTGGTTGAGCTGGATTTAGAAATCGGCTTGCCATCAAGCAGGGCGAGCGTTTCGGATCATTTGAACGATACGATTGATTACGACAAAGTCGTTACACAAATTCGCCAAGACCTCGCAGAGAAGCATTTTTTACTGCTTGAGGCCTTGGCTGAACATATTGCGAAAATCGTCCTTCATGATTTTGGTGCGCCTTGGATTAAAGTTTCGGTGACCAAATTAGGTATTTTGCAAGATGTGGCGAAAGTAGGGGTCACCATTGAGCGGGGCCGTCGTGGGTAGTATTGCATGGGTATTGGTTATAAGCCTTTAATTGATGATGCTTAGCGGTTGATACCCGTTGCAATGACTGTGTCATTATTAATAATTATATTTGTCTGTGCTATTGAACTTTTATGCTTTCAACCCCACTAAGCTAATAACGTTAACGAATTAACAAGGACTCAGAATGGCACGTTTTGCTAAAACTTTGATGGTTGTGATGATGAGCACTACTTTATTTGCGGCCAATATCGCGGAAGCAAAACGAGTTGGCGGTGGTCGTTCAGGCGGTATGCAACGTCAAGCGGCACCTGCTCCGCAACGTAATAACAACGTTCAGCAGCAACCACAACAACAGCCAATGGCACCCGCACAAAAATCGGGCGGTATGGGAATGATGGGCGGTGTATTGGGTGGCTTAGCAGCAGGCTCATTACTCGGTTATATGTTTGGCTCGAATAATGCTTCAGGTGCAGCACAAGGTGAGAGCGGTGTGCCTTGGGGGACGCTATTGTTGCTTGGTGCTTTAACAGCGGGTGGTGTGATGTGGATGCGCCGTCGTAAACAAGCTCAAGTCGCGCAGCAAAGTAATGGTATGGCCTATGCAGGAGCCTCAGCGGCGCCAGCGCCGTTGTTTCCACAGCCACAATCAGCGCAGCCTGCTCAGCAAGATCGAGTATTCCGGATTGGCGAAGGTGCAGGTAGTGCTGCTCCTGCTGCAACGGGTGGATTATTTGGTGGCGGTGCTGCTGCACAGCAACAGAGCTCGCCAATCACTCGTCTACCGGATGGCACTGAAGTGGCAGCCTTTTTGCGCCAAGCACGTGCGAGCTTTATGCATATGCAATCGCTTAATTCGCCTTCACAAGCCGAGGAAATGCGCCGTTATATGACGCCAGAGTTGTTTGCTGATCTGAAAGATGAAATTGGCAGCAACACTGATGTGGCGGAGTTCCCAGAGTTGAACTTGAATGTGCTTGAAGCGGTGAACGAAAGCGGTCGTATGATTGCTAGCGTTGAATTTACCGGTCGTGTGAGCGAAAGTTTGCATGCGGCACCTGTTCCATTCCGTGAAATCTGGCACTTCGTGCGCCCGATCGGTAGCGATCCACGCTGGTTGTTGGCAGGGATTCAGCAAGCATAAGCTTAAAGATGTTGAATTAAACACGATTAAATACAAAAGCCCTTCAGGTCTTTGCGACTTGATGGGCTTTTTCACATACAATTTAGTTTGACAAAATAATTATCGAGACTTGCCCGTGAAGTCAGTCAAAATTTTCGCTTTGCTATTGCCACTGATGTTTGTGCTGAGTGGTTGCGATCAAGTATTAGAATTGGTGAATAAGCAAAAAGCCAACGGTAAAGCGGTGGGCGCATCGTGTCGTCATAGCGGTCGTTCATTAGAAGATTGCTATCGCCGTAATGCTAGGGTCGCTAAAGCCGATATTTATGCAGGCTGGAAAGAAATGAATGAATATATGCAGGCGAAAAAAATCACCGAGGTCGCTCCGCCCCCCGATGTGAAAACGGGTTCATTATCGCCGATTGCGGAGATCGATTTAGACGCGAAAGCATCTGCTGTGGAAGAGGCCTCTGCGCCTGTTGCTGCCAAAACGGCAAAATAAGAATAATTTTGGTATAGGTAAAAAATGCGTCCATTATTGGCACAGACTCAATTATTTTCATCACTGAGTGATGAAGAGTTACTTAAAGTCGAATCGGTTGGTAAACAACGTCAAATCGCTAAAGGTTCCGTCTTATTTTATGAAGATGATCCTGTCGAGTGCATGTATGTTTTGCTGGAAGGTCGTTTAAAACTCTATTCAAGTAATGACAGCGGTCGAGAGTTTGTTTATCACGTTGCAGATCCGGGTATTTCATTTGGTGAGTTGGCTTTATTTTGTGATGAGCGCCGCTCTATTTGCGCTGAAGCGGAGAGTGACTGCTTGGTGATGAGCATTTATAAAGCGGACTTTATGGCTTTATTGCAAAGTAATCCTGAGCTTAAAGATCAGATGTTGATTGGTGCAATGACGGTGATCAATTCGCTAGCCGTAATGGTTCGTGATTTTGCATTGAAAGACGTTTATGGCCGTGTACGGGTGTTATTTGAGCGTTTAGCGCAACCGACTGATGAGGGTTTACTGATTGACGAGCAAATGAGTCAACAAGACATCGCAGATCGAGTGGGGGCATCACGCGAGATGATTGCTAAAATCATGCGTGAATTAGTCGCTGGGGGCTACGTTGAAACAGGTCGAAAACGATTGTTGCTGTTAAAAAAATTACCAGAACAGTTTTAATCCAGAACAGTATGCAGTAGAAAATAATATTAATCACGCTCAGCGTTAATTACAGGGTTTTTTTATGCTATCGATTTTACAAAAAGTACCATTGCTGGCTGGGTTTTCAGATGAGCAACTTGAATACATGGTGCAAGTTGGCGTGAAACGTACGATGCCAAAAGGTGCTTTTGTCTTTCGCGAGGGCGATCCAGCAGAAGGCATGTACGTACTGCTGGAAGGGCAAGCACGTTTTTTTAGTAGCGATAATCAAGGCAAAGAATTCGTGTTTATGCTGGCTGAACCGGGTGATGCCATCGGTGAAATTTCTTTGCTCGATGATGAACCACGCGGTTGGTCAGTGCAATGTGAAGAAAACTGTGTGTTCTTGATGTTTACCAAGCATGAATTTCGTGAGGCATTAAACCGTGAGCCTCAAGTGAAAGACTTGGTGATTGCTAATTTAGCAAAAATGGTGCGTACGCTATCAACCACCATGAAAAATTTAGCTTTGCTTGATGTTTACGGGCGAGTTCGTGCTTTGTTTGAGTCGATGCTTGAAATGGTGGATGGGCAGGAAATGATTTCTCAGCCACTGACCCAACAAGCCATCGCTGATCGGGTTGGCTCATCACGTGAAATGATTGCGCGAATTTTGAAAGAGTTGGTGTTTGGTGGTTATATCCGTTTGGAAAATAAACGAATTATCATTGTGCAAAAATTGCCGGAACGATTCTAATTAATGGACCACTAATTAAAAAGGCGAGCGATGCTCGCCTTTTTTAATGCCAGCCCACCGCTGAACGACGCTGCTGAGTAAACCGCATTGATCAGCCAAAGAACTAAGAGATATTGAGATCTTAGCTTTAAAGCATGAGATTATTTTGAAACAGCGCTAGCTGCCGCCGTCGGCTGGCTCGCTTTACTGGTTTCACTGGGCTTGGGTAAGTACAAGGGGCCTTTAAAGCCGCAGGCGCTAAGAGTGAAGGCAAACAATACAAAGGTCATTAGAGCGCGCATAAGGGCAGGGCTTGTCAGTGGTAGAATTGGTATTTTAGCATGGCAGATCAGCGCCGAGTGCTGTCAAAATGGCTTTAGCCACAAAGGATAGAAATGACCGAATCTGAATTTTTAGATCTGAGCGACGCCGTATTTGCGCAAGTTGAAATGGCACTTGATGACGTTGACTTTGATGTTGATACCCTGCGTGCAGGCAATGTGTTGGAAATTGAGTTTGAAGACGGTAGCAAAGTGATTGTGAATCGTCATGCTGCCAATCAAGAAATTTGGTTGGCCGCGCGCTCAGGCGGTTATCACTATCGCTTGATTGAAGGCCAGTGGATTAATACTCGCGGTGATGGCGAATTGTTTGCCGATGTGGCTACGGCAATTAGTGCGCATGCAGGCGAAGCATTTAGTTTTTGATGGATATTTTGCTGTGGCTGGTTGGGTTATTTGCATCGGCTTTTTTATCAGCTACCGTTTTACCCGGTAATTCAGAAGCCGCTTTATTAGCCGCTCTGCACTTTAAACCTAGTTTGGGCTTACTGGCGGTCACGGTGGCTTCGCTGGGTAATATTCTGGGTGGGCTGTTAACGGTCTGGATGGGGCGAAAATTACCGCCAGCCCCGCAAAAACCGTGGTTACAAAAGTTGCAAAAACTGGGGCCAATCAGCTTGCTGATGTCGTGGTTGCCGATTGTGGGTGATGCGGTTTGCGGTTTGGCAGGATGGTTGCGCTGGCCGTGGTGGTCGGTGACGCTCTATCTATCGATTGGCAAAATAGCCCGCTATTTAGCGATTTATGTTTTGTTTAATTAGTTGCTTACTTGCAAAAACGCTGTTCAGCCACGTCAGACTCTATGTGATCAATCGCGTGGATCATCATGAAACAACGAGCATGCCAACGTTTGTCTTGCGAAAGAGCGGAGATCTTGTGAAGCAAAAAATCATCACGATTATCTTGATGTTGAGTATGGCGATCATGCCAGTTCATGCCGCCGATATCCCCGATTTTGGTGATGTATCACAACAGGGTTTGAGTACGCAGCAAGAGCGTGAAATCGGTGAGAATGCAATGCGCCAAATTCGGCGCAGTGGCGCGATGATGGATGACCCAGAAATTGTGGCGTACCTAAGTCAGATGGGGCATCGCTTAACGGATGCTGCCGAAGTCAACGAGCAGCCATTTACTTTTTTCCCACTGCTTAATGACAACGTGAATGCCTTTGCAATGCCAGGTGGATTTATTGGTGTGCATACGGGTTTGCTTGTGCAAGCT
This sequence comes from Deefgea tanakiae, assembly GCF_019665765.1. Lineage (GTDB taxonomy): Bacteria > Pseudomonadota > Gammaproteobacteria > Burkholderiales > Chitinibacteraceae > Deefgea > Deefgea tanakiae. Next base: position 696,568 of record NZ_CP081150.1, read on the forward strand.
CAGCATGAGTCTGAAGTCGCCAGCGTATTAGCGCATGAAATTGCCCACGTCAGTCAGCGGCATATTGCGCGATTGATCGATGGGACTAAATCCGGTGTTTGGCTTTCATTAGGCTCAATTGCTTTGGCCTTGTTAGCCGCTCAAGCTGGGCATGGCGATGCAGCAGTGGCGGCTATTGCCGCAGGTACGGGTTTGGCTGTGCAAAAGCAATTGGATTTTACTTATTCATTTGAGCAAGAAGCAGATCGTATCGGAATGCAAACGCTAAAAAAAGCTGGCTATGACCCCAACGCCATGGTGACTTTTTTTGAGCGATTACAAAAACACAATCGTTTATACGAGAATAATGCGCCTGATTTTTTGCGTACCCATCCGGTGACGTATAAGCGCATTTCGGATGCGCAAGCTCGTTCTGGTGAATTTAAATTTAAACCCGTTCCTGATAGCCTAGAGTTTTTATTTATTCGCGAAAAAAGTCGCGCCTTGCAAATGGGGGGGCGTGAAGGTGTACCGTATTACACGCATATTATTGCTGAAAAGCGTTTCGCCAATGAAACCGCCCAACGCTACGGTCTAGCGTATTCGCATTATTTATTGCGGCAGTACGATTTAGCATGGGCGGCGATGCTAGAGGCAAAAGCCAGCTTAGGAGTCGAGAAAGGAAAAAGCGGCAAAAGCCATCCGATGCTGGAGTTTTTAGCGGGGAACATTAAAATTGGCCAAGGACAATTTGCGCAGGCTGAACAACTTTTTCAAGAAGCCACACTCCGTTTTCCTGCGAGTCGCGCCTTGGTGTATGGCTTAATTGACGCACAAATTGCTGCTAACAATTTAAGTGCAGCACAGGCCAGCATTATGGATGCTTTAGAACTTTACCCATCCGATGCTTGGCTGTATCAGCGCATGGCAAAAATGTATGCTAAAAAAGGTGACTTGATGCGACAGTATCAGGCGCAAGGCGAATATTATGTTAGGCTGCAGGAATATGCCCCTGCATTTGAACAGTTCGATTTAGCATTGAAACAGCCGGGCAATGATTTTTATTTATTATCCAGTATCGAAGCGCGGATTCGCCAGTTGCGTGAATTGCAAAATTCGCCAGCTAAATAAGCTTGTCGATTCTGGCCGATTTTTAGATTTAAGTTATTATTCTCAGCAAAATGATCTAATCAGGTTCATTTTGCTGTTCTTTTATGCCAAAAGGAAGAACGATGAAACATTTACTCTCCGCTGTAGTCCTAATGAGCTGTTCTCTTAGCGTCATCGCAGCGACTGCTGCAAAAGTTGAAACCACCGATACCGGTATTCAAATTACCACCTTGAAAGCCGGTACGGGTGCTGCACCTAAAGCCACTGATACCGTGACTGTGCACTACCGCGGCACATTGGCTGATGGCAAAGAATTTGATAGCTCGTACAAACGTGGTCAGCCAGCAACATTTCCATTGAGTGGCGTGGTGCCTTGCTGGACTGAAGGTGTGCAAAAAATCAAAGTCGGCGGTAAAGCCAAACTGGTTTGCCCGCCGCAACTGGCTTACGGCAGTCGTGGTGTGCCCGGTGTAATTCCAGCCGATGCGACCTTGACGTTCGAAGTTGAAGTTTTAGCCACTAAATAATCATGTCGGCGGGAAGCCGGCATAAACAAGGAGTTATTATGTTAAAGCTAGTCATTCCCGCCGCATTATTGTTGAGCTTGAGTGCTTGTGATCAAGGCGCTCAGCTAGCCCAACAAGCCGCCTCATCGGTCGCCGCCGTGGTTGGCCAAGAAGTCAAAAATCAAGCCAATGCGGTGATTGATGAAACCGTGGGGCAAGCCAACGAAGCGCTCGCACCACTGGGTATTGACGCCAGCAAAGTGGGCAGTGCACTGAAAGACAAAACATCGGCCTTGGTTGCTCAAGCCATTAAACCGAATGCCAATTGGCAAGCACTCAGCGGCTTGACTGGAAAAACAGCAGCCGAGATCGGCTTGTTTACCGCAGTGAGCCCCATCGAAGCCGACTTGAATACGCTCTTAGGCACTGATGCCGCAGCGGTGAAAGCTGCGCTGGGTGGTGCGATTTTGAAACAAGAGCGTGTGATGTATTTGCTCAATGAGCAGAAAGGCAATGCGACGTGGTTGCTGATTGATGGCGACAATCGCAAGCTTGAAGTGGGGCAAATTGAAAACGGCAAGTTGAAAAACTTTGCCAGCCAAGGCGAAGCTTTGCACCGCCCGAGTGATATTCAAGCGTTGATTACCAAAAACGTAAAATAATTTGCAAAGGGTATTTGGCTCTAGGTAATGATTTTGATTGCTTATAGCTCTATACCCTTTATTTTATTGAAATCGCGGTCAGCGGTGGTAAACCATTTGCCGCCCGTGCAGTTTGACAGGCGGGATTGGGTTGGCCCAATTCATCGTGCACATAAAATTCGCGACAAGTACTGGAGCGGTGATGGTAAATACTGCATCGGCTACTTTTACCGACTTCCCCTTCAAAGCACACACAACGCGGTTTTTCTTGATTCGTTCCGGCCATCGCAGCGTAAAACGGCGTAATCGGAATGACTTTATCGGCAGGCACGCCAATCGCGTCTTCCGCTAAGCCGCCAGCAATTTCCCCGACATAAAACGACACGCGAAAGTGATTACAGCAAGCGCCACAGCTCGCACAAACATGGTCGTCGCCATCGGGCATATCGACAAATACGCGGCCATCGTCTTGGATTAGTTTGATCTGTTGGTCTGATGTATTCATTTTTTTACTTATATGTATTGCCAGCTAAACTTTGTTTGTTAATGCCTAGCAGCCAATACCTTGTACACTTAGGTGGTGTTCAGATTTGCTGTTGATGCATTGCCGCGCTCGTTGAGCTGGGTCTTAAAATCCCGTCTAAGCGCACCGAGCGAGGGAGCGAGACAAGCGGTTTTATCGTTTGGCTCACGACAGATCGAGGGCATCGGGGACCGATGCGCGCCCGGGTCGCCTTCTTTTGCTTACTTTTCTTGGCGAAGCAAGAAAAGTAAGTCCCCGTCGCGGATTGCGACTGTAAAACAGTGTGCCGCAGGCACTATAAACATTCCTAATCTGAAAAATGTAAATTAGGCAGCTAAAACCGCATTCTGTTTCACAATCAACTCGCCAATGCCTTTTTCCGCTAAATCCAGCAGCGCATTCATTTCGCTGCGGCTAAACGCTTCGCCTTCGGCTGTACCTTGGATTTCGATGAATTTACCGGCGGCGGTCATTACGACATTCATATCGGTTTCGCAGGCTGAGTCTTCGATGTAATCCAAATCGAGTAGCGGTGTCGTGCCAACCACGCCCACTGAAACAGCCGCTACGGCTTCGCGAATCGGGCTCGATGCCAGTTTACCCGCCGCGATTAGGCCGTTTATGGCGTCGGTCAGCGCGACAAACGCGCCAGTAATACTCGCGGTACGCGTGCCGCCATCGGCTTGGATGACGTCGCAATCAATCGTAATTTGGCGCTCGCCCAGCGCTTTCATATCCACCACTGCGCGCAGTGAACGACCGATCAGGCGTTGGATTTCTTGCGTGCGGCCCGATTGCTTGCCCGCAGCAGCTTCGCGTTTCATGCGGCTGCCCGTTGAGCGCGGCAACATGCCGTATTCTGCCGTCACCCAGCCTTCACCTTTGCCTTTCAAAAACGGAGGCACTTTCTCTTCGACGCTGGCGGTACACAATACTTTGGTGTTACCGAACTCAACCAGTACGCTGCCTTCTGCGTGGCAAGTGTAGTTGCGCGTTAAAGTGACGGTGCGAAGTTCGTTTGGCTCGCGTTGTGAAGGGCGCATGGCAGTTCCTGAAAGCAAGATTGAATGCGCGCAGTATACCGCACGGCAAGCCGCACTGCTTTGCGGGATAAGATCGTGCATGCTGCGGTTATTTTATCTGGCTGATACTTACGCCTGTTTTGTTTTATGATGTTGGCAAACTAAAAAGGATGCAAAAAATGAAAAATGTGATCGGTGGATTTAGCCTCGGTACTCTCATTGCTGTTGCGCTGTCATGGAGTGCTAATCACTCCATTCTTTGGGCGATTATTCATGGATTTTTGAGCTGGTTTTATGTGATTTTTTATTTTCTATTTCGCTGAGCGGGATGGTTTTTCAGGGTATCAATAAGCGTTAGCGCATTGCACTTTCAGCTAGAGTGGCGGTGTAATGCGCTTCGCTTATGACACTCTACGGGCTTTTTCAAACGACTTAATTTGATGAAACGGTAATGATTTTTTGCATAGAACTGAGTTAACGTTGCATAGTGATGCAGCACAGGACGTCATCGTTATTTGGATTGCGCCCTGCGTCGAGTTATTGCTTTAGTTTGTTCGTTTATCTGTTGGTCTTTGTGGGGGTAGAACGACTTCGATGGCGCTTAAGTCTATATTTTGTTTGCTGACTAATTGATTAATCAGAGCAACTGTTTTTAATATCTGCTCATCAAAATCAAATTTATTATCTTGTGCCGTTGTTGCGTAGCTGCGGATATAGACTAGGCATTTTCCATCTTGGGCAAGTGGATCAATTGTAAAATCAACACGATTTTTCTTATCGATTTTTATTTTAAACATCAGCGCTGATTTGTCTGTTAAACCAATTTTGCGTTCAACCATTCCATCGCCATAGCCGAAGTTAGGGATAGTTTTGCTGATATCGGATTGAAGTTGTTTGCAGTCATTATTTGCCACCGTGGTTTTATAAAAGACCGAAGTATTGGCAAAAAAATGATCAACAATTTGTGGGCTTAATTCGGGTGTTACATACATTGCCAGTTTTTGATTCCAAGGACGAGTATCGACCATTCGTGAATCAGCGAAGCTAAAACGGTGAACCTTGCTGCCATTTTCCTCTGTCACTTTGTAATTAGTATCCAATTGAAGGTAGTGCTCAATGAGCATATTCGATGGACTGCCTAGCATGGGTTGAATAATGAGCATATATTGATCATTATTTTTAACTAGATATTTGGTTTGATACTCAACATTAGCGCCACCCCCTGCAAGTATAGATAATGCGGCCAGTGCATTTGCCGCTGATAACGGTGAATCCGCTGAAACAGGCGTGTGCAGCGAATCAAATTGCTCAATAGGTTTTTTTTCATTTTTAAGAGCGGAAATTGACGAATTAACATACCCGTTTTGGGGCGTGTAATTTGCTAGTTTTGATTCTTTAAATTGATATTCTGTTAATTTAACTGGGCTTTCGCTTGCCATGACACTGATTGATATCAATAAACTAAGTGCTGCCAATTTCATTCTGCATATCCTTATCGTGAATAGGGTATTTATTTTATCGGAAATAGTAATCTGTATTTCGTATTAGATAATCAGTGTATCGATGCTTCAGGTTTTTTTCAATTTACTTATTGCTTCTGTGACATTTATAAATCGATCAATATCAAATATTGCCATTTTCGCTCAATGTATTTTCCGCGTACTTGCGACTCTTCTTTCGACGTTTACTGTTTCGCGTCGAGCTATGTTTCGTGGTTTTGGTGTATGTTGTTACAGTCATTAATTTATAATGGTTTGGTGGTGATACCTCAAGATTTTTTTAGTCTATTGATGTTTTCATGAGCGGAGGAAGTTGCCGTAGACATACTGTTTGATCGGCATAATGACGTGAATAGACTGATTATTCTCGTCTCTGGCTTGCTAAAAGGTTACAACTTGTTAAATAATTTGTTTTTTTGATAGAGTCGCTAACGTGAAATCATTTCTGATCCTTTCTGTATTACTTTTGGCAACAGGCTGCAGCACTGTTGTGCCGCAATCGAATTTGCAAATGGAGTCAGTGGTAGAGCAACAATTGGCGCAAATTCCAGCAGGCGTTGCAGGCAAGAGAGAAGCATTTTTATTGGTGATTGCTGGCTACGATCAGCCTGCCGTGTTTAGTAATGAAATGAAACTAGCTGCCAAGCAGTTGGGCAAAGCGTTTAACGCAGAATCAAGAACTTTGATGTTGAGTAATTCAACGCAAGACGCTCAGTCCATTTCGCAAGTGACGCCGTTTCGATTACAGAAGACTATTGAGCAGTTCTCGCAGAAAATGAATGCCGATGAAGACTTGTTCGTGGTGTATATCGTTTCGCACGGTAGCAAAGACGGCGCGGCCTTAAAACAAAGCGGCGTGCCGCTGGTTTTGCTCTCTCCTTATCAGTTGCAGCTTGCCTTGCTGGAAGCGCCGACACCGTGGAAAGCGGTCTTTATTTCTGCCTGCTATTCGGGGGTATTTATGGATACCTTAAAAACCAGTAAATCGATGGTGATGACGGCAGCAGATGCAACGCATCCCTCGTTTGGATGTAATTTTGGCCAAAAATATACTTATTTTGGTAATGAGTTACTCAATGATCGTGATTTTACTGCCCCAGTTGATTGGTATTCTGTTTTTCAAGATACAGATAAGAAAGTAAAAGAAAGGGAGCGTGGGCTGCACGTTGACTATTCAAATCCACAGTTTTGGATGGGGCCTGAATTTTCAAAGTATTTGGCGAGTTTTAATGCTGAATCGATCGCGGGCTCAAAGTAAGTCCGAATTGAGCCAGTCAATTTGAGAGTCAGCAAAAATGCCGCCCTAGATTGGGCGGCTTTTTATTGTGTGTAAATGAATGCCTAGCTTTGCTGAGTCAAGTCCAACATTAAACTGACGTTATGGCTGTCGAAGTTGGTGGATAAAACATGGGTTTTTCTTAAAATGATTGGTGCTAGCTAGGCGCATGGCATATCACGCACAAGTAATTATTTACTTTATGCGATGTTAATTGTGTTGGCGGTGTAAAAGTACATGCTTGTTATACTTCGACGCGCAAATGGAGCCATTCTATTGAGTGTGACGATTCGCAATTAATTTTGCTGCCAATTGCCAGCTTGCATAGGCAATTAATAAAGATAATGGATAAAATATAATGTTTAAGAATAGTGTAAGTTCTAAATGGTTCACTCGGACGGCTGCGCTGGTCATGACTACTTTGTTGGCCGCCTGTGGTGGTAGTGGTATTGAAATATCAGTCCGCCCTACACCGACACCGCCGCCTTTAGCTAAACCTTGGACTGGGCCAACTCGTTTTATTGTCACTCAGCCTGAAACTGGGCCACGCAGCACGACGGTCGACGTAGCGGCAGCAGATGGCTCGGTGGTTTTGGATGGTGTACGTCGTAATTTCCAAGCGGATGTGGGCCAAGTGGTTGGGGGGCAGCAGTTGGCCTTTAGTGCTGGCCAACCTTGGCAGGAAGATCCAACGAAACTCTCGCGAAGCACGTTGGTTTTCAATGGTCAACGACAACATTCATTTGATTATCCAGATGGTAAATCACAAAGCGTAGTGGGGGGCGGTACGGTTGAGCAAACGCTGGCCGTGCGCGATTTTATTGCCTTGTGCAGCCCTGAGAAGCGCTATTTCTTGGTGAACGCCAACGCGCAGAATGTCAATGCCGAGATTTTGCCGCAGTTAGCTAATAAAACCTTGTACTCAAAAAACTTTAGCGCGCAAAGTTGTTTGGCTGAGTCAGGCAGTGTGATGGAATTTAATGCGTTTGGTAATGTAACAGTGAGAAATACCAGCACTGGCGCGACGGAGAATATTAGCGCGAATAATATGCAAATACTGGCTAATCGCGGAAGTGTACTGACTGCCGATCGGCAAGGCATACGTAGCTTGAGTATTTTTTCAATGAACGATGGCGCTAGCAGGCGCCTGCTGATTCAGGAATTTGTTGAATATCGTGCTGATCCAAGCAAAAACTATATCCGCATGTGGTATTGATTGCTTTGAGTGAATCAATATTACAAAGTGTTTGTCTAAATGCTCGTTAGAAATAAAAAACCACTCCATTTTTGGAGTGGTTTTTTATTTATAGAACGGAGCTTTTCTCTATTTAAAGAAAGTTATTGTGGTGTATTGGCTTCTATCTCTTAATTAATGATGCTTGGCTGGCAATACATGCAAATATAATTTCAATCGTTGTGATGATTATGATCAATAGGCAAAGTAAGCTTTTATAACGCGAGGGGTAAAGCTTCTTGCTGGTCGATCTTTCCAATGTTCTGGCTGAATGTTGTTTTACTTGTTCAACGATATCGATTGTAGATTTTTTCTAGCGTTCGATTTTTATTGAGTTGCTCCAACGCTTGATTGAGCTGCTCGATTTTAAGTGTACTTTTTTTCGAGAGGGCGCAACGCAGAGGAGCTTTGGGGCCAATTAATAAATAGTTGGGGTTGAGTATTGCGCGTTGCGGGTGGGTTTTGAGTTGGTAGCGATAATAGGTTTCACTGAGTATAGCAAAATCATTGCGGCGATTGGTCAGGTTGATGAGGCTGATTTCCTCGCTCAGGCCATCGAAACGGACAAAATTCTCAGCTAGCACTTTTTCTATTTCAGGGTAGGTGTAACCCAATACGGTGTTGACCGCTTGATGCTTTAAGTCGGAAATTTGTTTGATCGCAGGCGTATTGCGGCGGGTGACTATGGCATCGGCATCCCACGCCATGGTGTCGCTCCAGTTCACATCGGCGGAAATCCACTCTGGCCGCATAAAACACAATAGATCCGCTTGCCCTGCATTGATTATGGCGGCTAGCCGCTTGCGCGGGTAAGCCTTCACTTTGGCTGTATAGCCCAGCTGCGCTGCGATGGCATCGGCACTGTCTTTGATAAAGCCTTGTGTGATCTGATCATTTTCAATTTTCATCCACGGTAGGCTGCGGGTGTTGGTATCAATAAAGATCAACTCTTGCGCTGCACTCAAATTGCAGAGAAAAAAAGTAACAAAGGCGAGTCGATACATTGCTTTTACCAGCCAGTAAGATGAAATCTCAGTGTAGCGTTTGCGCTGAAAATGCAAGGTTTGATTGTCATAAAAAAACCGCCAGCGGCGGTTTTAATTGAGTTTAGTTTCAAGAATTACTCTTCATCAAACACCGCAGTCGTGTAAACCTCTTGCACATCATCCAAGCTTTCTAGCGCGTCGATCAGTTTTTGCATTTTGATCGCGTCGTCGCCTTCAAGCTCGGTTTCACCTTGTGGCTTCATAGTTGACTCGCCCATTTCGGCTTTAAAACCTGCAGCTTCTAGCGTTTCTTTGATCGTCACAAAATCGTACGGTGGCGTGATCACTTCGATTGAACCGTCGTCATTGGTGGTGACATCGTCCGCACCCGCTTCGAGCGCGGCTTCCATCAATGCGTCTTCATTGGTGCCCGGTGCAAAAATCAAATAACCGCAGTGTTTGAATTGGAACGAAACGCAGCCGTCCGAACCCATATTGCCGCCGTATTTGGCAAAAGCGTGGCGTACATCGGCCACGGTGCGCACTTTATTGTCGGTCAGGCAATCCACCATCACCGCCGCGCCGTTCAGGCCATAGCCTTCGTAACGGGTTTCGAGGTAATCGACGCCGTCGAGCGTGCCAGAGCCGCGTTTAACGGCGCTTTCGATATTGTCTTTTGGCATCGATTGCGCTTTGGCTTTATCAATCGCCAAACGCAAACGGGGATTCATCAATACATCGCCGCCGCCCATTTTGGCCGCTACGGTGATTTCTTTGATTAATTTGGTGAAAACTTGGCCGCGTTTGGCATCTTGACGGCCTTTACGGTGTTGAATGTTTGCCCACTTGCTATGACCTGCCATGCTGCACCTGTATTTTTCAATGTGTCGATAGGGCGGTATTCTAGCACGCTGGCGCAAGTCGAAAAATATCCCCCATGCGCAGGGAGCACGATCTAGATTAAATTTAAGGTGAATTGATTGGGTACTAAAGGAATGCGGCGTTTTCGCCTGTGGGGTATTTATCTGTGGGCATCACCAGCAAGCATCTGTGGGTTGATACTGGCACTGCCTTTATTAGTGTTAGGCGCAAAGCTGCAGCATTTTGATGGCGTGTTAGAAATTTGTGCGCCATCCTGCTGCGCGCAATGGATTCGCCGTTTCGGTGCTATTACGTTTGGCCATGTAGTGATTGCGAGAGATGCTAAGCAAATGGTGGCACTGCGCGCCCACGAGCGCGTGCATGTGCGGCAGTATGCGCGCTGGGGTATCTTGTTTTTTCCGCTGTATTTAGCGTCAAGTTGTTGGCAATTACTGAATGGCCGCCGTTTTTATCGTGATAATTGTTTTGAGCGTGAGGCCTATGGCGATGCGCCGAGCTCACGCTCAAAGCGTTGATTTGTGTTGGCCAAAGTACCAAGTTGCCGCGCCAGCCTGCCACGCGGGGTATTTTCCCATCACTGCAGCTAGTAATTCCGATTCGGTGAATTGGGTCAGCCAAACTTGTAAGGCTTGTGGTGCCTGTTGCTGGAACCATGACTGATCAACAGCCGCAAACTGCCGAATAAACGGGGCAATTGCTGAATCACTCAAACGCAGTTGATTATCAATGAGGTGGGTATATTGCTCTAGCCTATGATTTATATTTTCTAGTAGCCAATACATCGCATTTTTTTGATGTTCGCTAGCGCTGAGTTCCTGATGACGCTCTGGATATTTGTATCGATCGAGTAATGGCTTGAATTCAAGATCGTGCTGCGAAATGAGCGCTAACTGCTCGGCGACGAGGGGAGCTGGATGCCAATGATGGGGATCGGATTGTGCGAGCGCCCATAGCATAATATCTAAACTTTGCTCGATGACTTGGCCGTTGGGCAATAGTAAAACTGGTACCGTGCCTTTGGGCGAGGTGGTGAGCAATTCAGCGGGTTTTGCGCGCAATACCACTTCACGCAATTCAACGGTGACGCCACTTTGCCAAAGCGCCAGTCGTGCGCGCATCGCGTAAGGGCAGCGGCGAAATGAGTAGAGAATGGGGAGATTCAAGTTCATTGTGATGCCATTAAATATAATGCGTCAGTCGTGCGAGTAGGCCGCAAGCCAGCCAACTGATTGCCATTAATCCCACTGGTTTGATTGTGCGGTGTAGTCCCCAGCCTGCAGCTAGCATCAAGATCAATACGACACCGCCACCCCAAAATGCAGGAAACAAACCAATCAGCCAGCTACTCAATCCACCGATCGCCAGCCAAGGTGAGGCGCTGAGGATAATTTGTTGCGCTCGGGTGGGCTGTGGGTCGGGTGCCAAGCTAGGTAGGTTGACTAAGAGCGGCGCGAGAAATCCGGCAGGGTCTTGGGCAAGGCCTTTGACCAGTGCGATAGAAACAGCGGGTGTAGCGCCTGCCGCGAGCAACATGCCTTGCAAGCCAAGGCTAGACTCTGCGCCGGGCGTGGTTTCTTCATCCGGGTCTGGCAGGATGGGGGGCGTAAATTGGCGTGCTGTGCGCGACAATTTCCATAGCTGCCATGTCGCACCGCCAAGGCCTAAGCACCATGCGGCCAGTTGTTGGCTGGCGGGGAGGCGATTAAAGCCCATTAAAAGCGCCAATATGCAGCCAGAAAACAGCAGCGCATCATTGGTTTTATGCTGTGCCAGCGCCCAAAAATGTTGGCTTGCAGTTTGATAGAGATTGAGTCCTTTTATCCCATGTTTTTTAAGTATTGCTTCGCAGGCATTGATGCCAAATGTATTCAGAGCGATACCTAGTATTTTAGTTTTGTTGCTTTTGATCGAGGTCGGATATTTTTGTGCGATTTCAAGCCAATACCATTGCCGTGCCGAGCCTGATTCTAGATCAGAGAGATAACGCATTACTGCGCCATGTTCAGCTAAAGTTAGCGGCGTAATTTTCATAGTGGAAAAAGATAATCGAAGAGTAACGCAGCAAAAATCGTTTCACCGATGCGGTTATTGGCCAAAAAAGCAGCAAAACACGCAGCCCGATCACGCGCACGAATCTGCCGATATTGACCGAATATCGCTACAGCCACTACGCCTAAACCCGCAAAATAAATGATGCCACGCTGAGTTAACACGCCAACCCAAACCATCAGCGCCAAAAAAACCACAAAACACAACATCACCGCCGCCACATCAAACCGGCCAAAAGTAATCGCCGAGGTTCTGATGCCGATTTTCAGGTCATCGGGTTTATCGACCATGGCATATTCAGTGTCGTAGGCCACCGTCCACAGCAAATTTGCCAGCATCAGCAACCATGCAATCATCGGTATTGAATTGGTTTGTGCTGCAAACGCCATCGGAATACCAAAGCTAAACGCGATCCCGAGATACGCCTGTGGTACTGGTAAAAATCGTTTGGTAAACGGATAACTCGCCGCCAAAAATAAAGCGGGAATCGTCAATGATAAAGCCAAGGTGTTAAGCGGCAGTGCAATCACGAGCGCAAGTAGCGCTAAAGCGGCGGCAAAATACAGCGCATGTCGCGATTTGATTTCGCCGGTTGCAAGCGGTCGATTTTTGGTTCGCTCAACATGGCCGTCAAAATCCCGATCAGCCCAGTCATTGATCACGCAACCGGCCGAGCGCATCAGCCACGTACCAAGGCAAAAAATCAGCACTAAATGCCAATCAGGGCGTCCTTGGCCCGCAATCCACAGCCCCCAAAGCGTCGGCCACAGTAATAATAAAGTGCCGATGGGCTTATCCATGCGGGCGAGGCGGAAGTAGGGCGAAAGGCGTTGCTTGAAGGATTGGGTCATTTAGATGCGGAGGCTGCAGGCGTTAAAATTGAGGGGGTGAAAACGTCAGTCAAAAATACTTCGGTGACCAGTAATTGATCATTGCCAGAAAAAAACACCGAACGTCGCGCCCATAGTGTGGCGGCTTGCGGACCCGCAGCCGCGACGGCTTTTTGCCACAGCGGATGGCGGCGATTGAGTTTGCACCATGATAAATGCGAGCGGCGAATGGTCGGGTCGGCGAACAAAAGCGCCCCCAAGGGGCGGCTGCCCGAGCGGCCAAACAGATGAAAGCCGCCGCGTAAACTGCTGCGCATCGTGATGCTGTGGGCAAACACCAGCGGCTTCTCCTTAGAGCAGAGTAGAACTTCACGTGTGGCCACCCTCATTTGTCGGCGAGGTAAGTGCAAAACAGCGCGTTCATCCAAGTGCGGCGTTTGCCAGCCTTGCTGCAAAACGCGAACGTTAAATTGCGGAAAGTGGGCGATCAAGCATTGGGTTAGCGAGCCGCGCTCACTCAACCACGGGCGAAGGAATCGAGGTGCGGAAATTAATGGGGAGTGCCAAAAGGCGGTGTGCGGCATAAAAGTCAGACGAGCTAATCAATCCTACCTATTATGCCATAGCTGCAATACGACCTGCTGTGTAGTCTTTTTTGCTTCCCCCCACTTGGTTAATTTTGCATTAGTGCATTAATTCTTGCTGAATTTACCAGTGAGTGTATATTGCTACTAATTGGTAGGTTTGTTTTTTTGGGAGTAATTTCAATGCCTTATCTTTTCTTAATGATTGTTGTTTTACTTAGTGCATGTGGCGGTGGTGGCGGCGGGTCAGCTGTACCTTCATCAACAGAGACGCCTGTTATTGCTCCTACACTTCCAGCTTCCACTTTGAATGTACGCTACGGGCCAGAGCTTCCCCAGACCGGCATATTAAAGCTACCGGCAGGGAACGGCCCACATCCTTTGGCGGTGATTATTCACGGTGGATGCTGGAATCGTTTTATTGCATCAGCAAGCTTGATGCAGCCGATGGCTGATGCTTTGACTCGCGCAGGATGGGCAACTTTAAATTTAGAATATCGTGTTTCCAATGATCCGGGCTATCAAGCCCCAATGACCTTCACTGATATTGCCTTGGCCATGGATTCCCTGCCGCAAATGGTGGGGAATTTGCCAGTCAATTTGAAGAGAACTGTACTTGTGGGGCATTCGGCGGGCGGACATTTGGCTTTGTGGGCCGCTGCACGCCCGAGCATTCCTGTCACGAGTGGCTTGTATAAAGCGAACCCTATTTTGCCACAAGCCGTTATAGGCCTTGCCGCGATTCCAGATTTGGTGGCTTACCAAGCTTCATTTGGATGTGGGAGTTATATTTCAAATTTGCGTGGGAATTTCAGTGATGCAGAAGTAAGCCCGCAAGCGATGCAGTCTAAAATACCAACATATTTATTTTCTGCCGTCTTTGACAACATTGTCAGCGCAAATTTTGCGGATGCATATCAAAAGCTGCAAATGTCTCAGGGGCAGATCGCAACAGTGACCACGGTGAGCGGCGATCACTTTGTACTCATTCAATCCTATGGCATCGTTTTTGATGAAATACTCAAGCAGATGAATGCAGTGCCTGCCGCACCTTAAGTTAATGCGATGTAGCCCGGATTGGTGAATGGTGACAAAGCTGTTTGCCAATCCATATAGGTATGCTCATACAAGCAAAATAATTTATGGCTTGTGCCAAAATACACTGATTTTTTCCGCATAGATTTGTGTGCTATCCCAGATTCAATAGTTATACGATTTGTAAAATAATTGCATTTAAAAGCATATCGCTGAAGTCGTGAGACATATGGGCTCGCGCTTAAGGCCGTGGCACGGTAAAATGCGGCGTTTTCCCGCACACCCTTGGACAATTCGGTATGGATAAAATTCTGATTCTTGATTTCGGCTCACAAGTCACGCAGCTGATTGCCCGTCGTGTGCGTGAAGCACATGTGTATTGCGAATTGCATTCGTTTGACGTGAGCATCGACTTCATCAAAGAATTTGCCCCTAAGGGCATTATCTTATCGGGCGGCCCAAACTCGGTGTACGAGTCGGACTATCAAGCCGATCCAGCTCTATTTGAACTAGGCATCCCAGTGATGGGTATTTGCTACGGCATGCAGTGGATGGCACAAAGCTTGGGCGGTAAAGTCGAAGCGGGCACCGTGCGCGAATTCGGCTTTGCTGAAATCGAAGTGAACGCCGCCAATCCATTATTCAAAGGCCTATCTGACCGCGTTCATGGCGATAAAACTTGCCTTGAAGTGTGGATGAGCCATGGCGACAAAGTGACTGCGATGCCAGCAGGCTTTGAAGTCATCGCTAGCAACGCTTCTTGCCCAATCGCGGCAATGGCCGACGTTCAACGTGGTTTTTACGCGGTGCAATATCACCCTGAAGTGACGCATACGCTGAAAGGCCGCGAAATGATTAATCATTTCGTGCTGGATATTTGTGGCTCTGAACCAAGCTGGACAATGCCTAACTACATTGATCAAGCCGTGGCGAAAATCCGTGAACAAGTTGGTACTGATGAAGTGATCCTCGGTTTGTCAGGTGGTGTGGATTCATCAGTTGCTGCGGCGTTGATTCACCGCGCGATTGGCGATCAACTCACTTGCGTATTTGTTGATAACGGTTTACTGCGTCTGAACGAAGGCAAACAAGTCATGGAAACCTTCGCCGAGCATTTGGGCGTTCGTGTGATTCACGTTGATGCGACTGCGCAATTTATGGGCCATTTGGCGGGTGTGTCTGACCCAGAAGCCAAACGCAAAATCATCGGCCGCGAATTTGTTGAAGTATTCCAAGCCGAATCAGCTAAATTGCCAAGCGCAAAATGGCTGGCGCAAGGCACGATTTATCCTGATGTGATCGAATCGGCTGGCGCAAAAACCGGCAAAGCCCACGCGATCAAGAGCCACCACAATGTGGGCGGCTTGCCAGAAACGATGAAATTGAGCTTGCTTGAGCCATTGCGTGAATTGTTTAAAGACGAAGTACGCGAACTCGGCGTGGCGCTCGGCCTCGCGCCAGAGCTGGTTTACCGTCACCCATTCCCAGGCCCAGGTCTTGGCGTCCGTATCCTTGGTGAAGTGAAGCAAGAATACTGCGAACTCCTCAAACGCGCCGATGCAATCTTTATCGAAGAATTGCGCTCTGCTGTGGATGAGAAAAGCGGTAAAAACTGGTACCAACTCACCAGCCAAGCGTTTGTGGTGTTCTTGCCAGTGAAATCAGTCGGCGTAATGGGCGATGGCCGCACCTATGACTACGTGGTGGCACTTCGTGCCGTTGTGACCAGCGACTTTATGACAGCCAAATGGGCAGAGCTGCCGTATGACTTACTCGGCAAAGTCTCAAACCGCATCATCAACGAAGTACGCGGGATTAACCGCGTCGTTTACGATGTATCCGGCAAACCACCTGCGACGATTGAGTGGGAATGATCCCACGTCTGGCATCGCCTAGCACCAAGTAGCAGCAAACACCCCTCAAGCCCGCATTCCTGCGGGCTTTTTTACGTCTTGGCTTGGCATTGACTGGCAAGATTTAGCACCACCAAGCATTAGTTTTTCATGGCACGGCTAATGGTATTCTTTTTTTCAAGGCCATGATCCACTGCCAATACCATGCCAAGTCCTATTTGTTGCTCATGGTATCAAAATCGCTGAAACCCTTTGTTTATAAGGCTTTCAGCGCATAAAAAGCAGGCTTTTTGATCATGGTATTTTCAACCTTAAATTGAATGAAACCATGCTCACTGATACCAAAATTCGCAGCCTCAAGCCACAAGACAAAATCTACAAGGTCAATGACCGCGACGGTCTTTATGTGGCGGTCACACCAGCAGGATCAATCTCGTTTCGTTACAACTATTCAATCAATGGCCGACAGGAAACCATCACCTTCGGACGCTATGGTGTTGGGGGGATCACATTGGCAGAAGCTCGCGAGCAGTTGGGCGAGGCGAAGAAGCTAGTTGCAGCAGGTAAGTCGCCAGCCAAAGAAAAAGCACGAAGCAAAGCCCGAGTCAAAGATGCTGAGACATTCGGTGCATGGGCGGAAAAATGGCTGCGTGGCTATCAGATGGCCGATTCCACCCGCGATATGCGCCGGGCTGTTTATGAGCGTGAGCTAAAGCCAAAGTTTGGCAATCAGAAGCTGGCAGAAATCACCCACGAGGATTTGCGGGCGTTGACTGATTCTATTGTTGAGCGTGGTGCTCCAGCTACGGCGGTGCATGTGCGCGAATTGGTTATGCAGGTGTTTAGGTGGGCAGTCGAGCGCGGACAGAAGGTAGAAAATCCAGCTGATTTAGTGCGGCCAAGCGCGATAGCGACATTTGAGCCACGCGACCGGGCATTAACTCCCGATGAAATCGGCTTGATGTATCAATACATCGAGCGCATCGGTACAGCGCCATCTATCCGGGCTGCGGCCAAGCTGCTGTTGCTAACGATGGTGAGGAAAAGCGAACTGACGAATGCAACGTGGAGTGAGATTAATTTTAGTGAAGCGCTTTGGACGATTCCCAAAGAGAGAATGAAACGGCGCAACCCGCATCTGGTTTTTTTGCCCCGGCAGGCATTGGATATTTTCATTGCACTGAAAATTTTCGCTGGTGGCTCTGATTATATTCTGCCATCGCGTTATGACTCAGATTCACCAATGAGTAGCGCAACACTGAATCAGGTGCTAACGCTGACGTATAAACTGGCGCAGAAGGAGGGCAAGCCGCTTGCCAAATTCGGCCCGCATGATCTGCGGAGAACCGCCAGTACCCTGTTGCATGAAGCGGGGTACAACACGGACTGGATCGAGAAAGCGCTAGCGCATGAACAGCGAGGTGTGAGAGCGGTTTACAACAAGGCCGAGTACCGGGAACAGCGCACGGCCATGTTGCAGGATTGGGCGAACATGATTGACGAGTGGACGATTAAGCGGCCACAACTATAGGAACAAAGCACGGGCGCAGAGGATGAGCGCCCGATAATTTACGCTCTGCGATCCAGCTTTCGATCTCGGCCAAATCCCATGCCACATTCCGGCTGGTGAGCGCTATACGGCGTGGAAATTCCCCACGCTGTTCCATGTTAAAAATCGTGCGCTCGGATAGTGGAATAATTTCCAGTAGCCGCTTGCGGTTGATGAGTTTATTTATTGCCATTATTGTTTCCCTATCTTAAAAGTAATCCAGTCCGTAGCCACATTCATCACACTCAGACGCCGCATCGCCAAATTTCAGCGTGGTGTCTGGTGGCTCAATCCAAATTCCTTTTTCACCGCAATCAGGGCAGATCAGTACAACTTTTTTCATTGGCCGTCCGTCACGAAACGGCGGTACATCAAGTGCATCCATTGCCGGAGAGCCAAAGGGAACGTCAAATTCTTCGATATGATCCATCGCCATTTCGTATTACTCCGAGTCAATATTGCGAACATTCAATTCATTGATGACAAGCTGTGCAATCAGGTACAAGCCTCCACACAGAACAAAAATCCACGGCATTGCGGACCATGAAATTGAAATGCTCAATAGCTGGCAGGCCATCGCATACAGAGCTACACCGCTCAATCCGCCAAGCGATCCATCAAACAAAAACCAGCGGTGAAATTGCGAAATTGTCATTTTATTCATGGTGTATTTCTCCTCTAAATAGTCGGTTTCAAACTCGATCAACTTGTAGCAGCACAAGAATTTCGGTTTGGTTCAGGTCTTTGCCTTCGCCAAGTGGCAGGCTAAAAAATGGCAGGTGTGATTTTTCGGTAGTGGATTTGGCGCTGGTTAAGCCGCCGATCACATACACTTCACCGGACTTGGCCAGCAGGTTTGTTTTGATTTCGCGCTTAATCAGCGTGGGCGATGCACTAACGCCAGTTTTGGTTGCCGCAAAGTTTGAGATTTGCTGGGTAATTGCCAAATCAACAATTTCATCGCGGATATTCGGCGCAACATCGAGAATGACCCCTGATGATTTGTATTCAACGGATTGAATGGGGTTGCCGTTCTTATCTAGCACGGCAGCGCCTAGCACAGGCACATCATCGCCTGACATAAAGCGTGCCGCCGCAGCGTCTTTCACACGCACATGTGGCCGCGAAATGACTTTGAAGCGGGTATCGGTTGATACCAGTGATGCCACTAAATCCAAGCTGCCCGTTGCTAGTGTCATGACATTGCCAGTGGCCGCTGCAGGCGACATACCCAGCGATACTCTCAGCTTGCCATCAAACAACTTGAGCAATGCACCTACGCCCCATGAGTCGGTGTCTGTCGTCGAGAACTCATAAACCACCGCTGAAATCTGCACCTGTGCTTCTGGCAAATCGATTTGCTGGATCAGGCCGCGCAATTGGCTGACTTCTTGTGCGGGGCCGCTAAAGATTAATAGATCGTGATGCTTATTGATTTGCGAATAAGCCGAGCTGCCACCGTCCTGAATTGGTGCTTGACCCGGTATGGCCGTAGTTGATGCTTGCACTGCTCGCTGAAAGGTAAATCGACCTTTCTGAAAAAGACTGGATAACAAGTCAGAAAAATAAGTGATGTCGCGAAATTTTGGGCGATACACAAATATTTCATTCGGTTCAGCAGGAGTGGCCGCTTTAGTGCTCAAGCGCAAATAATCCGTGCCATTCTGAGTTTCGACCCCAAGACCAGACATGGCCAACACACTGAGGAACAAGGCGCGGTATTGTTTCGGTTCTTTCGCATCAAACGAGACCGTCACTTTGTCGGCAATTTGCTGCGCTTTGGGATCAATGACGAAATTCTTGTGTTCAATTTCGGTGTAATACAGCTTGGCCAACTCAAGGACTGGCAGCGCATCAAAGAACAGGCGTGACTTAGGCGGCTGATCTGTAGCCAGCGCCATTGATGTGAAAAACAGTAAAATCAATGCAAGGCGTTTCATTGCTTGGACTCCGTGGCAATCGGCAATGCCGCGCCAAATGGCGTTGTTTCAAGTTCGCTCCCCGACCAAAAGGCAACCATTTCACCATCGACATAGCCCGATGTAGTCAGGCCATCAATGGCAAAGCTGGTCGCTTTTATCATCCGAAAATGTTTCCCATCGTGCAGGCTGACCAGCAACGTGCCATCTGGCTTTTGCAAATATCCGTTCAAGCGCCAGCGTGACATACCTTCGGGCTGACTTTGCGCTTTACCGCCGCTGTTTTGATTTTGCTGAGTCGCAGTAGGCAATGCCTTCGCTGAGTCCTTCGCCCCCGGTGTTACAGGTTCCGGGTGAAAGAATTTCCACATGTTGTAAAAGCCAACGGCGAAAACAATGATCGTGCCGATGACCAAAGCCCACAGACGCCAATCTTTGAGCAGGTTTTGGCGATCATCAATTTGATGTTCTTTCCCTGTTCCTCCGGTGTATGACGAATACAGCGGAAAAATGGCTTTGTCGTATTTTTTGGGGAAGGTGTTCACCCGGGTTTTAGCGTTGAGCTTGTAACCCTCATAGACCTCGACTCGGTAGGCTTTGCTCAAGCCGAGTGATTTGAGCTTGACGGTTCGAAAGGTCATTTCAACGACAACGCGCAAAATGCGATGCAGGTCGGTAATGTCTTGAACCATCAGCACCAAGTCACAGCAAACCTTGGTGACCGGGCTGACGTAATGCCGATGCTCGCGGAAAAATATCTTATGCTCTTGGGCGATCTTGCAATCGCAGCCCCAAAAGCGCCAAGCCTCGTCAATACAAACTAAATCGCCCGGCTGCACCGTCGTTTCGGCCTCTGTTCCGTGGCAGAAAAATTCCGGGCTTGATACCGTGTCATTCGAAACGTGAACAACATGGCCCAGTTTTTCCAGTTCATCGCCGTGCTTGTCATGCAGGTAAGCGCGGATTGCATCGCTATCAATATCGGCCACGTTGGTAATCACGCGCCGACCTCGGCGAACAGCCTCAAGAATAACGCTACTCACGCATTCATAAGATTTACCCGACCCCATTAGGCCAGTGTATGCATTAATTGGCATGGCTTACCCAATGACCGGAATACGACGAATTAGAAAGCGAGTGACATAGGCAGCGATCACCATCTGAATGCCAGCGGCAATTTCAAACGCATCCAGATACCACCACACTGTTGGCGCTACACCGCCAAATGCAGAATTCAGCCCATCAACACCGGGTAGCAAATCAATCAAGTTTTCGGCCATCAGTTGCACCAGATAAAACACCGCGAACGCGACGACGAACTTCACAATCAGCGTGCGAAAAACCCAACCAATCACGGCATTGAATGCCGAAAGCAAAATACCAAACATGATTTACCTCATGCCGCCAAGACGATGAAAAGAGCAGCCAAAGCCCACATCAACAGTGCTGCCGATGACATCACTTCTTTGTGCTGCTCGAACAGTTGGCAGTGCGCGTCAAATGCACCTGAAAATGGGTGGCCCATCAGCGAAAAATTGAACTCGCCAGTCGGGCATTGAGCGCTATGACTCGGTACTTGAAATCCTTTTAATGGCTCAAGTGCATCATTGATTGGCGCAAAAATTTCTTTGCCTGTGGGCGTTTGTTCCAGTTCTGGTGATCCGATGACTGGATCAGGCCCCAAATCAATTTTTGTTGCACCCGCAGGCGGATTAATGGGCTGCGTGCCGGGATTCGTTACGGCTGTCACGGGTGGAATCGGTAGTTGCGGTGTTGATTTAGGATTAATCGCTGGCGATACAAAATCGCGCACTTTTGGATATGAATTGGGGTTCTTTACGCGCCAGTCTTCAACATCACCTTCGGTAATCGGATCCGCTGCGTCATAAGGCAAACCACGATAATCAGGTTGTAATGCCGCATTACGCCAAAGCGCATTGGCTGCTGCCGCCAACTGCTGCGGATGAACTTGAGTGTCTAATGCAGCTTCCGGCAATCTGCTGATTGCGTCAGCCGGGGTGAGTCCTGTGCCAGTACCGGGAATTGCAGGGAGAGGTTTAAAATCATAAGCAACACATTCTTTATCACGTAACCACTTTCCCTTTGGACAAGCGGTGTGCGCGGGAGGGCTAGCAACGTACTCGACGGTCAAGCTAGATGCTGTCGTTAATTCATCACCCGTTTGGCTTGGCTGGCGATACACGGCATTAAAGGCGCATTTGTAGATGATGTTGCTTGTTTTGGTGCAAGAGACATCGCGGTAACCTTTGTATGCAGCGTTATTTTCTGGTGAAAACCGAATTGAAATTGCTTGTTGGCCAACGGCTTCTGGATCAGCACCAATGACCGCAGGACCGACTTGCGTATATGCGCGCCAGTATGGGCCATTCAAGGGCAAGCCTGTTGAATTGTCGATTGGCACAAACTCAGTCATTGAACCAACTTCAATCGTGCCATCAGGTTTCCAAAACCATGAAATAACTTTGTCGATTAAAAATGGGAGTGCAACGCTAGCAACCACTGAAATTCCTGCTGCAGCCAAAATCACAGGCCATGTTGCCCCGGCAACAACCCCGCCAGCAATGGTCACTACTGCTGCACTTACACCATTCACTGTTGCGCCATAACGCGGATCATTAGCGGCCACATAGTTGTAATTTGGATCGTTCGCTGCACGCCCCGGGGTGATACGCTTGGCCGCTTTTTGAGCGACCAACTCACCAACTGCCCGCCCCATATTGGGGTTATATGCAGGAACGGCAGCAGCCATAACCCGGATGCTCAATATCAGTAGCAATAAAACCAGCGTCAAATTCTTCACGATTGAAATCCACGGATAAAAGACCAGCCGCATAACGCACCAAGACAAAACATTGCTAGATACCAAAACTCTGCAGCCATAACGCCCCCAATTAGTCCAACCCGCTTTCTATTGGGAAAATGACTTCTCCCAAGAGGAAACGGGCGGGAAAACCCGCCCAAACTTCGATTAGGCGCCTTTCACTTTTTTCAAAATGAATTCAGCAGCTTTAATAGCCAAATACACGCCAAGAATGACGGCAGACACGGAAAGCAAACCTGTTTTCACATCATCGAAATTCACAGCTGCAACAAGGCCGTTTACATCAGTAATCGGCGCTGCGGCCGCGAAAGCGCCTGCAGATGCAAAAGTAGTAGCGGAAACCGCTGCAATTTTTTTCATCAAGTTCATGGTCATACTCCTAGTTAAAAACGGGAAAGCGCCCGTTACGCTCTTTTCACTAAATTGACGATGGAACCCATCGCAATTCCGAGAAGCCATACCGCCAGCACCGTGCAAAGGCCAAATGAAAAATATTGGCCTGCCGTTGCTGCTGAAAATGCTTGATTTGCAGTCTCAAAGTGAGCTGCATTTGCTGGATCAATCACATAAGCCTGCACAACCTTCGTGGTTTGCCCTGCAGGACAGGGAACACGAGTCGGCATACCCGGCATGCACACGATCACATTGACTACTTGCCCGAGTGCCATGCTTATCCCCCAAGCCGTAAAGGTGGACTGGAATTACGCCGATTAGATTTAGAATCGCATGATTGCAGTGGCACTAATAACGGCTGTTTTTTTTCAGATGCATCGAAATGAAGCAGAGGAGAAAGAGATTGCTGCCCTAATGAATCGACCTGATTTTCTAATCTACAGTTATTTAAAATATTCCGAGGAAGGTCAAAACCCTTAAAAACCAATTCCCATTCACGTTCTCGAGTAATAATCGTACTCCCTGAGTTTGTATCAATAAGCCCTTTGATTTTTTGTACTGGCTCACGATACCGATTCAGTCCCGCATCCCGCTTTAATAAGACCTTTCGATCTAATTTCATTAAATGGGTGAACTCTGCCCAATCACCACGATCTGCTGCATCTGCTGCCGCAGAGAATTCATCATTAGTCAGGCCATCAATTCTTCTTAGTTCTCGCCAAATACCAACCGGTGCTGAACCAATAAACTGGAATTGGCGAATGCCCCAGCAGCTAGCCCACGCTTTTACTCGTGTCGCAGAGCTAACAACATCAAGGCCGGAATCAAAGTCTTTATCAATAAGACCTTGTGAATCAAACATTCCTTGCCCATTCATGTTTTTACATAGATATTTAATTAAATAGCCTGCAGCACTGCCTTTGTGATAATCAATATCTTTAACATTGAAACGGTGTTTCCATGCCATTGGTTCGTATTTATCCATTTTCCGAAAATACTTGCGAAATAAACGGACAACTAAGCCACGTTGTTTTCGAGGTACGAATATAAGTAAATGCCAGTGTGGACATGCATTGCCATGCGGTTCTGCAACACGCATACCAAATAGATCAATACCATAATCAGAAAAAGCAGCTCGTAAAAGGACCCAGACAGCGCATAGATAGTCGTTGGCATCTCTCGGATTAGATCCATCAAAGTTTGGATTATTAAATGAATAAGCGCCTGTTTTATCTAGCTTTTGCGCGTGAAATTTTGAAGGACATGTAACAGTAATAAACAAACCTACATACCCTAAACTAGAGCCTATTCCCTCTAATCCAATTAAACGGCACATAGTTTCAGCTAGTTTTCTCTCGTTATTTGCAACAAAATCAGCTAACGTTACTTCATTACCAAGATCATTTATTACAACAGCATTTTGAAGCATTTCTTCATTTCGCTGATTGCGTGCTTGGAAACGTTTTACTTGTTCATTAGATACATAACATTCAGAAAATTTATTAATAATTCCGTTGAGGATGTGCTCGTGCTCTAATGCTCTTTCTTGATTAGATGATAATTTCCGTTTCCAAAATTTTTCATTTTTTAATCGTAAAGCTGACCCTTCAATATGTTTTGATTTAACTGTTGCTGAATATTTCTCTAAAGCATAATTAATAAGAAGTGCTGATGATTCTTCTTCTGAATTTCCGAAATTTCGCTGCATTCCACAATACTGCGTCATTTCATTAGCACGAGCTTTGGCCAGCTTCTGCAGATCGTCATAGTCAGCTGCTAAATCAGGGGCAAATGGGGTTTGTTTCCACTTAGTTGCTTGCTGCCGCAACCAAGTGTTTGCAAAACGGAGCCCCGCAGCATCATTACCTCGTAACGCTTGCCATTTTTGACGCAATATTTGATGAAGCGAGGTATGAATTTTCGCCAAAATGCCATCAACAAATGCCAATTCACTCGCGATTTGGCGCTGGCGGACCGCCTCAGGACTAAATGACAGGTTTAGGCTGCGGGACTTCATGGCGATTAATCTTCGATCGCAGAATAGACATTCACAACAGGTTTGCGAGTTACTTTTTCTCCCGTTTCTTTGTCTAAATATTGGAAACTTTTTGCGCGATACCCACCGCAGCTAACAAGAATTTCAACGGTATCGCCGGATTGGCCAAGACGTTTTTTTGAGCGAACTTCAACAGAGTGTGGTGGGGTGTATTGATCAACGGCAGGTAGTGTAATTTCAGAATAGGTGTACTCATCAGCGCGACGCACAGAATTTACGCGGCCAAAGAGCAAGGCTTGGTTTGGTTTCAGTGATAACTTTTGATTTTCTTGGGCAGTGCTCATTTTTGTGATCCTTGTAAAAATATTGGGGCTACGTTTGTGATTCAGATTTCCTGTGTTCATCGCTTCGCATTGCCGTCCGTCCTCGCAGGCTGCGGGCGGGGCGGCAAGCCAACACGCGCTGAACAGGAGAATTGCTTATAAAACTGTCCAGATGGGTTAACATTACGCATAATTGGAATGCATGATCACGATAAACTGTGATTATGTATCACGTATATTGTGATAAATGTTCACGATTGTGTCAAAGAAAATTTGTGGGGGAGTTTGAGAATGTCAACCATAGAGCAGAGGTTAAATTCAGTAATTGCATATAAAACAAAGGCGTATGGTCGATTTTCGGTTCTCGAAAATGACACAGGTGTAGGGTCGGATACATGGAAAGCGTGCTGGCATGGCCGTCAAAGAGCGACATCACAGATGATTGAACAAGTTGCCCGGTTTTGGCCTCAATATGCTTTTTGGGTTGCGACAGGGATTACAGATCCAGACCGTGGACATGTCGCTCCGCCCACTTCAGAAGTGTTTTTTCCAATTATTAGAGGTAAAGAAATAATCGAGGCAACTGATTATTTTAAATATCTAATAAAGTTAGATAATGAAGAAGGTACGGATGAGGATAAAAAGATAAGGACACTAGAACGAGAAACAGCTTTTGCTAGCATTGAAAATGCAATTGGTGAAAATAAAGCACTGTCAACAATTAACAAGCCAATAGAAAATTTGGAAGAAGCAGCTAGAAAAGATTTATATGAGTTATTTATCGATCAGGATTTTAAAGATAAATTAAAAGTAAGGAATAAGATAGAAGCTAAAGTTCAGGCTGAATTTATTAAGTGGGCCGACAACATCAAAGTGCACATAAAAATTGTAAGTGCAATTATGAATATTCCGGGAATTCCTAAGAGGTTCAAAAAAAGCGTAGTTGAGAAATATGCCGATAGTGCGAAAGACGATAAATAGCTGAAATAAGTAATAATATTGGGTGTTTTCTAAAAACCTTGGGGCTAGCCCCAAACCCTACTCTAGCTTGCGAGGCGGCGGAGTCAGGGGGTTAAAAGCCCCCCCTAACTCTGCTTTAAGCTTGTGGTCGCTACGTGAGCATCAAGGGGCTTTCGCGGCATAAAACGCGGCAAAAATCCGCCACTTTTATTCCACGTCCCCTTGACCCTCACTCTACTTAGAATATATTTCTTGATGGGGTGCCGCTTGTGTTTTCTTAAGTACGAGGCTCATTGCTACCAATCAGTACACACTGTAAATTTATAATTTTTAGTTTTGCTTAGTTAAAAACGTTTTCAAAAAATTAATCAATGGAATTAAATCATTTTTGTACTTGTTGTAAAAATGGTCGAAGATTATATTTTCTGATTTGTGTTCTTTGTATTTTCTGAATAACGTTTTTGGATTTGTATAGCGCTCAGCTTGTTGCAATCTCTGTAGTTGACTTCCTTGAATATGATAATCATCATAAAACACTTCTTCAAAATTTTTGAAGGGAGTGCAGAATGCCTGCGGTTTTGTTCCGTGGCTAGTGCCAGATTGGTCTCCATCATATACTACATAAACATTTCTAGGTTCGCCAAAAAAATTCTGGCGTGCATTTCTTTTTATTAGGTCGTAAACATTGGTTGCGCCTGCAATATATATTATTATATATCCATAATAAGTGTTTATATTCTCTTTTACAATTAAGTACTTCAAGAAGTTTTGTAGCACTATGTCTTCAGTTAGGATGTATTTGTCCCATCCTGAAAATCCAAATAAAATACTTTTTACATAGCTGTATGGGACTTCTTTGATTGAAATGATATTCTCATTTTCTTCCATGTAAAATAATTCTTTGTCAAGTAAAGTTCGCATTAGCGCTAAGGAGTGCGTGGTAAATAAGATGCAAATATTATTTGATTGGCAAAATTCTCTTAGCCATTTTATTAGCTTTACTTGTGCTGCTGCATCAAGAGATATTTCTATTTCGTCAATGATTATTATCTTTACTTTTGATGCTACTTTTTTAAATAAGCTTATCAAGAAGTACTCGCCTGAGGATAAATAATCCTCACGAATATATCTGCCATTGTCGAGTAAAATGCAATAATAGGGTTCGTTTTTTATTTGAATTTCTATTAAGTTGTTGAATTTGCTTGTTTCATAGATCTGAGATAAGAAGCTAATTAATTCAGTAGGCTTGTTGTACTCATTTATACCGATTTTGTGTCTTATATCCGAGTCGAATTTCCCTATGCGTTGAAAAAAATCAAATCTTTGCCCGTATGGAATGGGTAACTCAACATCAAAATGCTTGCTAATTTCAACTTTCGGTGGATTTTTGCATTCTAAGGTGGAGACTGCTGAGTCATACTTGTACTCATGATCTGAGCCTTCAATAGTATAAGTAATTGAACTTTCTTCATTGAAAATTGAGGCTGGTGATGTGTTTAAAAATGTGTCACTTCTTGAAATATTTTTTAATGCTTTAATTAATGTTGTTTTTCCTACTCCATTTTTACCAACTAAACATTGTAAGCTTCCTGGTGTTAGTTTTAAGTCGTAATTTAGTTCTGAGATGTGCTGAACATTTTTTATTTTTATAGATACTTCCATTATTAACCTCTTGTTTTGTGAATGAAGAAATCAATAGTCGTTGCCCCGTATTTCTTCTTGAGTTTGTATAGATATGGTTTGTCAACGGCATTTATATAATTTAAAAGACTGCCTAAATTTAATATACTCTTCTCCAATTCATTTTCTGATATTTTTTTGAATTTTTCTTTGTCAGTTCTGTAATGGTGCAAAAGAATCTCTGTCTTGTTTTTTATTTTTGAATCTACTGTTAACTCCCCGTTCGGCATTATAACCATGCCTAGTATTTTTACTTGTTCACCGATGCTTTTGATCTTGCTTTTTTTTGTATTTATATGAAACGCATTACCGGATGTTTTGAGTAATGTTTCTTCTGTAATTTTTTCAATGTCATCAAGTAGATTAAGGCTGTTTGCAGAAAAAATAATGTCATCAGAGTACCGGGAGTATTTAATGTCGTTTAATGTGCAGTGTTGTTTTATTATTTTGTCAAAATCAAAGAGGACTGAATTGCTTATTGGTGGTGATGTAGAGAATCCGATTGGTAGCTTTCCATCGATTAGAATTAAATTTTTAACTTGCATTGCATATTTTTCAATGTCAGATACTGGAATGGAACTTAAGCTTATTTTTAATGAATGGTCTATGTGTTGTTCGTTGATGCAACTGAAGAAGTCAATAATGTCAGACTGGTAAAAGTACTTTCCCTTTGCGTGTATTTTTACGGCATCAACTACATTGTGACCCTTTCTGTAGGAGAATACCACTTCTTCATTTATGCGAAGGTATTCAAATACAAATAGATTTAAGAATTTATGGAAGTCTTTGAGCTTCTTTGTTGTAGAGTAAACTATTCTGTTGTTGTGTTGAATAATTGTATATTCATCTATGGTATTTAAATTTATAAACTCTGAAAATTTATATTTGCCATGGAACATTGAATTAAATGCAGACTCAAGGTCTGGTTTTTTCATATTAATGGCCCCTTTATGATTTTGTTGTACTCAAACTTGTCTTGAATTTATTTTCAAATGATTGCTTAAAGTTTTGAAAAGGTCTACCTATTATCTAATTATGCATCATTGGATAAGGATACGGTAGCAGTCTTGGGCAGTAGTTGTGCAATAGATGGACTTTTTTACATAACCTCACGTGGGCGAGTTTCCCCTTTCCTCTGACGGTTTAGGCCATAGCAGGTACTGTTTTGGGCGTGCCCATAGCGGTGAAACGATTCAGCAACACGGCCCAATAGATGCTGTGTTCCACACAATTTAATCAGCAACATGCAGGATGTTGAAAATGAACTTATTTGAGTGAATCTAAGAAAGAGGGCAGGATGATGTCATTCTCAATAGAGGAAAAATGCAAAACATGTTGATTCAATTTATGCTGAAATGTTATGGAGACTTACAAAATCAGTGGGTCAGTTGAGGATTTGGCGTTAAGTGAAAAAACAGTATAGAAAGTTTTAGCTTGGCATGCTCATTAGTTTGCTAAGCAAACTAGTCTCAGCAGAAACGTTTTTTCGGGAGTTGTAGCTAGGAATTTGATAGGGGAAGTGGCATTGAGTTTTTACGTATCTGGTGTGTGTTACCAGTGATGAAAGATCATTGATAACACACACCTGACGTAAACTAACTATAGCGCAGTAGAGGCCAAGACTAACGACTGGAGATGCTCCTAGTCCTTGGCATAGTGCAATAATAGAAAGTCTTGTCGTAAATGTCAAGTGAACCTGGGGTCATTCAACTCCGCCCAGCATACTCTGGTTCTTCGGAGTTCCTATGTGGCTCCATCTCAGCTTCAACCAACTTCAAAGCCATTACATATGCCTCACCAGCAGCCTTGTAGATCTGTGTCTCGCGCTCCTCTTCGCCCTTGAATGGCTCATTGATTTCACCCAAATGGACCAGCTTTGAACGGTAGTTATACAGTTCGTTAAAAGCCTCCGCCTGATTCTTGCCGAGTTTCTGACGAACAAATTTTCTACATGACTTTCCGATGGAGTATTTTTTACATCCTCCCACAGCAAGTGCCAAGGACTCTTTTTGGTCCTTACTCAGCGACGACTCTTGAATTTTCTGCACGAGTTCATCGACAACCTCTTGCTCTTCATTGCTTCTGCGTCCTCCCGATCCCGCCAGCATTTCAATCACTGTCATGGAAAGGATTAACCGCACCATGCTTGAATATTCAAAGTGAATTGCACCTAGCATGTCGATGACCGATAACATCGGGGATGCGACATGGTAACCTGCGTAGTATTTCGCGATTCCTGAAGAAAACTTTGAATAATCAACGCTCTCGAATTCATGGGAAGGTTCTGGGTCCCACACTATCATGCTTGCAGGGTATGCTCGGCGGGATGCGAGTTGCTTAAAAATGAAACCTTTAAGAATATAGTTGTGTTCCATTTCTCTCAGCACAACATTGAGGGGATACTCGTCATGCCCACTATTGGCAGTACAAATGCCGAAATGCTGCTCCAGCGCAGCCAGCTTCATCGCCTGCTCGAGCTTGAGCATCTCGAGACTTGCGGCGCGGTAGGTATCGAATCCTTCGCCCTCTATCGCTAACTGGTTGGACTGGGAGATTAAAGCTCCCGTGGTCGAGGCAGTGAGGAAAATATCCCTGCCATCAAAAATTCGAACCTTCTCCTGATCCACATTAATGTTGCTACCAGAAAGCTTGAACGAGATCCGGAAGTTGAATGTTTTTGCCTCACTCTGCATACTGCTTCTACTCCTGTTTTAGTGCGAACGACGTTCTCTTTCGTAACAATAGCATCTGCATAACGGATCTTAGTAAATTTGCATCCATCTTCTGGCTCATTTCCCAATAGTCCAGCGTTGTATTTGATTATGAGTGATGCGAAGAGTTCTCGAGCAGCATAGGGAGCGCTTCTCTGTGTGGGTCGCAATCTCGCCGAATGCGGATTGCGTACCATGCGACTAGAGCTTAGTGGTTTACAGTCGTGTAACAATATAGCCGCTGAACATGGCATTTTTCATGGCATCGAGTTCAGTTTACTTTGCAAGCTTTTGTGAAATAAAGGCTCCTTCTGCTTGTTGATGACTGAGTGGGAATAATATCGAAGTGACTGCTTCCTAGTGAGATTCAAAAAGCCCAATGCTAGTTGGGCTTTTTTTATTGTGCTTTAAGATTCAAATCAATTACCCAGTTTGGCTAATATGATCGATGAGCCAACTACACGCAGGCCCTAATATTGCGTGACGTGACCAAATTACATCGACTTGAACGTTGCGTGGCCAGTTGGGGAGTTTGAGTTGGACAAGCTGATTTTGTCCAAAATATTCCGCTTGCCATGTAGGCAGCGCCGCCCAGCCAAAACCGCGCAAAGTCATTTCTAGTAGCATTAAATAGCTGGGCGCTAGCCAGCAGCGCGGGCTGTATTGCGCATTACTGTTTTCCATATAGCTGCTAAGCACCAATTCGCGGTGCTCGGCCAGCATGGCGACGCTGGGATTCTCGATTTTGGCTAAGGGATGCTGCTGGCTAACGTAGATCGCCATTTCGCGTCGACCAGGAATCGGCAGCGCTGAAAAATCTGCGCCATAGGAGGCTTGCGCACGGATCAAACCCAGATGCGCCCGGCCAGTGTGTAGTAGATGCAGCACGTCTTGATCTTCATCGGCTAAACATTCTAAACGGAGTAGCGGAAAGCGCTCGGCAAATTCGCTGAGTAGCGATTCAAATTCACGTGATTGAAAGGTATCAGACATCACAATGCTCAGTTGCGCTTCAAGCCCTGCGTGCAAAGCGCTGGCTTGGCGCTTGAGCGCATCGTGACTATTGAGTACTTGCCTTGCATGATTTAGTAATTGCACGCCCGCTGGCGTGAGCTTAATTTGGCGCGCAGTTCGATCAAATAGCGCCAATCCTGCATCGACTTCTAAATTACTAATCGCTTCGCTGATTGTCGATTGGCTTTTACCTAAATGCCGCGCCGCAGCGGAAAATGAGCCGAGTTCTGCGGCTTGTACAAAGGCGCTGAGCGCGTCGATTGAATTAAACATATCGGAAATCCCGATGGTTGTTGATTTTTATATAACGGTAAAGTCGCTGATAATCGCTGTCACTGTCAAGGAAAAATGAAGGGAAACAGATGAAATCAGCAACGAACACGCTGCCAGCAAAAACATTGAAAGAGCGTTTTATGCATGCGCTACTATTTGAAATCGGCGGTATTGCACTTGCCACACCATTGGCTGCTTGGGCGATGGGCTCATCAGTCAGCCACGTTGGGGTTCTGGCTGCGATGTTGGCTACGACGGCCATGCTATGGAATATGGTGTTTAATTTTGGCTTTGAAATCATCGAGCGCCGTCGCCAATGGCAACGTACACCGCGCATTCGTGCCTTGCATGCGGTGTCTTTTGAGACGGGATTTATCGCTTTTGCCTTACCGCTGACTATGTGGTGGATGGGAATCGGGATCTGGGAGGCACTGTTACTGGATCTTGGATTTTTCTTATTCTTTTTGCCGTATACCTACGTGTACAACTGGGCGTATGACGCTGCACGGGCTTACTACTTC
Organism: Deefgea tanakiae; assembly: GCF_019665765.1. Lineage (GTDB taxonomy): Bacteria > Pseudomonadota > Gammaproteobacteria > Burkholderiales > Chitinibacteraceae > Deefgea > Deefgea tanakiae. Next base: position 728,758 of record NZ_CP081150.1, read on the forward strand.
CGTCGATTGCAGCTCGCTTCAGTTTAATCATGCTATGCATGCCTGATTTCAGGTAAAACCGACTATGATTGCAGAACTTTTTATATGACTCCGAGTTTGATCATGCAGCCAACGGCTTACCAGCAATTAGTCTCTGTGTTTACCCGCATTTACCGCTTTGAGCATTTAGCGGCGATGGTGGGCTGGGATCAAGCGGCGATGATGCCGCCAGAAGGGAATGACGCGCGCGGTGCGGCCTTGGCTGAGTTGGATGTGTTAATTCATCACAGTTTGACCGATCCTGCTTTGGCTGCGACCATTGCCGCAGCCAGTAGCGAAGATTTAAATGAAGCAGAGCAGGCCAGTTTGCGAGAAATGAAACGCCAATGGGAGCACGCCAATTTATTACCAGCCAGTTTGGTTGAGGCGAAAACTTTGGCGGGTTCAAAGTGTTCACATGAATGGCGCACACAGCGTGCCAATAACGATTGGGATGGCTTTTTGGCCAATTTCCGCGAAGTGGTGCGCTTGTCGCGTGAAGAAGCACAGCTACTCAGCCAACACAGCGGCTTGTCGCCCTATGAAGCTTTAATGAATAAGTATGAGCCGGGCATGACCTGCGCCGAATTGGATCGTATTTTTGGCGATGTGAAGCAGTGGTTGCCTGAATTAATCCAACAAGCGATGACTAAACAGAGCAAGGAACCGGTGATTGCCGCGCAAGGGCCGTTTGCGATTGAATCTCAGCGCGCCTTGGGGCTGGAGGTGATGAAGTTACTTGGCTTTAATTTTGCAGCAGGTCGTTTGGATGTCTCGCATCATCCATTTTGCGGCGGTGTGGCAGAAGATGTGCGGATCACCACGCGCTATACCGAGGATGATTTCACGCAAAGCATGATGGGCATCGTGCACGAAACGGGCCACGCGCGTTACGAGCAAAACTTGCCGCGAGATTTAGTGCATCTGCCTGTAGGGCGCGCGCGATCGATGGCGGTGCATGAAAGCCAAAGCTTGTCGTTTGAAATGCAATTGGGTCGTAGCCCCGCCTTTTTGGCTTTGATTCAGCCTTTGGTGCAGCAGCATTTGGGTGAGCAAGCCGCTTTTTCTGCCAGTAATCTGGCCAAAATTTATACCCGCGTGAAACCTGATTTCATTCGGGTTGATGCCGACGAGCTGACTTATCCGGCCCACGTCATTTTGCGCTATGAAATTGAGCGGGCGCTGATTGATGGCGACATCGAACCCGATGAAATTCCAGCTTTGTGGAATCAAAAAATGCTGGCGTATTTGGGCGTGGATACCCAAGGCAATTTCAAAAATGGCTGCCTGCAAGATATTCACTGGACCGATGGCAGCTTTGGTTATTTCCCAAGTTACACACTCGGTGCGATGTACGCCGCGCAATTTTTTGCGACGATTCGCAGTCAGTTTCCTGATTTGGATCAGCGGATTGCGGCGGGTGATTTAGCGCCTATTTTTGACTGGCTGAAAACGCATATTTGGACGCCTGCCAGCCGTTGGGAAACCGCTGAACTGATTCAGCGCGCTACGGGTGAGTCGCTCAATCCGGCACATTTTCGCCAGCATTTAGAGCAACGCTATTTAGGCTGAAGCGTTTGATTGCCGCGCTGTGCGCTATTTGCTGCAGCCTTGGCGAAGCGATAGATGATTTTTTTGTGGGTATGTTTCTCTGGTCTATTTAAAATAATGCCCAGATGAATATACCTATTGATAATTAAAAATGCCTCGATTGCTCAAAGCTTGCGTTATTATGTTTGAATGATGACGATAGAAATTTTACCGCCGTATTGCGGCGTGGCAATGAGTGATGTGGTGTTGGTGCAAACGCCCGTTGATTTTGCGCGGGCTTTGGCCGTGTTAAGCGCTACTGACGTTTTGGGTTTTGATACCGAATCCAAACCTGTATTTCACAAAGGTCAAGCCTCGAACGGCCCGCATTTGATTCAATTGGCGACCGATCAACAGGTTTTTTTGATTCCGATCGGTCGTGGCGTGCAAACCGCAGAGCTTAAAGCCATTTTGGAATCGACCACGATTCTGAAAGTGGGTTTTGGCCTCAGCGATGATAAGCAACGTTTGCAAGCCAAATTGGGTATTTCAACCGAAAACGTCCTCGATTTGGCCCGTGCTTTACGTACCGATTCTCGCAGCGATATGGGCGCCAAAACCGCGGTTGCGCAGTTTTTTGGCCAAAGATTGCAAAAATCGAAAAAAATATCAACGTCAAACTGGGCATTTTCGCCCTTATCAGAAAAGCAAATGCAGTACGCCGCTGATGATGCGCAAGTTGCACTGCGTGTGTATCGAGCATGGTTGCGTCAGCAAGCGCCTGCAATCGAATAAGTAAGATCCACGTTACTCATTTTTCAGTACTTGCACTTAAGTACATGCTCGTTCGGCAACACAAACCATTCTTTCAAAAAGTCGATCATCGCTCTGACCTTGGCGGGCTGGGGCGTGCGGGGTGGATACACCAAGTAAAACGCATTTTGATTGGCGCGGGCATTCTCAATTAAGCGAACTAATCTTTGCTGCATAATATCTGCGGCCACCAAATAGCTGGGAAGGCGAGCAATCCCTGCACCAGCCAATGCCAGATTGCGGATCAGCTGATGATCGTTGATCTGCAATGGGCTTTGTATGCTGACGATATCTGCGCCGTCATTAAATATCCATTCCAACGGATTTTTAAAGTGGCTATTGGCAATGCACGGCCATTCTTTGAGTTCGCTTAGCTGTTGTGGCGCTGCCTTTTCGGTGAATAAAGCGGGAGAGGCAACCAGCCAATCATCGGCATTCATAATGGGTATCGCGATGACGCGCTCGTGTGCTGCTGGCTTGCTACGTATCGCTAAGTCAAATCCATCCGTTTCTAAATCACGCATTTCACGCGATAAATCGAGCTCCACTTGCACCGCAGGATAGCGTCGCCGAAACGCAATCAGGGCTTCGGCCATAAACGTGCCACCAAAACTAGTTGGCACGGTGATTCTGATTTTGCCACTGATTTGTCCGCTTGCTTCATGCACTGCTTGTTCTGCTTGGGCGATCCATTGCGGCCATTGCTGGCAATGAGCCAGATAAACGCGGCCTGCTTCGGTCAGGCTGAGTTTGCGTGTGGTACGAAACAAGAGCTGTACGCCAAGCTGTTTTTCTAATTGGGCCACGCGGCGACTGGCAAGCCCTTTGGTGTAGCCCAGTTTCTCGGCGGCGGCGGTAAAACTGCCGTATTCGATCACTGCGGCGAAAGTGATCGCAGCCAGTAATTGCTGATTCAATGGTTCTATTGGGTTCATAAAGTAAACAATCAGTTTATATTTTTCTAGATTATCAATTATTAGCGATTTGATAAGATGTAATCAAGCTTAATTTCAAGCATTTACATTGAGGGGTACAAAATGAAAATCATCGTTATCGGCGCGGCAGGAACTATTGGTCAAGCGCTTGTTAAAGAACTGGCTTCAAGGCATGAAATCATCAGCGCTGGGCGCAATAGTGGCGACATTCAGGTTGATCTCACTGATGCAGCCAGTATTGAAAAAATGTATCAGCAAGTCGGCCCTGTTGATGCAGTGATTTCTGCTGCCGGCAATGTGCATTTTGGCGCATTGAATGAAATGACCGCTGCAGAATATGCGATAGGGATTAACGACAAATTGATGGGACAAGTCCAGCTGGTGCTGATCGGGCAGAAATATCTGAACGATGGCGGCAGTTTTACCTTGATCAGCGGCGCTTTAACGAATGATCCTATTGTTTACGGCAGCAGCGTCAGTATGGTCAACGGCGGTTTGGAAGCCTTTGCTCGCGCCGCCGCGATTGAGTTGGCGCGTGGTTTGCGTATTAATGTGGTGAGTCCGACGCTTTTGACCGAATCACAGGAAAGTTATGGCGCTTACTTTCGCGGTTTTGAAACTGTTCCTGCCGCCAAAGTAGCTCGCGCATTCAGTAAAAGCGTCGAGGGCGCACAAACTGGGCAGATTTATCAGGTACTGTAATTCTTGATCTTGATAAAAAAACCAGCCTGGCGGCTGGTGGGCTTTATTTTCCTAGGTAGGCTTTGAGTGCACTGTCTAATGTGGGGTATTTAAATACATACCCTGCATCAAGGAGTTTTTTCGGTACCACGCGCTGCCCCTTGGTAAAGAGCGCGCCCATTTCGCCAGCCAAGGTGTCAATGACGCAAGCCGGTGTGGCGATAAAAGTAGGGCGGTGCAGTGCTTGGCCGACTGCTTTGGCAAACTGTGCTTGGGTAGGGGCTTCAGGAGCGGTCATATTCACTGCGCCGCTGAGGCTGCTGTCGTGTAGAGCTCGCAAAATCACCGCAATCACATCATCGCGATGCACCCAGCTCATCACTTGTTGGCCATCGCCCATTTTGCCGCCAACGCCAAAATAATACGGCGCGATCAGCTTCGGCAGTGCGCCGCCTTTATCATCGTGCGAGCAAAACACCAAACCCAGACGCAGTCGCACAACACGCAGGCCGAAATCTTCGGCTTTTAATGCTGCCGCTTCCCACTTTTGGCACAGCTCAGACATAAATTCGTCTTGTGGTGGAGCGGATTCATCCAGCGCTTCATCGCCGCGGCAGCCATAATAGCCAATCGCAGAACCATTCACCAAGACGCTTGGCTTGACGCTGGCTCTCGCAATCCACGACACGAGCCCTTCGGTTGTGCCAACGCGGCTATCGAGCAAAACTTGCTTGCGCGCCGCCGACCAGCGCGGACCAACGACTGGGGTGCCTGCCAAATTCACCACGGCATCAAATTGCGCGTCGTCTGGCAACTCGCTCCAATTCGAAAATGCACTGACCTTGCCCTTGGCCCCATCAGTCCCATTAAATTTGGCCATCGCTGCCGCAGGCTGACGACTAAACAAACTCACACGATGGCCAGCGGCCAGCAGTTGCTTAAGCAATTGAGCACCAATAAAGCCAGTACCACCCGTCACTAAAATATGTTGACCTGCTTCTGTTGCGTTCATGGTGTGTGATCCTGAAGGATTAAAAAACGAAGCGATAAGTGATTAAAGCATGCTTAAGTAAGTGTGAGACTGTAAAACAGTGCTAAAAGAAGTTGCACAGGCCAAAATGGTCTGAATAAGCAGGCAAGAGCAGCAGTAGCATCCGTCTCGATTGAGTCATAAACTCAATCGCCCTGTGTTTTCTTAACACTATCAATTCGTTTGAAATGCAGCTTTTTATACTTTACGGGTGATCGCTCATTATTGAAACATTGACCTCAATTTTTTGAGACTTTCGATACTAAATTGAGTAGTACTTCATGGCTTATCTCATTGGCCTGTCGCATTCGAAATTCGCGCTAATTGATGGCAACTGAAACTCATTGCTAAGTCGATTGCTTTTCGGCTTAGCTAGCGCAATCAACAGCTGGCGTTTACTCGTTGTTTGCGTGTCGAGGCAGTCCCAATGAAATCAGCGCTGCTAAGGCAATAAAAGCTGCTGAAATCCACAGACAAGCCGCCAAGCCTGCCGTTTGGTAGACCCAGCCTGACAACACCGTACCGATCAGTCGCCCCATCGCATTGGCCATATAGTAAAAACCCACATCGAGCGATGCGCCGTCTTCTTTGGCGTAACTGACGATCAAATAGCTATGTAATGAAGAATTAATCGCAAACAGCACACCAAATAGCAAGAGCCCACCAACTAGTATTGCCTCCAAGCCATTTTCTAAATTGATCCCTATGGCAATACCCGCAGTTAATACGGCAAGCGGAATTGCCCACAGCATCGCGGCGCGGCCATCAGGGACTTTGCCCGATTTTTTGCCGGTTAAATACGGAGCGAGCGATTGCACGATGCCGTAGCCAATCACCCAGCAGGCAAAAAACGTGCCGACCGCCCAATCGGCCCAACCCAAAGTCGTCGCCATAAACACGGGTAGCGCCACGACAAACCACACATCACGCGCGCCAAAGAGAAACATTCGCGCTGCCGACAAAATATTCACCGCACGGCTACTAGAAAAAATCTCACCAAACTTAGGCTTGTTTTTCGCCTTGCCCAAATCTGATTTCAGACTCAGCAGGCTAGCAATCCACACCAAGAGCAACACACCCGCCATCGCCCACATTGCGCCCGCAAAACCTAAAGTCGCCAGCAATACGCCGCCCAAGAAAAACCCGACGCCTTTGAGCGCATTTTTAGAACCCGTTAATACCGCCACCCACTGAAAGAGTTTCCCTTCCGCGCCAGCGGGTACCAGCGTCTTGATACTACTTTTGGCGCTCATTTTATTCAGATCTTTGGCAATCCCCGACAGTGCCTGCGCCGCCATCACCCATGGCACCGTCAACATCGCAGTTGGCACGGTCAGCGCCAGCAGCGCGATCACTTGCAGGCCAAGGCCGATATTCATCGTCTTATTCAAGCCAATCCGCGCGCCCAGCCAGCCACCGACGAGGTTAGTAACAACACCAAAAATCTCGTAAAACAAAAACAGCAACGCAATATTGAGTGGCGAAAAGCCAAGCTGATGAAAATGCAGCACGACCAACATCCGCAAAGCGCCATCGGTTAGCGTAAATGCCCAATAGTTGCCGGTGATGATCAAATATTGGCGGATTTGGGGGGAGAGGGTGGAGAGCATCGGCGATCTCGTATTCATATTTTTAAAGTGCCTGTGGCACGATGTTTTGCAGTCGCAATCCGCGACGGGGACTTACTTCTCTTGCTTCGCCAAGAGAAGTAAGCAAGAGAAGGCGACCCGGGCGAAAAGCGCTCCGCGCTGCCCTTGCTTCGTCGTGAGCCAAACGATAATACTGTTTGTCTCCCTCCTCGCAGCGGTTTTCGCTACACGGGAACTCAAGCCTCAGACCTGCCATCGTGCTTTGAATTAATACAAAGTTGAGCAACCTCACCAAGCCAAGCCAAGCCATAAGACTGGAATCATTTTTTTAGAGTACGTCACTTTGCCGGGTAGTTTTTAAGCCTAATCTTGAAAGGTTCAATAAAAACGCCCCCAATGAGGAATAAATAGAAGCTGTAAATCCGTACTTCTTTTCAACGCCCGCATTGCATCACAAATCTTAGTTTTGATAATGTCGGGATTAACGATGCAATCTTCAGCAAGCTTAATAACTACAACGAAATCGGGCGCAGAATCCTCGGGCGACAACCATCCTTCTACATGTCTTCGAGCATATTGCATCGCCAAAACTTCAAAAAAATAACTCACTTTCCGATCTTTGTTCAAAAGCACAAAATGACTCGGAACGGTCGGATCGAGATAATCTCGGCCGGAGAACAGAAGGCAATCAGATGATTCTGGATCGATGACCCATTTTCCTGCATATGAAACAAAATGTTCCATGAACTTCTCTTTGACCATTGGTAAATCATCTGCCGAAATTTCTATCAACTCAAACGCCATAATCCATTCCCAAGTTATCAGTCCATTTTCAACCATTAGCACAGCGCAATCCGAGACCTCGCGCTACACCAACTACGACTCGCCCATCGAATATGCAGTGAATTTTCTATCCAGCAAGCCACAGGCGCGAGCCGCTGTACGCCATGGATCGATATGTGGCGCAACGAGGTGTTGTTGCAAAGCTTCGGCACTAGGCCACAGCTCGGAAACGCGGATTAAGCCAGCATCAAATAAGTCTTCTGCCACGTCATAGGCGATGCACCCATCGTGCAGGTAAGTTGCATCCACCAAGGTTTTCAAATGGGGGCGAATCGCATCCAACTGATCAGGTGGGAACCGCAAAAAACCGAATACTGCAACCGAGGGATTCATTGCTTCTCCAGATGGATGAATTTTTATGGTAATACTCTCATTTTGCGTGGATAAGAGCCCGATGATTGGTCTGGGGCTTAAATCCCGTGTAGCGAAAACCGCAGCGAGAAGGGAGACAAACAGTTTGATCGTTTGGCTCACGACGAAGCAAGGGCAGCGCGGAGCGCTTTTCGCCCGGGTCGCCTTCCTTTGCTTACTTTCCTTGGCGAAGCAAGGAAAGTAAGTCCCCGTCGCGGATTGCGACTGTAAAACACGGTGCCGAAGGCACTAAATCAACACGTATTGAGAACATTACCATTTAAAAAGAGTATTTTCATACAAACCATGTTTTATAGAGCGTGCTTGGCAATACCCTTGCTCATATTTACTGATCTGCCAAACCGACTTGTCTCACCAATTCAGCCGTGCGATTCACATAACCCCATTCATTGTCATACCACGCGTACAGTTTCAACTGTGTACCGTTGATGACCATTGTCGATAGCGCATCGATGATCGACGAGCGTGCATCGCCGCGATAGTCGATTGATACCAGTGGGCGTTCTTCATAACCCAAAAGGTCTTTCAAATACGTTTCTGATGCCGCTTTCAGTAGTCCATTCACTTCTTCCACCGTCGTCGCGCGTTCTAGCTCGAATACGCAATCGGTGAGCGAAGCGTTGGTCAGCGGCACGCGAACGGCGTGGCCGTTCAGGCGGCCTTTCAGCTCAGGGAAGATTTCGGTAATCGCGGTGGCCGAGCCAGTCGACGTCGGGATCAAACTCGTGCCGCACGAACGCGCACGGCGCAGGTCTTTGTGTGGTGCGTCGATGATGGTTTGCGTATTGGTCAAATCATGAATCGTCGTCATGCTGCCGTGGCGAATACCTAGCTGTTCGTGGATGACTTTCACAACGGGAGCGAGGCAGTTGGTCGTGCAACTGGCGGCGGTGACAATGCGGTGAATAGCGGGATCGAACAGGTGATCGTTCACACCGACGACGACATTCAGTACACCAGCTTCTTTTACCTGCGCGGTAACGACCACGCGTTTTACGCCTTGGTCGAGATAGGCTTGCAGTAGCGCGGTGGTTCGCATTTTGCCTGAGGCTTCGATCACCACATCGCAGCCCGACCAATCAGTGTCGCTGATGGCTTTGTTGCGCGTGGTTTTGATGCGCTGATTGCCGATGATGATGTCATCACCCTCAGTCGTCGCTTCATGCGCCCAACGGCCATGCACCGAGTCAAAATTGAGCAAATGCGCCAAGGTTGCTGCGTCGCCCGCCGGATCGTTGATTTGCACAAACTCAATCTCTGGCCAGCCCCAAGCCGCGCGCAGTGTTAAACGTCCCATACGGCCAAAGCCGTTAATCCCTACTTTGATGCTCATTTGTGCTGTCCTCAGACTGAAATTGATATTGTTGATAATAACAATACAATATTTCAAACATTGTTGTATAGTTGAATTATGGAAAAATTAATCGCTACGACTATTTTTGAGTCGCTTTCATCGGGTATCCGTTTGGATGCTTATCGTTTATTAGTTCGCCAAGGTCATACTGGTATGGTGGCAGGAGAAATTGCAACTGCACTCGGCTTACCGCCAACCAATATGTCGTTTCACCTCAAAGCCATGGCGCAGGCCAATATAGTGACGGTCGAACAAGAAGGCCGTTATATGCGCTATCGAGCCAATCTGAGCTTGATGCTGGATCTAATCGCCTATCTGACCGAGGAATGTTGCGAAGGGCATCCCGAACAATGTGCTGACTTACGCAACCAGTCGAGCTGCTCGCCCGCTGTTTTGCCACCACTGTGCTGCCCCGCTCCTAAGACGGAGTAGTCCATCGGCGGCGTTTCACAAATGCTGTTAGGAGAAAATCATGAGCAAGATACAAATTTTTGACCCCGCCCTGTGCTGTAGCTCTGGCGTGTGCGGTGAAGATGTAGACCAAGCTTTGGTGAATGCCTCAGCCGATATCGATTGGGCCAAGCAACAAGGTGCGCAGATTGAACGCTTTAATTTGGCGCAGCAGCCGATGGCGTTTGCAGAAAATGAGCTTGTGAAAGCATTTCTAGTGCGCTCTGGCGCTGAAGCGCTCCCTGTCGTTCTGGTGGATAGCGAAATGGCTTTGGCGGGACGGTATCCGACTCGGGCAGAATTGGCGCGTTGGGCTGTAATCACAAAAGTGCTGCCTGAGAAAAATAACTGTTGCTCTGGAAATCGTTGCGGCTAATTCCTGAAGTTCAATGCTGTTTAGTTGGTGGAGTCATATCATGAAATTCCTTACCTGTTCGCGCCGATTGAAATTTGACCCACCCTGCCGATCGAATTTTGACCCAGGGCTGAGCGTTGCTTTTTAACGGAGCAACTGTGGGTAAGTCTAGCAATTAGCGGGCAGTTCGCCCGCTATTTTTACACCTTCATTTTCAACTTAGAACGGTTCCGCTTCCCTACTCAGTTCATCTTTCTTACTTTGCTCCCGCTGTTTGATCTTCGATTTCGCCGCCATACTGCTGTGCTGGAAACGATAGGAATCATTCCCTGTTTCAACAATATGACAATGATGGGTGAGTCGATCCAATAGCGCCGTTGTCATCTTGGCATCACCAAAGACACTCGACCATTCCGAGAAGTTCAGATTGGTCGTGATGATCACGCTGGTGTGTTCGTACAGCTTCGACAGCAAGTGAAACAGCAATGCGCCACCGGCTTGGCTGAAGGGCAAGTAGCCCAGTTCATCCAGAATCACCACATCCACTCGCATTAGCGCCAGTGCGGTTCGCCCAGCTTTACCTTCTCGATTTTCTTTTTCCAGTAGATTGACCAGATCAACCGTTGAGTAAAAACGCACCCGCTTGCCATGCCGTGTAATCCCCCCAATCCCCATCGCAGTGGCCAGATGTGTTTTTCCAGTGCCCGGACCACCAATCAACACGGCGTTTTGTGCGGTTTCCGTAAAAGCCAGCGTCGCCAGTTGCCCAACGAGGGCTTGATCCACTTTCGACACACTAAAGTCGAAACCCGCCAAGTCTCGATGTACAGGGAATCTAGCCGCAGCCATTTGATGATGAATCGAACGCAGACCACGGTCGGTGTTTTCTGCTTGGAGTAAATGTTCAATCAGCCAGCCCGAGGTATCTATAGCCAAACCACTTTGAGCTTTTAAATCAACCCAAGCGCCCGCCATACCGTGCAAGCGCAAGGCTTTGAGTTCCGCGGTAATGTCACGCATGATTGGCTCCCTCACTCGCAGCGGTAGGCTCGGAAGCTTCACGCAGACGGTCATAGCGCTCCGTATTCGCTTGCGGTGCATCCCCTAACTGCAAAGCAGTTTCGGCACTGGCTGTAGCAGGTGGATCATTCAAGCGCGCGACCACATTCAGAATGTGTTCAATGCTGATGACTCCTGATTCTAAGACCAACTCAACTGCAACGAGCACGGCATCCAATCCGGCCACCGGAACGGTGGCCAACACTTGTGCCATTACTTTGTCACCACCGTTGCGCCTTAACAATCCTTGTTTCAGCCGCAACAACGCCGTTGGCATCTCTGTAAATGGCGCACCATTGCGTAATGCACCAGGCTTGCGACTGATCAGTGGAATGTAATGCTGCCAATCGAAACTGACCTGATGTTTTGCCGGCAGACGATGATGGCAAGCCACGATTTCATCGTTCACCACAATCGCCACTTGTGTTGAGTACAACCGAACACTTACGCGCTGACGCGCCCATTCACAAGGAACTGAATATCGATTGCACGCTACGCTGATCAAACACGTACTGGAAACTCGAGCCAGATGCTCAACGTAACCATCAAACGGGGTCGGCATCGGCATCATTGCCAGTCGCTCTTGCTCCAACATTTCAGCAATGCTTAACCCTTTGAACTCAGGATGTTTGAGTTCGTCCCACAAGGCACGACAACGTTCGGCCAGCCAGGCATTCAGCGCTTCAAAGTGACTGAATTTAATGCTTTGCGCTTCAAGCCAAATGCGTCGCCGACTATCTTGCACATTCTTTTCAACGACGCCTTTTTCCCAACCAGAGGCGACATTGCAGAAGTCGGGATCAAACAAGTAGTGCGCGCACATCACAGAGAAACGGGCATTCACAATACGCCCTTTGCCCTTGAGTACCTTATCAACAGCGGTCTTCATATTGTCGTAAATGCCGCGTCGTGGCACGCCACCTAGAGCGACAAAGGAGCGGGCATGCGCATCAAATAACATTTCATGACCTTGGCTGGGATAAGCGACCAGCCAGAAAGCGCGACTGGCACACAACTTCATATGGGAAACTTGAATGCGGCGATAAATGCCACCGATAAGGAGATTCTCTTCGCTCCAATCAAATTGAAAGGCTTCACCCAAAGCAAACTGCAAGGGCACAAAGCCTTGCGGGGCTTTACCAGCTTTGCCACGCCAAGCACGAACGAAATCGGTGACGCCGCTATAACCCCCCGAATAGCCCTCAGCTTGGATCTGCTCGAACAACGCTTTGGCGGTGCGACGATTCTGTTTGGCACGGAATGAATCGGCAGTGAGCGCACGTTCTAAAGTGGCGTGAAATGGAGTGAGTTTGCCGGGCTTATGCTGCCGGATATATTGCGGTTCAGACTTCGAGGTTGGCTTACGAATCCAAGTCCGGATGGTGTTGCGCGCCAGACCGGTGCGCTTGGTGATTTCGTGCAGCGATAGATTATCGCGAAAATACATCCTGCGGATTTTGCCAATCATTTCCATGGTGATCACCTTTTATCCTCTGCTCAAGAATTAAGCAGAATAAGTAGAGCACCTGGGTCAATTTTGGATCGGTATAACTAGCTGTAGTGGGTCAATTTTCGGTCGGCGTCAACACCTTACCCAAGCCCCGCGTTTTCTGTTCTTCACCGGCAAAGGTGGCGTTGGTAAAACATCGATTGCTTGCGCAACGGCCATTCAATTGGCGGCCTCTGGGAAGCGAATTTTATTGGTGAGCACCGATCCGGCATCCAATGTCGGCCAAGTATTCGGCATTACGATTGGCAATCAAATCACCGACATTCCTGCGGTTGCCAATTTATCCGCGCTCGAAATCGATCCCCAAGCGGCGGCGCAAGTCTATCGCAATCGGATCGTTGATCCGGTGCGTGGTGTGTTGCCCGATGACGTCGTTCGCGGCATTGAGGAGCAGCTCTCGGGCGCGTGCACGACGGAAATTGCGGCGTTTGATGAGTTCACCGCGCTACTCATCGACTCGAAACAAACCGCTGATTTTGATCACATTATTTTTGATACCGCGCCGACCGGCCACACGATACGCTTGCTGCAATTGCCGGGCGCGTGGAGTGGCTTTTTGGCCGAAGGCAAAGGTGATGCGTCTTGCCTTGGCCCATTGTACGGGCTGGAAAAACAGCGCGCACAGTACAAAGCCGCAGTGGATGCCTTGGCCGACCCGATTCGTACTCGCCTGATTTTAGTGGCCCGCGCCCAGCAAGCGACCTTGCGCGAAGTGGCACGAACGCATGAAGAGCTGGCCGATATTGGCTTGGCACAGCAATATTTAGTGATTAATGGCGTGCTGCCCGAATCAGAAGCTAGCCAAGACCCGCTCGCAGCAGCAATCGCGCAACGCGAACACGCAGCGCTGGCGAATATTCCGGATTTTTTGAAAGACTTGCCAACGGATTTGTTAGCACTAAAACCCTTTAATCTGGTCGGTTTGCCTGCTTTGCAGCAATTGTTTACTGATGTCCAAAGTGCTGCGCCGAGTATTGATTCCAACGCAATCGACTTTGCTGCGCCCAATTTATCGACGCTGGTCGATCAAATTGCCGCCGACGGCCATGGTTTGGTGATGCTAATGGGTAAAGGCGGAGTCGGCAAAACGACGATTGCCGCCGCAGTCGCGGTCGAGCTCGCGCATCGCGGCCTGCCAGTGCATTTAACCACTTCTGATCCTGCGGCGCATCTAAGCGAAACACTCGTCGGCAGTTTAGACAATCTGACTGTGAGTCGTATCGATCCACATGAAGTGACTGAGCAGTATCGACAGCAAGTTATTGCTAGTAAAGGCGCACAACTTGATACCCAAGGCAGAGCTTTACTGGAAGAAGACTTGCGCTCGCCGTGTACCGAGGAAATCGCCGTATTTCAGGCTTTTTCGCGGATTATTCGCGAAGCGGGCAAGAAGTTTGTTGTGATGGATACCGCACCAACTGGCCACACGCTATTGCTGCTCGATGCCACGGGCGCGTATCACCGTGAAGTCGCAAAAAAAATGGATCAGGCCAAGCTGCATTACCTAACGCCGATGATGCAATTGCAAGACCCGAAGCAAACCAAAGTGCTGCTCGTGACTTTGGCCGAAACCACGCCCGTGCTGGAAGCGGCCAATCTGCAAACCGATTTGCAACGCGCAGGCATTACTCCGTGGGCGTGGGTGATTAATAACAGCATCGCGCTGGCTGGCGCAAAATCGCCGTTGCTTCAGCAACGCGCCCAGAATGAATTGCGTGAGATCGACCTAGTGGTGAATCAGCACGCACAGCGCTATGCCGTCGTGCCCTTGCTGAAAGACGAGCCAATTGGCGTGACGCGACTTTTAGAGCTGGCAGAGCACGGCCAAAAGTAAATATTTTTTAAAATTCAAACCATTTGAGTATTCAGCATGAATGTTAAAGCCTGCGCCGATGAATCGACGTCGCACAAGATGAGTTTTTTGGATCGCAATCTGACGCTATGGATTTTTCTGGCCATGGCTGTTGGTGTTGGGATCGGCGTGGTTTTTCCGCAAATGGCACAGCTCAATGAAGCGATGTCGGTTGGCACGACCAATATTCCGCTGGCAATTGGCCTGATTTTGATGATGTATCCGCCGCTGGCAAAAGTGAATTACAGCCTGCTCGGTGAAGTCACCCGCGATCAGCGAGCGATTACGCTTTCTTTGATCATGAACTGGATTGTTGGCCCGATTTTGATGTTTTTGCTGGCAATTATTTTCTTGCGCGATCAGCCTGGCTATATGGTCGGCTTGATTTTGATTGGGTTGGCGCGTTGTATCGCGATGGTGCTCGTCTGGAACGACATTAGCGGTGGTAGCAAAGAATACGGTGCGGCCTTAGTGGCACTCAATAGTGTGTTCCAAATTATTACTTATAGCTTTATGGCGTGGCTATTTATCACCGTGCTGCCGCCGCTGTTTGGCTTACAAGGTTTTGCGCTGGATATTACGATTTTCGATATTGCACAAAGCGTATTGATTTATCTGGGCATTCCATTTTTGGCGGGGTTTCTCAGCCGAAAATGGCTGGTCGCTGCGAAGGGCGAAGCTTGGTACAACACCGTGTTTATCCCGCGCATTTCGCCGATCACGCTGATTGCCTTGCTCGCAACCATCGTGCTGATGTTCAGCTTGAAAGGTGAAATGATTGTCGAGCTGCCGCTGGACGTAATCCAAATCGCCATTCCGCTGGTCATCTATTTTATGGTGATGTTTTTCGCTAGCTTTTTTATCGGCAAGAAAATGGGCTTACCGTACGATCAAAATGCGTCGATTGCGTTTACATCGACCGGCAATAATTTTGAGCTGGCGATTGCGGTGTCGATTGCTGTGTTTGGCTTGAGTTCTGATCAAGCCTTTGCTGGCGTAATTGGCCCCTTGGTTGAGGTGCCGGTGTTGATAGCCTTAGTGAATGTCGCACTGAGAATGAAGCGTAAATATTACGGAAAATCTGTTTAGCTAAGAGTCAATAAACTCTGTGCTACTTCAAAATAAATTTCTAAAGCACTGAAAGTATTAATTAATTTTTTTATGTGGGCATCCTCATCGAAGCTTATAAGCTATAACTGCACAAAGTATTATTCATTCAATTTGTAAGTGGATAAGTCATCTGAACTTTCGGAGGACTTATTCACTTGCTGCGTCATGGCAACGTGTTGCTTGAAGCGATCTCAGATTGCAACTTGTAACGATATCATTTGACGATCTAAGTCTCCTGACATCACTCGCTTACACTGCATTACTCCTTCTTCATTACGCATATTTTCTCGAAATAATGATTGCTACACCACGCTTAAATGACAAAGTGGCAATGATTAGCACCCTGTCTTAAACCAGCTCCCCCTCAATATTTCTAATATTTTTAGCTTGAGTCTGCGATTGTCCTCACACTATTGATGCCATGAAAGTAATTCATTGTTTTTGAAAATAGTCTCATTGGTGTTCATGTTTGGAGTCCGGTATAAATCACAATCATTGACGCAAGCTAGGCAATATGAATACCACTTTAATGGTGCTATTTATAAAAATTAGAAAAGACTGGAATTATGATGGACTGTGCGTATTCGAAAAATTGAGAACACCCACACAGCGCATGAAATAAATTCAAGTTTTATCGCAGAAATTAGGATACCAGATCAAAATGAACAACGAGTTTACATTTACGATTAATAGCATTAGTTTCGATGAGAACTATTTGCCAGCAGAAAATACGCGTATCACCACCAACTTTGCGAATCTGGCTCGAGGAGAGCGTCGCCAAGAGAATCTGCGCAATACTTTACAGATGATTAATAATCGTTTTAATGAGTTGGCGCATTGGGACAATCCTAAGTCAGATCGCTATTCTGTAGAACTTGAAATTATTTCTGTTGAGTTAAATCTGGATGCTGAAAAAAGCACTAAGGGCTTGCCTTTAATTGAGATATTAAAAACGAATATTGTTGACCATAAAACTAATGAAAGAACTGAAGGTATTGTAGGAAATAATTTTTCCTCGTATGTACGTGACTATGATTTTAGCGTGCTACTGCTGGAACATAATAAGCAGAAAAACCATTTCAGTACGCCAGAAAATTACGGTGAGCTGCACGGAAAATTATTTAAGAGTTTCATTAACTCAAATACATATCAAGAAAACTTTAAAAAACAGCCTGTGATTTGTTTGAGTGTTTCTAGTAGTCGAACTTATGAAAGGACTGAAAATCAGCATCCTGTATTAGGTGTCGAGTATATTCAAGATGAATATTCGTTGACTGACGAATACTTTAATAAAATGGGTCTACAGGTTCGCTATTTTATGCCAGCAAATAGCGTAGCGCCGTTGGCGTTTTACTTTGCGGGTAATTTGCTGGCGGATTATACAAATCTTGAGTTGATTAGCACAATTAGCACCATGAGTGCTTTTCAAAAGATATATCGCCCTGAAATTTATAATGCCAATTCGGTTGCAGGAAAAATATATCAGCCTAGTTTACAGCACCAAGATTATTCATTAACTCGAATTGTCTATGATCGAGAAGAGCGTAGCCGACTCGCAGTTGAGCAAGGGAAGTTTGTTGAAGAACATTTTATTAAACCATACCAAACCATTCTAAATCACTGGGCTGCTAATTGCGCGCTCTAATCCAATAATAAAAACTGAGATTCACGATGAAAATACTATTACCTACTTCAACCGCGGGCAGTTTACCTAAACCGTCTTGGCTTGCCGAGCCAGAAAAGATTTGGTCACCTTGGAAGTTAGAAGATCAGGAATTAAAAGACGGTAAATTAGATGCTTTACGTTTGTCATTGCAAGAGCAAGTACAAGCCGGAATTCATATTGTCAGTGATGGAGAGCAAACCCGGCAACATTTTGTCACTACATTTATTGAACATCTTAGCGGTGTTGATTTTGAAAAACGTGAAACGGTTAAAATTCGTAATCGCTATGAAGCAAGTGTACCCACCGTGGTGGGGCAGGTTTCTAGGCCAAAACCGGTTTTTGTTGAAGATGCTAAGTTTTTACGCCAACAAACCAAACAACCTATTAAATGGGCTTTGCCAGGCCCGATGACGATGATTGATACGCTGTACGATCACCATTATAAAAGTCGTGAAAAATTAGCATGGGAATTCGCCAAAATTCTGAATCAGGAGGCGCGTGAACTAGAGGCGGCAGGGGTCGATATCATTCAATTTGATGAGCCTGCATTTAATGTGTTTTTTGATGAGGTGAATGATTGGGGTGTGGCGACATTAGAAAGAGCCATTGAAGGGCTCAAATGTGAAACTGCCGTTCATATTTGCTATGGCTATGGCATTAAAGCCAATACCGATTGGAAAAAAACTTTGGGCTCAGAATGGCGCCAATATGAGGCTACATTCCCTAAATTGCAGCAATCGAATATTGATATCGTCTCACTGGAATGCCACAACTCGCAGGTACCAATGGATTTGATTGAACTGATCCGAGGAAAAAAAGTAATGGTAGGGGCGATCGATGTAGCAACCCATACCATTGAAACCCCTGAAGAGGTTGCAGATACCTTGCGAAAAGCGCTGCAATTTGTCGATGCAGATAAGCTTTACCCTTGCACCAACTGTGGTATGGCGCCTTTGCCTCGCGAAGTCGCACAAGGCAAGCTCAATGCTTTAACTGCGGGTGCGCAAATCGTTCGAGATGAACTATTGGCCTAAATCTATTTAGCCATTCAATAGTCTTTCAGCATAGAGACGCAGAGAAAAAGTGCTTGATCTGAATTTTCCTTATGGACTTCAAATGAAGATCAGTCAGTTTGATTCTTGGCGTCTCTGTGTCTGGGAACGTTTGAGTCGGCTACATTAAATTAAGCGCACTGCAGGTGATGTGGGCCCTGTGCGTTTAATAGTGTAACTTTCACATTTAAAAAATGGATAATTTAGGAATAATTTTGATGATTGAAGCAACAGACTATAGAAGTGCAATGTCGTTGTTAACGGGCGCAGTCAATGTGGTTACAACGACCGGCGAATCGGGTCGTCATGGTTTTACTGCGTCTGCAGTTTGTAGCGTGACTGATAATCCGCCTACATTATTGGTTTGCATGAATAAATCAGCAAGATCGCACGCTCATTTTGTCGCTAATAAAATCTTAACTGTGAATGTTTTAGGCGTGCATCATCAGCCGATTTCTGGCGTATTTTCAGCTCCGATTAATTCAGAGGAACGCTTTCAATATGGTAATTGGACTGAATTAAAAACAGGCGCGCCTGTTTTGGAAGATGCTTTGGTGAGTTTTGATTGTCAGATTGAGCAAATTCAAGAGGTTGGCACGCATACTATTTTTATTTGCCCAATTGTTGCCATTCAGCAAAGTCAATATGAGCAAGGTTTAGTTTATTTTAATCGTGCTTATCATCTTGTGGGGCAGGCGGCAGTAGCATAAACCTAAACATTTTTAAACTGTAGCGCTTCATAAAGTATGAATATCGTGGAAATAATTATTTTTTTAGCAATAGGCACTATCGCTGGATTTGCTGCTGGTTTATTTGGTGTGGGTGGTGGCGTTATTATCGTGCCCATATTGTATGTGGTTTTTACACAAATGAATTATAGCTCTGAAGTCGTCATGCATTTAGCTGTAGGTACATCGTTGGCAACGATTATTGTAACTTCGATTAGTTCATTAATTGCACACAATAAAAATGCTGCAGTCATCTGGCCTGTTTTTAGAAATTTGGCGCCGGGATTAATTGTCGGGTCATTTTTTGGAGCGGGAATTGCCGGATTACTTGCTGCGGCACAGTTGCGAATCATCATTGGTGTTTTCGCGCTTTGGGTTGCGTACAGTATGTTTGTCGGGGCGAAAAAAATAGTCGATCAAAATAAAATATTACCCTCTACTGCTAAGCAAGTATTTGCAGGTGCTGGAATTGGTGTGGCTTCTGCCATTTTTGGGATCGGAGGAGGGAGCTTAACCGTACCTTATCTCAATTCTTATGGGGTCATCATGCAAAAAGCGGTGGGTACATCTGCAGCATGTGGTTTACCGATTGCGATTGCGGGTGCTGTGGGATTTATGCTGTTTGGGATCAAAGAGCAAGTCAATGTGATCAATAGTATTGGCTTTGTTCATATTTATGCTTTTTTGGGGATTAGCATAATGAGTTTTTTTACCGCAAAGTTAGGTGCAAAAGCGGCACATGTCTTATCACCGGCCGTACTTAAAAAATGTTTTTCAGTCATGTTATTTATTGTTGGATGTTTTTTTATTTTTAAGGGATTGCTTTAATATTTTGGTTCTATGGTATTAATTTATCTCTATTTTCTTGATTTATTTCGAGTGGATGTTGCTGCGTTTTGAGCGGGCTGCTGGGTTTGA
Source organism: Deefgea tanakiae (assembly GCF_019665765.1). Lineage (GTDB taxonomy): Bacteria > Pseudomonadota > Gammaproteobacteria > Burkholderiales > Chitinibacteraceae > Deefgea > Deefgea tanakiae. The sequence continues at coordinate 748,623 of NZ_CP081150.1, forward strand.
GTTAGTTTGCCGATTCATCTTCACAGATACGTTACTCTTGACGCACGGCTCCTTGCCGCTGAAACACCAGAATGTGGAAAAAGCGCTGAATCATCGATTGCAGCGCTTTTTTTGGGTGTTGATATTAACGTATCGTTAAATTATGCATTCAAAAGCATACCTCTTAGCATAAAGAACAACATTGCAGAAATACACGCCGAAATAGGCACTGTCACGATCCACGCTGCGGCGATTTTCATAATTTGTGAGCGTTTCACCAACTCTTGGCGATAAACCTTCTTCAAGCCTTTACGCTCCATTTTTGAGAAGTGCGCCGGATCGAGTTGTTGTTTCGCATTGGTTTTTAATTCTTCTAGCAATACGGCTTTTTGCGCAATATTGGCTTTATTGAATTTCAACATAAAAGCATCGATCGCTGCTTGATCGCCTTCTGGATGATGTGTCTTGATCGCATCGATGTTGCGGGCATGATTGGCTTTTAGGTATTCACGCAAGAAACCGACTCCAAAAACCCCGCCAACCGCAATATGGGTTGAGCTCACTGGCAAGCCCATTTGACTGGCGACAATCACGGTAATGGTTGCGGCTAAGGCAATACAAAATGCGCGCGTTTGATCCAGCTCGGTGATTTCCGAGCCCACTGTACGAATCACTTTCGGGCCATATAAAGCCAAGCCCAAAGAAATACCAATCGCACCAATCACCATAATCCACAATGGAATACTGGCTTTATCATGCAGGCTAGCATCACTACTCATCAAAGCATCATTAATAGCAGCTAATGGGCCAATCGCATTGGCAACGTCATTAGCGCCGTGCGCAAAGCTCAGTAGTGCGGCGGCAAAAATCAATGGAATCGTGAAGAAGTTATTCACGCTTTGCTTGGTATTTTCAACTTCACGTGCGCGCGACTTGATGATTGGCATAATTACCGCGCAAACGACGACGCCGACCGCAAAACCGATACCTAAAGCCGTCACGAATTCGACTTTCCAAATCTTGTTAAGTCCTTTGAGCATCAAATAAGTGCTAAAAGTCCATGCCATTAAGCCCACGAGCAGCGGCACCATTTTAGCAGCGGCTGCAATCATGTCTTGTTGGTAAGTAATGGTACGTTTAATCAGGTACAAAAAGAGTGCGGCAAAGATACCGCCTAGCAGCGGTGAAATCACCCAGCTCGCAGCAATCGTGCCGACTTGCGCCCAGTCTGCAATACCCATTCCACCTGCTGCAACCCCTGCGCCGAGCACAGCGCCGACAATCGAATGTGTTGTCGATACGGGGGCACCAATCGCTGTCGCCACATTGAGCCATAAAGCACCCGCTAATAAGGCCGCGAGCATAATCCAGATAAAGGTTTGTTTATCAGGGATTAAGTTTGGATCAATAATGCCACTACGAATCGTCGAAACGACATCACCACCTGCAATGATGGCGCCTGCTGCTTCAAAAATAGCTGCAATAATGAGCGCTCCGCCCATCGTGAGTGCTTTGGAACCGACAGCTGGCCCCACATTATTGGCAACGTCGTTAGCCCCAATATTGATGGCCATATAAGCACCAACCACTGAGGCGACAATGAGCATAATACTAGGGGTGGTGCCGCGTGCTGCGGTATAGAGCACGATACCGACAATAAACAGTAGCGCAATACTGAGCCGGATTAATTCAACGCGGCCAGAGTTGGCGGCCTTGTGGATTTTGTTGATTTGTTGGTGATTCATAGCGTCACTGTGGCGTGTTGAACGGATGAAAAATCAGATTGATTTCATTTTCAAGTTCATTACATTGTAACAATTTGATCGCTTTGATTCTGGCTTGTTCTGTTATTTCTTAACGGGAAAATTCACAAAATAACATGCCAAATCAATACATTAGCGTAGGGTCTCTTTGTTCTCGGTGTATGCCGAGCAGAAATGGGGCACTTGGATGCCAAATCGGATTAACCGCAAGGGTAGACGAAGCGACTGCACGCCTTTGCGGCGCGCAATCCGGATTGAAAATAGGTCTAGTTTAAGCTAGCGGTAGGGTATTGCTTTCAAATTTAAGGTTTATGCTGATTCCTGCTTAATACCGTCTTGGGGTAATTGATGGAGCAAGAATGAAAACAACAAAGGGTTGAGCAAGATCGAAATCAATGCACCAGCAATAATCAAGGCATTGGCATCCCGATTGAGTAGCCCAAGCGACATCCCCAGTGTGGCGAGAATGAATGAGAATTCGCCAATCTGGGCCAAGCTCGCGGCAATCGTACTGGCTGTTGAGCTGCTGTAGCCATAGGCGCGCACAATGCCCCATGCGGCAAGTGATTTACCAATCACAATAACGACTACGGTACCGACCAGTGCATACGGATGTTTGATGATGATGCTTGGATCAAACAGCATGCCGACCGAAACAAAAAACAGTACAGCAAAGGCGTCGCGCAGTGGTAAAGATTCTTCGGCGGCGCGATGGCTGAATTCAGATTCTGCTAACACCATGCCCGCAAAAAACGCGCCGAGCGCGAAAGACACGCCAAATAAATGCGATGCGCCATAGGCCACGCCCAGTGCAATTGCTAAGACGCCTAGACGGAATAACTCACGGCTGCCAGTCCAAACGGTTTTTTCCAAAATCCAAGGAATCACACGGCGACCAATAATCAGCATGAAGGCAACAAATGCCACGACTTTAGCGAGTGTGACTACAACCAACTCACCAATACCTACGCTGCTATTGCTGCCAATACCACCCAATAATCCAGCTAGCGCAGGTAGCAAGACCAAAGCCAACACCATCACGAGGTCTTCAACGATCAACCAGCCAATCGCGATGCGGCCTTGTTCGGTGCTTTCTACATCATGTTTTTGTAAAGCTTTAAGTAGTACCACGGTACTGGCAACGGAGAGCGCCAAGCCAAAGACGAAGCCTTGACCCCATGGCCAGCCCATTAAATGCGCCAAGCCCATACCCATCAAAGTGGCAATCGCAATCTGTACGATGGCGCCAGGGATAGCAATTTTTTTGACGCTGAGTAAGTCTTTAATCGAGAAGTGCAGGCCAACACCAAACATCAGCAGAATGACGCCGATTTCGGCCAATTCAGTGGCGAGTTCTTGATTCGCCAACGGGCCCGGGGTGAATGGACCTACGCAAATCCCCGCTACTAAATAGCCAATCAGCGGGGGCATTTTGAAGCGCTGTGCCAGCATGCCAAATAAATATGCCAAGCCAAGACCCAACACCAGTGTGGTTAAGAGAGGGGTGTCGTGATGCATATTTGTCCTTGGTCGCTGTAATCTGGGCTGTAGTATGACAGCCGCAAGAGTTAGCTTGAAGTGCTTAATTACATCTTACGAATATTTGGTAATTATTTACAGTTAGTGCTGCGAGCACAGCATGGGGAGGTGGGATCGAGAGCAATCTCGCCGATTCGGTCTATCGGTATCGACCGAATCGGCTTTGCGGATTTAGTTGTGACCGTGTTGTGTTGTTGTGGGGGCCATATCGGTCATGGCCTGTACTTTAATGGCAACGGTGACTTTACCGGCTTTGGCAAAGGTGAGTGTCACTGGAAATTGATCGCCTTCTTTCAATGGCTGCTTAATGCCGAGGAACATAATGTGGTAGCCGCCCGGCGCTAATTTAACCACTTGATTGGGTGCAAGCACTAAGCCCGTCGCCAGTGGACGCATTTTCATTACGCCATCGGCCATTTTCATTTCATGGATTTCAGTTTTTTCCGCGATGTCGCTGCTGGCTGCAATCAGTTGATCGCCACTCTTGCTGTTCAGTAGCATAAAGCCGCCAGCATTGGCGGCTTTCGGGGGTGTGGCGCGCGCCCAAGGATGGTCAATCGTCATATCGCCGACCACGTAATCATGCGCAAATGACAGAGCGGTACTGAGGCACAGTAGTGCCCCTAAGGTAAATTTTTTAAGCATAAGAAATCCTTTCTATAAATCTAGTTTGATATAGGGGTATATTGATAGAAGCAATATCAAACAATGGGTGGAGCTTGACTCTGGGGTAGGGTATATGAAGGGACCGGTATAAAAAAACCTTCATTTCCTAAAAGCTGGAGCGGACTCGTGTGTTGTTGAACTGAAGGTAACACGACAGGCGCAGCAGGGAGCGCCCAGTCCTGCTGATTACTGTTGATGCAGAGCGCACATTGTTTAATGTGCTGCGGCGGTGACGGAGGCGTTTCAGATTTTGTAGCAGCGGGTTTGCTGATGCTACTACACAGTGTTGCTTGGACTGTATTTGTTGGTTGATAGGCTAATTGCGCGGCATCAATCAAAGGTAATAGCCAAAATAAGCTCAGTGCTAACAGCGCGAACCAGATCAGCTTGGATTGTCGATAAAAACGAAACATTACGTGCATACAGTCATAATTTTGTGCCGATTCTACGTTAAATATAAGCCCTCGACCAATTGAATCGACACCCAATTTGCTGGCGATTATGTTGCGTAACAGTAAGCAAATTACTGACAAAATGTCATTGATGGTGTGAATATTTACGCTATACTCGGCGCGAAATTATTTTTGGACGCTCCGTAGTGCCTCTTCGATCCACTCACCGCTTTGCTGCGTATTGCGCGCTGTTGGCCATGATTTGCCAACTGATGCTGCCGTTCGCGCATGCAGTGGTGATGACGCAAGCGGTAGATGCAGCGTGGTGCGGAACAGGGCCACAGCCGAAGGTGCAGTGGTCAAATGTTGTCCAGCAAGACGCTCACGCTGAGCAAACAAACAAAATGATGTTTTGCTCGGTGTGTGCGATGGCTGGTGCACATGCGCTCGTGCCGCCGACGGCCATTCTTGTTTTGCCGTTGACCAAAATCGATGCCGTTGTTCAGTTTGAGCCAGATTCGGCAGAATTTTCTTATCCTTCACTCGCCACACCACCGCCACCGCGCGGGCCACCCCTGATTTCCTGATCGTATTGCCACTGCTGTGGCTGATTGTGGCTGCGCCTTGTTGCCAGCTATTTTGATTTTCGCAAAGTATGCTTTGCGTTCAGGATTTCATCATGTTTTCTGTTCTTTCTCGCCCACAATGCGCGGTGCGTCCATTGGCGCTCGCCTTATCTTTACTCACTATTGCTGCTCACGCCGAAGTCACTCAACTGGAAGATGTTGTCGTGACTGCAACGCGAGAGGTGACGCCGATTGCCAAAGCACCGATTTCTATCGGCAAAATCAATCAACAAACTTTACAAGACATTAAGCCGACGTTTATCGGCCAAGTGGTCAATCGCGTGCCTGGCGTGGTGATGACGGATTTGGGCAATGAACAGCACAATATGTCGATTCGCCAGCCCATGACATATGCAGCGGTATATCAATATTTGGAAGACGGTATTCCAATTCGCCCAGTGGGTATTTTTAACCACAATGCCTTGTATGAAATCAACTTACCTGGGGCGGATGGGATTGAGGTCGTGCGCGGACCCGCTTCCAGTTTGTATGGCAGTAATGCCGTGGGTGGAGCGATTAATTTTACGACGGCTGCTCCGCCTGCTGGTCCACTTTTTACACTCGGTGCTCAGTTCAGTAATGAGGGGTATCGCCGTGCAGACATTGCTGCTGGTAATACATGGGGTGATACGGGTATTCGCCTTTCTGGCTACCAAGCAGCACGCCGCGATAGCTGGCAAGATCATAATGAAATGGACAAAACTGGCCTGACTCTGCGTGGCGATCATTGGCTCAACGAATCATTGCTGTGGAAATCCACACTCACGTATTCCAAGCTTGATACCGAAATGCCTGGCAGTTTGAATGCGACCGATTTCAATACGCGTCCTGGTTTTTCTTATAACACCTTCACTTATCGCGAAGTCGATGCATTACGGGCAACGACGGGCATTGAGGGCGAATTGAATGCGGGCGGTAAAACCAGCGCTACCGTGTATTACCGCGATAACACGACCAATCAATTACCGAGCTATTTGATTTTTAATACCGGCCCGAAAACCGCCAGCGGTCGTACTACGGATAATAGTTTTACTTCTTTAGGCGCGACGGCATTTCATCGTCAACAGTGGGATGCGTTGAAATTAACCGTCGGTGGCTTAATTGAAACCAGCCCGCAAGATGCGCGTGAACAGAATTTATCCATTGTTCGCGATCCGGTGAGTGGTAAATATTTGTCGTACACCAAAGGCTCTATTCGCCGTGATTACAGCGTGGATTTGAGCAATCAAGCTGTTTATGGCGATGCTAGTTATGCCTTGGGTGGTGGTTGGGGTATCAATGCGGGCCTTCGTTATGACCGTGTTGTGTATGACTTTACCAATTATCTGAAGCCATCGCCTACAACGGGTGGTGCGTCCCAAGAGCAGTCGTTCTCCAATGCATCACCGAAAGCGGGCTTGACTTGGCAGGCAGCTCCGGATTTATTTTTCTACAGCGGCTATAGCGTTGGTTTTACGCCACCCGAAGTCGGCTCATTGTTTTCCAGTGCGATTACACCGAATCTGAAACCTGCAACGTTTGATCAGTTTGAATTGGGGCTGCGTAGTCAACCGATCCCTGGTTTGAAACTGGACGCGGTCGTTTATCGTCTTGATGGTGAAGACGAGTTGGTCAACTTCACCACGCAACCCGGTAAATCTGAGCCGCGTAATGCAGGTAAGACGCGTCACGAAGGGGTTGAGTTAGGTTTGAACTGGACCGCTAATTCGGCGTGGAGCATGAATTTGGCAGGTCAATATGCCAAGCATATCTACCGTGAATACAAACCATCGCCAACGCTAAATTTCTCAGGCAATGACATTCCTGCTGCGCCTACTTGGCAAGGTCAAGTGGAATTAGTTTATCGCCCAATTGAAGCGCTCCGTTTGGGATTTGAGACAAGCTATCTGGGCAAATACTGGATGGATGAAAGCAATAAAGTCGAATACGGCGGCCATACCTTAGTTAATTTGCGCGCACAGTATCGTTTGAAGCAATTCACACTGTGGGCCAGTGTGAACAATTTACTGGATAAGCATTATTCAGAAATGTCGGCATCAAGCTACAAAGGCCAAGGTCCGCGCAATCCTGATGCACAAGACACCTACAATCCGGGCGCGCCGCGTACTTTCTTGGTGGGCGCAAGTTGGGCGTTCGGTGATGGTGGTCGTGATGGCAGTCGTGATGGTAAAGGGGCGCAACAATGAAGCGCGAAGACGTTTTGATTCAGCCCGTTCGTACTCAGCGTTTAGCTGTTTTGGTTCGCTGGCATCGCGCTTTAGCTTGGGTAGCTGGGGTGTCGGTGTTGATCTGGGGTTTGAGCGGCGTGATGCATCCGATCATGTCGGCTTTGTCGCCTAAAGTAAATCCAGTTCCGCCTGCAGCCGCTTTACCTGCCACTTTAACGCCTGTGCCATTAGCGAGCTTGGCACAAGGGCGCTGGGCGGATAACGCGCATTCGGTGCAATCGGTTCGGCTGTTGATGTTGGCCGATCAAGCCGCATGGCGTGTTCAAGAAGCCAGTGTTGCTGGCCAGTTACCCGCTGCGCGCTGGTTTGCTGCTAGCTCTGGCGCTGAACTTCTTGATGCTGAAACGCAGCAAGCACAAAAGCTAGCGCGCGCCTTGGTGGGGGATGCGCAAAGTGAGATTCGCAGCATGACACGGGTGACTGAGTTTGGTCGTGACTATCCGTCGATCAATAAATTACTGCCTGTATGGCGCGTCGAATTTGCGCGCGATGATGGCATGATTGCGTTTGTTGATACCGAAGGCCAACGCCTTGCGGCGCTATCAGATCAAACCAAGCGCACCTTGATGGGCGTATTTGTGTTGCTGCATACCTGGGCTTGGGCGAGCGAACCGGTGAAGCAAGTAGGTATCAGCGTCATGCTGGGTTTGACGCTGGTGACGATGTTGGCGGGTTTGGTGATGTATATCATTCGCTGGCGCGCTAAAACCTTGCGCCCCAATCAGCCGCGTATGCGTCGTTTGCATCGCCAACTGGGTTTGATTGCGGGTGTAGCTGGAATATGTATTGCGCTGAGTGGATTGCTACACCTTTGGTTTAGCCGTACACCCCCAGTCGTCTCTCCACCAGCAGCCTTGGCTAATTTACCGCAATTGCACGCGATTCCTGCTGGATTGACGGGATTAACGGCAGTCAATGTCGCCGAGCAAACACTGTGGTTAGTTCAAGGCGCAGCCAAGCCGATGCATGGTGGTGGCGAACACGCGCATCACGCCGCGGCTGCGGTGAAACCGAATCCACTGCCGACTTATTTGAATCACCATGGTCAAGCGGTGGCTGGCGCGGCTGAGCTGCATGCTGCGACGCTGATGCAGGCGATGGGCGTTGGGATGGCGTTGAAGAAGGCACCGATTCAGTCGATTGAGTTGATTAGCAAGTTTGGCGGAGAATATGGGTTTTTCCAAAAACGCTTGCCAGTGTATCGGGTGAATTTGGCCAATTCTGCGCAATCGAGTTGGTATATAGAGCCGGCAACAGGGCAGTTTTCTAATCTCGTTGAGCTACGTGATCGTTTAGAAGGCTATAGCTTTGCCTACTTGCATAAATGGCATTGGCTCGATGGCTTAGGTAAAACGACGAGGGATATTATCTTGGCGAGTTTTGCTGCGGCCAATGTGGTGCTGGCGGTGATTGGCATGCTGCTTTGGCGTCGTCGGCGTAGCAAGCAGTAATTGGTGTAAAAAGTCCGTATTATCGGCAGTCTTAATTCGCGCATTGGAAGGTAAGCATTAGATGGAATGTATTTGTGTTGATTAGTGCTGACTTAATGCCACCGCGTAGGCGACTGCGCGGAGCATTGTGCTGCGCCTTGTTACTGCATGCGTTGTTGATCGGAGCTTGGCAGGGATTCTCGCTGCCGAGAGTTGAAGAAACACCAGTGCCAAGCTCGATGGCCGTTATGTTGCAAACAGCAGTGCTTGAACCTAAAGCTGTTGCCCGTCCAGCGCCAGCGCGAGAGCGTGCATTACCCAAAAATGTACCGCTGCAATCTGCAGTTCTTCCAGCCCAATCTCAACCCAAAGTGCTCAAGCAGATACCGATTGATACGGTGGCGACGCAAAGCCAACTACTTGTTCCTCCTGATAGTCCACAAGCGGCGGATGCTAAGCCTGTGGTCGTCGTGACGGCAAGCAATGAGGCTCCAAACTCACCACAAAATACCAAAGTCAGCAGAGAGAAGGAGGGCGAGGGCAAAGTCACTCCGGCGCAATATCTACCTGCCCATTTAAATAATCCAAGGCCAGTGATGCCTTATATTTCAATAAAAAATGGCGAATCGGGCACGGTACGTTTGTGGGTGAAAGTCAGTGCTAAAGGCGAGCCGTTGGCGGTGAGAGTAGAAAAGTCGAGTGGCTTTCCACGTTTAGATGAGGTTGCTTTTAAAGCGGTGAAAGAGAAATGGCGCTTTGTGCCCGCCAAGCGCGGCGATACGCCAATTGAAAGCGAAGTGGCGTTTAATATTCCCTTTGTATTGACCGACGCTGAATAAGGCAAATTCAGCGATAATAACCTAATGAAAATCGACCATATTCCTGAAACCGAAATCGAATTCACCGCCATTCGCGCCCAAGGCGCGGGCGGACAAAACGTCAATAAAGTATCGAGCGCGGTGCATTTGCGTTTTTCGATCGCCAACTCCTCATTACCGGATGAACTCAAGGCGCGTTTGTTGGTGCTCAATGATCATCGCATCACCAAGGATGGCGTTATTGTGATCAAGGCGCAAACTTCGCGCAGTCAAGAAGCCAATCGACTTGATGCGATTGCACGTTTGCTGGATCTCATCAATGCAGCAGCGGTAGTCGTGAAGGCGCGTCGTGCCACCAAGCCGACTTATGGCTCAAAGCAACGTCGACTGGAAGGAAAGCAACTGCGTGGCTCAGTGAAAGCTTTGCGTGGCAAGGTGTCATATTGAGGGAGTGAGCTTGATTTTGACTCAGTTTAAGCTCGTATTTGTTACATAAGAAACATGCAGATAGCCACCCAAGACGGCTATCGATAAGCTCTCAGCATAAAAATCTACGAGACAGTAGACTGGGAGAGAGACTGTGTTGAAACCAAGCCTGTCCACATTGATTGGATTTATGCTGGTGCTGCTGAGTTCGTGGGCAAGCGCGAATCCACGCATTATTGCCTACTACCCGTTTTGGGTTAATCCACCACTGATGTCATTGCCGGTAGAGCGTGCGACGCAGATTACTTATGCGTTTGCCAACCTGACTGCGGACGCGCAGATCACGCCTGCTGAGCCGGCTTTTGATTTGAATAAAGCCACATTATTGACCGATGGCAGCCGAGTCCAAGGCCATTATGCCGTGCTTCGCGCATTAAAACGCGCCCATCCCGATTTGAAAACAGTAATTTCCATTGGCGGTTGGCATTATTCAACACATTTTTCTGATGTTACCGCGAGTCCTCAATTGCGCCGTGTCATGGCGCAGTCGGTGCTGGATTTTACGGAAAAATATGGTTTTGACGGTGTTGAGCTTGCTTGGCATTTTCCGGGCTCAGGCGGAAAAATTGGCAACAGTCAGCGTGCAGAAGATGGGGAAAATCTAGTCTTGCTGCTGCAAGAAATTCGCGCGCTGAGTCAACATCGCCCTTTGATTGTTGGCTTGAGTTTAGGTCCGCTCAATACGCAAATTGCTGCGCTGCCCGTTGCCCAATTAATGCCATTAATTGATTATGGCGTGCTACAGGTGGGGGATTATACTGGCGCGTGGAGCCCACGAACAGGCCATAAATCACCACTGTATAGCGCTAAATGGCAAGTTGGAATTGACTTGGCGGTCAATACATTGCTAAATCAAGGTGCAGTGGCCGATAAGTTGGTTTTGGTGATTCCAACGCAAGGAATGAGTTTTGTCGGCGTTCCGCCCGCAGAGCAGGGCTTGAATCAATCGCATCAAGGTCCTTCGTTTGGTTCTTGGGATGATCCAAAAACCGGTGCAACGGGCATGATTGGTCAAGATGAAGCGGCAGCCATCATCGCTAATGGCCAATTGACGGCGCATTGGGACGCCACTGCGAAAGCGATGTCATATTACAGTCCGGCATTACAGCAATTCATCAGTATCGAATCACCGCAGGCGGTCGCAGCAAAACTGCAATATGCCCAAGAGAAAAATCTGGGCGGCTTTGCGCTTTGGGATTTGAGTAGCGATTCGAGCACGCAGAGCTTATTAAGCCAAATTGAACATAGTTATTATCCGTGGCGCTCTTTTGAGCATGACGTGCAGCAGTGGTGGAAAAATCATCCTGCTTGGATTGATACGGCATTTGGTGTGATTTTAGCGAGTTTGATTTTTATTGCGCTGGGCTTTTGGCTAAGACGCTATCGCGAGCGTCAGTTACTGGAGATTGAAATTGCTCAGCTACGGCATGTGAAGGATGTGATGCACACGCTACCACATGCTTTGCTAAGTTTGCGCCAAGCCAGTTTAGCGATATTAAATCAAAGTCAGTTGGCGCCATTACACGCTAGAACACAGCCTTTATTGGCATACAGTGATCGATTAGCATGGCAACTGGAGCCTTTGTTGATTACTGAGGCAGCTGCCAGTGCACCCCCGACCGAGATCAGTTTATCTGCCCAGCGTTTGCAAACGCTGACTGAGTTTAGTCAGCAATTATCAGAGCAACGTAGTTTAGAAAAAATGCTCGAAGTCACAATGGCTTTTTTGGCTGAAGAATCGCAAGTGCAGGGGGTAGCACTCTATCAAGATGGCGATTTATTGGCGCAGCAAGGCCAAGCTGTAGGATTAAATTCAAGCACAGCAATTCAATCTGTGTGGGCAGGCGAGACGTGGGATGATTACACCTTGGCGATTGAATTTGGCCAGACTTTATCGTCCGATGATGCTGCCTTTTACCGCAGCCTAAGTCAGCAGTTCGCTACGGTGCGGGCGCAATTGTATGAGCTAGGGCGGCAGCCGCAGTTACTGTCTGAGTTGTATGAAATTGCTTCGCGGCGTGCCAAAATTTTGTATATCCGAGCCGACAAAGGCTATAGCGGCATTTACGCCAGTGATTTGCGCGCGCCGCACTACATCACGCTACGCTTGCGCGCGATACGGATGTATTTTGATGAAAAGCTGCTGCTGCAAGTCCATCGCTCGTATTTGATAAACCCTAAAAAAGTGACGAGTGCCAGCAAGCGTGGCCGTGATGTTTGGGTGCTGAATGTCGCCAATGAAGAAATTCCAATTGCGCGGCAATATCTGAGCCGTTTGCGTTTGGATTTTCCTCACTGGTTTACTGAGTAATGATTGGGGCTTGCTACTTAGATCGAGAATCGTTCTTTCATTTTGCATCATGAACAACTATACCCAAAGCGAAGCGTAAATTTTGCGCCTATTGAATGCTTTTTGATGCGGAGGTGGCCAATGAAACGATTGGGTTGGCTGTTTGTGTTTTTGTTGTGCTGCGCGTCAATCGTTTCGGCAAAAACAATCGTAGCTGTTTCAGACCCCTTTCCGCCGTTTGTCGATCCGAGCAACCCTAGCGGTGGTCTCGCCATTGAAGTGATTCGGGCGGCGTATAAAACACAAGGCCATGAGGTGAAAGTGGAATACGTGCCATGGGCAAGAGCCGAAGCGGGTGTCGCTAGTGGCATTTACGATATTTTGCCGAATATGTGGTTTAGTGAAGCGCGTTCAAAAAACTTCCTGTTTAGTACTGCATACGTCAACAACACCATTCGATTTGTGAAACGCAAGGGCGATCCCTTTGTTTTTCAGGGGATAGAAAGTTTAAAAGGTAAAACTGTGGGCGTGACGCGTGGCTACACCTATAGCGATGCATTTAAAAATTCCACATTGTTTCGTCGAGAAGACGCCAATGGCTTGTTGATTAATTTAAAGAAATTGCAGGCAAAACGGATTGATTTGACCTTGGATGACGAGGCGGTCGTTAACGATACTATTTCAAGAAATAATCCGAAGTTACTTTCTGAGATTGAAATGGCAGAAGGGCATTTATCTGTTAATCCGCTCTATGTAGTCAGTGGGATTAAAAACCCCAATCACAAGGAGTGGATTGAGTCATTTAATGCTGGCTTAAAGGTGATAAAAGAGAATGGGGTGTTGGCTGATATTTTCAAGAAGTATGGCCTTCCATATAAATAATGCCATCGAGGTGAAATCACACGATGGCATTATTTTATTTAAGGCGTCTATTTATTTTTTAAATAAATTTTCAAACGTCGATTCGGCCTGGATGTTTAATGTGTTGCAGAGCTTCAAGAAATTAGCTAAGTAGTGGGTGCGAATCAAAACCAATTGGCGGTTGGCGCTCACGCTGAAATCGACCAAGGTGTAATTCGGGCTCAGTTCGTCTTGAATGGCTTTAATTGCAGAAATATCGGTTAAACCTGTTAATGCTTCGGCCGCTAAATCGAGTTCACCTTCACCAAATGCTTCACTAATTTGCGCATACAGCGCTGCAACACTATCGGCTTTAAATAGTAAGCCGTCTTCTAATTGCTCTAGCAATACGGTTTCCCACAATGGGATTGCGCTGTCAGTTGGGTAAAAACCGGCTTCGTGACGCGCGCGGTATTCATCCGGATCTTGCTGGGCGGCCATCACTTCGGCGCTCATTGCCAAAATATCTTCGTGATCCAAGCCGCCATCGGCGATAAGTTCTAAGACTTCAATAATTTGCTTTTGCATGCTGTATTCCTGATTGGCGTTGTGCCAGTGCGCTGAGACTTGATGGTCTGAATTGGTTTTTGTATGGGTATTTCTTCCTAGCTCTTTTAATATAATGGCTAGAAAGCAATACACTGTATCTCAAAAGAAGCGAATATAAGCGCAGAAACCTGGCTTTGGCCCAATCGTTGGGTGATTGCGACAGGTGTTCGGGCGTTTATCGTAAATGGTGCAGAGCCGAGTTTTTTCATCCAAAAAAGTGCAATCACGCGTGCCACGACGATACAGCGTGTAGATTTCGTGTTTGAAATTGAAATGCTCAATAATCTTCGCTTTCATTAGCCGTTTAGCGATGTTTTTAGCTGGCTCGTTTCGCTCGAATTCATCGACCACACCCATGCGGATCAAGTCGCCGATTTTCACTTCCACTGGCATCGTACAGCAGCCTGAATAGCAATCTTCGCATTTATCTTTGGTGAATTTCACCCACGTATCAGGGTCGTGGAGTTCGGTGCGGTTAAGGATTTGGCGGCTCATGATGCATTCAGAAATCGAGAAAGGTGCGCAGCATACCACACTCTGCGCGATGCTAAGTAGTTGTTCTGGTACAAAAAATCCCCCAGCCAGAAATCTGGGTGGGGGATGGTGTGAGGGATTAGCGCTTATTGAGCACTAAACGTCACTGGGCCTGCGAGTGGATCAACTGTGATTAAGAAGCTTGGTGCTTGTGGCACAGGTAAACCATTGCTGTAGATGACTTTGCTTGGCAAACGAGGTATTGCTTTGCCGGCTTGCATTGCCACTTGGGTTAGACCACCAATCATCAAGGTCAGTGGCGTAGCAAATTTCACGCATTCCGCATCGGTGCTGGCAAATGTAATCACTGAGCCGTAATTATAGTTGCTTAAACCTAAAGTGGGTTTGCATGCTTCACGTGCTTTGCTGTATTTCAAGACGGTACTTGGCCCCGCCACCCAGAGTAAACGCGCGTCGACTTTGGCTTTGATGTAATCCAAATGTGCAGTGTATTGTGCTAATGGCACGCTATTCCAAGAGGCGTCATTCACACCGTGCATCGTACGATTAGCCCAGCCGCCGTTGGCAATGGCAGCATCAACGTGCAAGTTGAGTAAATCGCCACCCGCTTTGACTTGGGCCTCATACAGTGACCACTGTGCAGTGAGGGTGAACATATCATCTTTGATTTGGAATGGATCTGCAGTAGTCGTTGCATTGACGCCTGATATATGACCATCGTAAATTATCATGCCATTAGGATCGACGCGATTCGGCGCACGACCGCCGATAAAACCGGCTGCGCTGCGTAAAAATGCTAATGGCTCATCGGCTGCGACGCCAGATGGCCATGCAAAGAAGGTTGGGCGATAACCATTGAGGCGAGCAGCGATGTCGTCACTTGAACCGCTAATTTGTGCCGCAGCATCCCATGTGAGGCTCATTGCATCGGTGTGGCTACGCGTATGGCTGAAAATTTCATGGCCATCGGCGATGAATTGTTTGGCTGCATTCCAGTGCTTATCGCCGCAATTGCCGGTAATCATGCCGAATGATGAAATCAGACCACGTTGTTTCAACGCAGGAGCCGCAAAATCGATTTGACCATCAGTGACCCATGCACATAAATCGTCATGCATCATTGAGTAAGCTGCAGTGGCATCGTCTTTCCACGTGGTGACCCGCATATCTGTTATGACCGCTGGTGTGCTTGGTGTTGGGCTGGCCGTGATTGTCGGCGTTGGGCTTGGTGATACCGATGGGGTCGTGCTTGCCGTTGGTGTTGCGCTTGGTTTAGCTGTCGCAGTCGCAGTTGGCGTTGGCGTACTGCTGCTGATCAGTCCAAGATCTTTCCAAACGCCCCATGTACCAGATGTACTTGGATTTTCACCGACCGTGTACCACTTGGCTTCATAGAGGCGACTATTGTACGTAGCGCGCTTTCCAGCGGTGTAAACGGTGGTGCTATTCCATTCATTGCCTGTCGGAGCAACGGTTGTTACGGGGGTTGGTGTTGCAGTTGGCGTTGCGCTAATGGTCGGAGTTGCAGTAGCAGTTGCAGTCGGAGTTGGCACTGCGCTTGGGATCGGTGTTGGCGGTGGGCATGGTGCAGGCAAGATTTTCAGTGCTTGCCACAAGGAGGGATCATAAGTAACGGTGTTGTTTGTTGAGTTGTAACGAGGTTGATTGGTGTTGGTGCTCAAATGCGCTGCTAACGCTTTCATTACCACTTGACCCCCAATTGAAACGGCAGTTCCCAAGGCATATTGTTGATTCAATTGCCACGATGGTGGGCCATATGGTGGCGTGCATGTGCCTGGGTAGGTGTCGGTAATTGAATTTACCGAACGGCTTGGCGGTGTGGCAGTTGGTGTTGTTGTGGCCGTTGGTACTGGCGTTGGTGTAGCAACAACAGTCACTTTTTTCCATGCGCCCCATTCTCCTGCCGTCGCAGGGCTATCGCCCTTCGTCCACCATTGTGCTTCATAGGTAGTCCCATTTTGCGTAACGCGTTGGCCTGCGGTGTAAGTGCTGGCGCTATCCCAGGCAGGGGCGCTTGGTATTGTCGTTGGATTTGGCGTTGGTGATAAGGCGAACGCACCGCCCGATAAAAGACCTGCACTGATGAGTAAGCTCACCATCATTGTTTTATTCAATTGCATCTGCTCCATCCTTTTGAAAGGTTTTGTTTTGAGTTTATGGAAATAGATTTCCAATACTCTATGTGGGTACTACGGTGAAAACTTTGTTGAATAATGCATTCAAGCCAATACCTATTTAGTTGATGCTGAGATCTCCTAAAGCAGGATTAAATTGAATTCGGTATTTGCCATTGGCTAACTTTTTGCTGGTCAAGGGCTTTTTGTTTTGTGTAAATTGCCCTTGTAATTCATCAGCGATTTGCACATCAACGGTGATCGCGCTGGCATAGCGTTGGCAAAGTTCATTATTTTGTTTGAGTTTGAGGGCGTTGCCAGTGAGGACGAGTGGGCAGTTTTCGCGGGTGGCTTGGTAGCGAATAATCTCGCTTGGGCCTGCTAACCACAGCTCGCCGCTAGCGACTTTTTTCAGCAAATAATCGGCGTAAGCGATGTACTCGTCTTTGGGTACGGCTTCCCATGAGCCATCGGCAACACCATGCATCGTGCGGTAACTCCAACCGCCATTTTCCAGCGCAGCATCAACGTGCTGAATGAGCATATTGCCGCCAGTGGGTTTATACAGCGACCATTTTCCATCGTGCCAATACACATCGTTTTTGATGAAAAATGGATCGGTGTTATTGCTGCTATTGATACCGGCATTACTACCGTCATAAATATGTTTGGCGGCGCGAGCACCTAAATAATCGGGCAGAGTGAGCAAATAGGCTTTGGCTTCGGGCGTGGCCAGATCACTGGGATAAGCCATAAATTGCATCGTGTAGCCGAGTTTCTCTTTGACCAATTGATGGGCTGAGGCGATTTCTTTTTCATTATTCCAGCCTGCAATCGGTTTGAGTGAGCCCGCTTCGAGCATACCAACATGGGAGAGTGAATGGTTGAACAGCTCATGGCCTTCAGCGATATGTTTTTTGAGTTTGGTCCAATCATTGTCTTTGCACGAGCCCGCAATTAAGCCGAGGCTGGCTTTTAAACCGCGCTCGTTCAAAATCGGCAAAGCGGTATTTTCAACACCGGGAACACTGCTACCACAGTAATCATCATGCGCGATTGTGTGGGCGGCTTTGGCACCATCTCGCCAAGTTTGTATTTCAAAGCTGGAATTGGCACTGCAGGCAAGGGCAGAGTACAGGCTGAAAATAATGCCTAAGTGCAGATTCAATTTCATAACATACCCTCCCAAAATTTGAATTTGGCTCGACTATGCCTAGGTAGTAAGGCCTAGGGAATACTCTTGTGCTTCAGATACATGAATAGCGCTTTTATTTGCATTTATTTCAATATTTTCAATACGTTGGGCGCTGTTTAATCTGCTGTTTTTTTCACGGCTGGTGTGTGGCTAAACTGCAAATGAGGAGATGGCCAAGGTCTTGGTTTGAAAATAATACGGATTTGTCATTGAAACGATTCATGTTGGCGAACTGTTTTCTGAAGCAATTTCACTTTTAGTGTGCAAACTGTTTCTTGGGCAGGTTTGATGTTTTGAGTGCTTTATTGAGACACGATTACTGAACGCTACGAATGGCTTCGGCATGGTCGAGCAGATTGCCCTTACATGAACTACGCTGTAGATAATTATTTGCCGCAGCACACGGCCGAAATTATGGAGTTAGGATGCATAGTGAGTTGATCGAGGCCATTTTGAGGGCTCAGACCGGATTTGATGCGGGTGCAGACCCTAAGGGGGTTTTTGAAACCGTATTGAGTGATTTGTTACAGCTTACGGCCAGCGAATATGGCTTTATCGGTGAGGTGATGATGAAAGAGGGCGTGCCGAGTCTACGCACTCACGCCATCACCAATATTGCTTGGAACGAAGAAACGCGCGCATTTTATGCCCAGCATGCCCCAGAAGGTTTGGTCTTTACCAATCTGAATACTTTGTTTGGTGCGGTGCTAACCACGAGTCAGCCAGTGATTGCCAATGATCCCGCAAATGATCCACGGCGTGGTGGCTTGCCACCGGGGCATCCGCCGATGACGGCTTTTCTTGGCTTACCGATTCATTGTCAGGGTGAATTGCTCGCGATGGTAGGCGTGGCCAATCGGTCCGGTGGTTATGAAGCGAGCTGGATCGAGTTTTTGCAGCCTTTATTGATGACGATTGGGCAGTTATTGCTGTTTCGTCGCGCCAATTTAAATCGGATTATCGCCGAGTCTCATCAGCAACGTCAGCAAGAGGCTTTGCGAGTGCTCAGCCATATTGCGGCACTGACCGATCGTGATGATCAAGCCTTGCTGCGCCAGTCGCTTTGTTTAGCGTGCGAGTATTTTGACCTGCCCATGGGGATCATCAGTCGGATTGAAGGCGATGCTTATCGAATCGCGGTACAGACGAGTCCATCTGATACTTTACAGGATGGGATGGAATTTCTGCTGGCGGGGACGTATTGCTCGATAACCTTTTCTGCAAATGATGTTGTGGCCATTACCCATATGGCTGATTCTGAGTATGCAGGTCATCCCTGCTATCAAGATTTCGGTTTGGAGTGTTATATCGGCGTGCCTATCTTGTTGGCGGGGCAACGGATTGGCACCTTGAATTTTTCATCGAACCAGCCGCACCCGACGACCTTTGACGAGGTTGATTTTGAGTTCATGCGCTTACTGGCTAGCTGGGTTGGTGCCGTGCTCGAACGTCAGCGGCAGACGCAATCGAGAGAAGAACTACTCGGGCGCTTGCAGAAAATTGGTACTCAGGTGCCGGGGATGGTTTACCAGTATCGCCTATTTGCCGATGGCCGCAGTTGCTTTCCGTATGCCAGCAGCGGTATACGCGATATTTATGGCGTGAGTCCCGCTGATGTTTCCGAAGATGCGAGCTCAGTGTTTGCCACGCTATATCCAGATGATGTCGCACAGGTGATCGATAGCATCACGGTGTCCTTCGAAACGCTAGAGCATTGGCAGGCGATTTATCGGGTGAACCATCCGCAAAAAGGTTTGATTTGGGTCGAGGGGATCGCCAGTCCTGAGCGCACACCGGAGGGTGATACGCTTTGGCATGGTTTTATCACTGACATTACGGCACGCAAGGCAGCAGAGGTCAGATTGCAGGCCAGCGAGGCTCAAAAAAAGATGCTGTCGCTGGTTGCGAGTCGAACGTCCAATGCGGTGGTGATTACCGATGCGCAGGGGCAGGTTGAATGGGTCAATGATGGTTTTGTCCGTATGACCGGCTATGACTTATCATTTATGCAGGGCAAACGGCCTGGTGCAGTTTTGCAAGGTGCACTCACTGATATGAAAACGGTGGCCGAAATGTCACGTCAATTGCGCCTTGGTGAGCGTTGCACTGCAGAAATCTTGAACTACGCCAAAGATGGCAGCCTGTACTGGATTTTGCTGGATATCGAGCCGATTAGAGATGAGCAAGGGCAGATCAAGCATTATATTGCAATCGAAACGGACATCAGTGCCCGCAAGCAGTCAGAACTATTGCTGGCGCAGGAGCGTGAACGATTGGCCAATATTATTGAGGCGACCAATATTGGAACCTGGGAATGGAACCTACAAACTGGCCAAACACATTTTAATGCACGCTGGGCTGAGATCGTTGGCTATACCTTGGATGAACTCGCGCCGATTTCGATTGAAACGTGGCTTAAGCTCGCGTGTCCAGATGACTTGCAAGAGTCTGAATCGCGTTTAAAGCGGCATTTTAGTGGCGAAGATCCTTACTACGATTTTGATTGCCGCATGAAACACAAGGACGGGCACTGGGTATGGGTGCACGATCGAGGTCGGGTTATTGAGTGCTTGCCGGATGGTCAGCCGCTGCGTATGTCGGGTACGCATGAGGATATTAGCGAGCGCAAGGCAGCTGAAGCTGAGCTAAGCGCGGCAAAATTGGCCGCTGAAGCCGCCAGTCGAGCAAAAAGTGCCTTTTTGGCCAATATGAGTCACGAAATTCGCACCCCGATGAATGGCGTACTCGGTATGGCAGGCTTGCTGCTCGATACCGATTTGTCGATCCAGCAGCGCGAGTTTGCCGAAACCATTCGACAAAGCGGCGATATATTGCTCAGCGTGATCAACGATATTCTTGATTTTTCTAAGGTTGAAGCCGGGCGGATGGAGTTAGAGCAAGTTGACTTTGATCTGGTGGCGCTGCTGGATGGCGTAGCGGCCGTGATGGCCTTGCGACCTCGAGAAAAAGGCATTGCATTGAGTTGTAGCCGTGCGCCTGATGTGCCCACTTGGGTGAGAGGGGATCCGGGTCGACTACGGCAAGTGCTGATCAATTTAATGGGTAATGCGATCAAGTTCACCGAGCAAGGTGGCGTTACCGTTATGACTCAATTGCTTGGTATCAGTGAAAAGGGTATTTCTCTACGATTCAGTGTTCGTGACACTGGGCTAGGTATACCTCCAGATAAAGTTGGTCGATTATTTGAAAGTTTTTCGCAGGTTGATGCGTCGACAACCCGCCGCTTTGGTGGCACGGGACTGGGTTTGGCCATTAGCAAACAATTGGTCGAGTTGATGGGGGGGCAAATCAGTGTGCAAAGTATTGAGGGATTGGGCTCTGAATTTGCATTTAGCGTTACGCTGGGCGCTGCCGAACAAATTACTGCGCTTGCTTCTACTACGAGCCAAACTGATAACTTTAGAGTGCTGGCTGTTGATGATAGCGCTTCGCAGCGCGAACATTTATGTAATCAGCTCAAAAACTGGGGCTGCAATGCAGTGATGGCTGAAGGTGGCGTCGAAGCTTTGCACTTGCTTTCCCATGCCGCGCAAACGGGGCGGCCATTTCAGCTGGTGCTGATAGATCTTTACATGCCGCATATGGATGGGATTGAGTTGGGGCAACAGATCGTAGCGAAGGCGGAGTTGGGCAATCCATTGCTGATTTTGTTAACTGCCGTAGGAACACGTGGCGATGCCTTGCGGGCTCGTGAATCGGGGTTTGCTGGTTACTTAAGTAAACCGCTACAACAAAAAGCATGGCAAACGGCAATGGGTATGGTGCGGCGTCATCCGCCTGAACCTTCATTCTTGACGCGTTATTCAGTTCCGGAATCAGACCAAGTGGTGCGTGTTTTGCTAGCTGAAGACAACCGCGTTAATCGCATTGTTGCAGTCAAGTTATTGGAAAAGCTCGGCTGTATCGTGCATGCCGTTGAAAATGGTATTGAGGCGATTCAGGCTCTGGTGGATCAGGATTTTGATCTGGTCTTTATGGATATGCAGATGCCAGAAATGGATGGTATTGAGGCCATACGCAAAATCCGCGATCCCGATACAGGCGTACGCTGGCCTAAGATTCCTGTGCTGGCATTAACTGCCAATGCCACATCAGAGGATAGACAGCTATGCTTAGCGGCAGGGATGGATGACTTTCTCTCTAAGCCAATTAACGACAGTCAATTACAAGAAAAAGTACGGGTTTGGAGCGGTACAAGAAAAACAGCCGATTGATTGAGTATGTGAATGGAGTAATTTGATTAAATGGGTTTCAAAGTAATACCCATGTTGGATGTTCAAGTGTTGGTATTGTTTCAAACGATTGAGGTGCGATGGATTGAAATTGATTTTAGCTGCCTAAATTCAAAAGAGCGCTTTACAGCGCTCCTTTTTTCTTGGCCTAAACGCCATTAAAACAACTCAATGCCACCATCACTCCCGGCTTTGTCTTTCTGATCTGGGTTGATATTGACATTGCCCGCTAGCGCCAAAGCTTCGTGAAAGGGCGCACCGCTGAGGATCGCGTCAAACAGGATTTTTTCTTGCTCCATCGTATATTGCGAGCGAATATTTTTCTGTAATGCGAGCCACGCATCCGGTTGATAAATTGAAGAGCGATCAGAAACCAAACCAGCGAGTTCGCTAATGGTTTTACAGACGTGATCAAGGCGCTGAGAGAGTCGGTCAAAAAATTGAAAGGCGATAATCGACTGGATGTTTTTATCGCTAATCTCAGCAATTTTTTGTTCAAGTTGCAACTCGGCTGGGAGCGCGGTTTGGCTGAGCGCACCTTTTAGCGCTTCGATATGGTTTGAGGTCTCGGCAAAGGAATTGGCCAGCGTATTAAAAGACGCACTGCCTTCGTCCATCGCGTGTTGCACCTGAGCCACCGTAATGCCGAGCATCAAAATGGTTTCACGCACTTGGCTCCAGTCAAGGTCTGGATTTTGGGCGGCCGAGCCGCCAGTAGGGAGTTGAACCATTCCAGTCTTACGCCATAAAAATCAACAATGGTTCTTTATAGCTTGAAAGCTCTAATTCAGCTTGAAATTATTTAATGGTCTAAGCGGTTAATTAGCGGTACGAATGACTTTCAGTTGAATGGTCAGTACCAGCATCACCAGCGCCATCGTTAAACCAAAAATCGGCATAATCCATGTGATGCTGATGTGCGCTGCAAGTAGAGCCGTGACCATCGCATACGATACCGGTGATAAGCCCATTGACACCATATTGTTCAAACTCATCACGCGGCCAAGCTTATCGCGGTCTGCTGATTGTTGAATCAGCGACATCATCGGCACGTTATTGCCCGCTACGCCCATACCAATAAAAAACTGCAAGGCGACTGCAGCCCAAATCCACGGGGTGAGCGGTAAGAGCGACAGCAAGACCCCTTCAATCGCAATAATGACGGTAATCATCAACAAGCGTTTTTTACTCGGTGGATAAATCGTCAACAAAATCCCGCCAATGACCATGCCCGCCGCAAATGCGCTTTGCAAATACGACAAGGTACTGGCTTCGCCTTTTAGATAATCAGCGACAATAATCGGAATACCCAACGCGAGTGGCCCCATAAAGAGTAAATTCGCAGTGATGTAAATCAGCATCAAGGCGCGCAAAATCGGCGTTTGTAATGCGTAAACAACGCCTTCTTTCAGCTCTGTGATCATTGAAGTGGCTTCGCGCACGACCTTGATAACGGGCTCATGAATAAACGCAATGCAGATGGTCGCAATCAACAGCATGCCGCCGGTTAAACTAAAAATCGCCTCGTAGCCCATTAGTGCCAACATTGCCCCGCCCATGACAGGGCCAAACACCATGCCGACTTGATTGGTAGTCAGCATGATGGAGTTTGCGCGGGTGAGGTCGCTATCGGCCACAATCGCCGGAGTGAGCGTATCGCGCGCGGGCCAAAAAAACGCATCTAGCGAGCCGTACAGAAACGCAAAGATCGTCAGTGCCCAAATATCTAAGCGATTAATGTGCAGCAAACCGACTAGAGAAAACAACAGTAATACACGTAAACCCAGCGAAATAAGGATAATTCGGCTGCGCGACATTCGATCGGCCAACACGCCGCCAACCGCCATTAAAGCAATCCGTGGCACCGAGCCAGCAATCATCACCCAGCCAAGCTGTTCTTTGGCGCCTAGCGTTTTTACGACGTACCAAGTCTCGGCCATCATCGCGATGGCAAGTGCAAAGTTGCCGATAATTGAAGCCAGCCAAAGCAGACCAAAATTGCGGTTGCGAAACAGGGTTGGGGCTGACGTCATAAGAGGGTGGCTTTCATTCATTTTGTATGGATTCGCGCTGTCGTGTGGGTCAGTTGCCGTATCGGGTTCAAGGCTTTTAATATGAATGGGGTATTTTAGATGCAAAATGGGTGTGTATGATCATACTGTAGCTGTTGGGTTAAAAATCCTGCTTTGGTATGCTTTTATCCTTATCGGGAGATTTTGTATTGCAACTATTTACTTCAAATCAATATATAAGTTTTGTAATCAAATTGCTGTGGAAAATTAATTCGGGATACATTAAGGACTGAATGAGGCGATAGAAACACGATCAATTGTGAAATCGACGACACATTTCACCGTCGGTGGTATTAATCATTTGATGCGATTTGAGCTGATGATTTTCAATTGAGTCATTGATATAGTCGTTGAGCCCTGTGTTTAAAGCCTTTTCTGTATTTGCACATCAAAAAAAATGTTGCAGTGCGGTGCTTTGGCAAGTGGCGATTGGTTTTAGTGCTTTCCCGAATGATGAATTTCCTGATTAGTCAGTGCGTTTGTGAACACCTACATTACGCTGGTGCAACGCAACAAGGAGACTGATATGCCACTCGTTTCATTGAATCAAATTCTCGATCACGCAGCAGAACATGGTTACGGCGTGCCCGCATTTAATGTGAATAATCTGGAGCAAGTGCAAGCGATTTTGCAGGCGGCCGATGCGACTAAAAGCCCCGTCATTTTGCAAGCCAGTGCGGGAGCACGAAAATACGCGGGTGAATTGTTTCTGCGACAAATGATTCAAGGCGCAGTGGCCAGTTATCCACATTTACCGATTGTGATGCACCAAGATCACGGCACCAGCCCCGCGATTTGCTTAAGCGCGATTACGCATGGATTTTCTAGCGTGATGATGGACGGCTCGTTGATGATGGATGGCAAAACACCAGCCAGTTACGACTACAACGTTGAAGTCACCCGCGAAGTCGTCAAGATGGCGCACAGCTTTGGCGTGTCGGTTGAAGGCGAACTCGGTTGCCTTGGGCGGCTTGATACCGGTATGGGCGAAGAGGAAGACGGCGTCGGCGCCAGCCGCGTGCTCACGCACGCTGAAATGCTCACTGATCCTTGGCAAGCCAAAGCCTTTGTTGCTGCAACGGGGGTCGACGCCTTGGCGATTGCGATTGGTACCAGTCATGGCGCGTATAAGTTCTCATCCCCGCCCACTGGCGCGGTACTCGATATAGAGCGCATCAAAGAAATCCACGATGCGGTGCCCAATACGCATTTGGTGATGCATGGATCTTCCAGCGTGCCGCAAGATTTACTGCAGCAAGTCCGTGATTTTGGCGGTGAATTAAAGCCAACGTGGGGGGTGCCGATTGAAGAAATTCAGCGCGCGATTCGTTGGGGCGTGCGCAAAATTAATATTGATACCGATCTGCGACTTGCGATGACGGGCGCGATTCGCCGTCACTTGATGGAAAATCCAGCCGATTTCGATCCACGGCAATATCTAAAACCAGCAATAGCTGCGATGGCCGCCGTTTGCCGCGCGCGTTATATTGATTTTGGCGCGGCAGGGCAGGCCGATAAAATTAAACCGGTTGCCTTAGCTAAAATGTTAGAGAAATGTAGTTGATGTATTGGGCTGTAGTCATTGATTGGTAATGGCTACAGCCTAATACTTATTGTTGTCCGGCTTGGTTTAGATTAGATATTGATGGTTTTAGTGCCTGCGGCACATTGTTTTACAGTCGCAATCCGCGACAGGGACTCACTTTTCTTTTCGCTGCGAAAAGTAAGCAAAAGAAGGCGACCCGAGCGCGCATCGGTCCCCGATGCCCTCGATCAGTAGTGAGCCAAACGGTAAAACTGTTTGTCTCTCTCCCTCACTCGGTGCGCTTGGACGGGTTTTTAAGCCCCAGCTCAACGAGCGCGGCTCTGCATCAACACTTAATCTGAACATTGCCTATCCTGCAATACACAAATACTTCACTTCTAAGTATTCCTCAACCCCATATTTTGATCCTTCACGGCCCAAGCCCGATTGCTTGATGCCGCCAAATGGGCCGACTTCGTTCGAAATCATGCCGGTGTTTAGGCCGACCATGCCGCATTCGAGTGCTTCGGCGACGCGGAAGCTGCGGGCGATATTTTGCGTGTAGAAATAGCTTGCCAAGCCAAATACAGTGTCGTTCGCCATTTGGATTGCTTCATCTTCCTTTGTAAATTTGAACAGAGGAGCGACTGGGCCGAAGGTTTCTTCGCGTGCAATTTTCATTGCGGGTGTGACATTGCCAAGTAAAGTTGGTGTGAAAAACGTACCGCCGAGTGAATGCCGCTTACCACCCGCAAGCAAAACAGCACCTTTGGCGAGCGCATCGTTGATATGTTCTTCAACTTTGGCAACGGCGTTTTCGTCGATTAAAGGCCCAGTCGTAACGCTTTCGCTCGTACCATCACCGACCTTCAAATTGGCAATTGCCACCGCGAGTTTGGCGGCAAACGCATCATAAACGCCAGCTTGCACCAAAATCCGATTGGCGCAGACGCAGGTTTGCCCCGCATTGCGAAATTTGCTGATCATCGCGCCTTGTACTGCCGCGTCGAGATCGGCGTCGTCAAACACGATAAAAGGCGCGTTGCCACCCAGTTCAAGCGAGAGCTTTTTGATCGTTGGCGCGCAAGCCGCCATCAGTTCGCGACCGATTTCGGTTGAGCCGGTAAATGATAATTTGCGCACAATTGGGCTGGCGGTCAGCGCAGCGCCAATTTCGCGCGCGCTGCCAGTGACGATATTAATCACGCCAGCGGGAACGCCAGCGCGCTCAGCGAGTGCGACCAAGGCCAGTGCAGTCAGCGGCGTTTGCGATGCAGGCTTAACAATCATCGTGCAACCGGCAGCCAGCGCGGGGCCCGCTTTGCGGGTAATCATCGCAGCAGGGAAATTCCACGGGGTAATGGCAGCGCACACGCCAACGGGCTGTTTGAGCGTGATGATGCGCGGACCCGCTTGCGGATGCGGCATGACGTCGCCGTAAACGCGCTTGGCCTCTTCCGCAAACCACTCAATAAAACTCGCCGCATAAGCGATTTCACCGCGCGCCTCAGTCAGCGGTTTACCTTGCTCGGCGGTCATGATTTGCGCGAGCTCTTCCTGATTTTGCATCATCAGCTCAAACCAGCGTCGCAAAATCTGACTCCGTTCTTTGCCCGATTTGGCGCGCCACGCAGGTAGCGCGGCATTGGCCGCTTCAATCGCAGCCTTAGTTTCAACACTGCCAAAGCGCGGTACTTGGGCGATTTCTTGGCCAGTGGAGGGATTGTTCACTACCAAATTTGGCTCGCCGCACCATACGCCGTTAATCAAACATTGGGTTTTCAGCAGGCTGAGGTCTTTGAGTTGCATTACGGTTCTCGATTTGAATATTTGATTGATATTGTAAAACTTGGAGTCCACGAAAAACACGAAAGTCACGAAAAATGCTCAATAGCTTGGTTCATTTCTTGTGGTATTGGGCAGGTAGTTAACAAGATTTTGTTCGTGGTTTTTCGTGCCTTTCGTGGACTCAGGTTTGGATTTTGTATTTCGGAATTCATTCCATCGCCGCAAACAGTGCCGATTCTAAAATTGCCAAGCCTTCATCAAATACCACATCGCTAATGGTCAGCGGGAATAAAAAGCGCAGCACATTGGCGTACACGCCGCAGCTGAGCAAAATCAGCCCGCGCTTTAAAGCTTCCGCTTGGACGCGCTTGGTGAAATCTACATCGGGCGTGTTGGCATCCACCATAAATTCAACCGCAATCATCGCGCCAAGACCTCGTACTTCGGCGATCTTGGGTATTACCGTCTGTAAATTATTTAACATTGCTTGCAGTCGTATACCCAATGTATTGGCACGTTCGTTGAGTTGTTCATTTTCAATCACATCCAGCACCGCATGCGCTGCGGCAATCGCGACAGGGCTACCTGCATACGTGCCGCCCAGCCCACCGGGTGCTGGCGCGTCCATAATTTCGCTGCGACCAACGACGGCGGAAAGTGGAAAACCACCGGCCAGCGATTTAGCCAGCGTCATGATGTCGGGTAATACGTCATAGTGCTCCATCGCAAACCAACGTCCGGTGCGGGCAAAGCCAGTTTGGATTTCATCGGCAATCAGCAATATGCCGTGCTCATCACACCGTTGGCGCAGCGCACGCATCAACTCAGGCGGCGCGACATAAAAGCCACCTTCGCCTTGAATTGGCTCCAAGATGATCGCCGCCACGCGTTGCGGGTCGATGCTGGCTTTGAACAGCATCGTAATAGCGGCTAAGGAATCGGCCACAGAAACGTGATGCAGCGCATTCGGAAACTGCACATGAAAAACATCGGCAGGGAAGGGGCCAAAGCCGACTTTGTACGGCACCACTTTACCTGTGAGCGCCATGCCCATATGGGTACGGCCATGAAATCCGCCGCTAAATGCAATCACGCCGCTGCGCCCGGTGGCGGCGCGGGCGATTTTGATCGCGTTTTCAACTGCCTCTGCGCCGGTGGAAAAAAATGCCGTTTTCTTTGTGTGCGAGCCGGGCGTTAAGGCATTGAGCCGTTCGGCTAGCCGAATATACGATTCATACGGCACGACTTGATAGCAACTGTGCGTAAAGGCGTCGAGCTGGCTTTTCACTGCGGCAATCACATCGGGATGACGGTGGCCGGTATTCAGTACCGCAATGCCGCCCGCAAAGTCAATAAACCGCCGCCCCGTTACATCCCACAGTTCGGCGTTTTCTGCATGATCGAGAAAAAACGGCGCCATCACACCCACGCCACGTGGCGTGGCGGCTTGTTTGCGGGCAAGGAGTTCTTCATTAAGGTTCATAGGGCACACGTTGGTAACGAAGGTTTTTTAAGAATAGATGCAAGATGAAAAAAATGATGAATAAAACTGGCGATTTTCATGTCGCAATCGTCTTCATTTGAGCGGTCAGAAAACACCAAGTAGATTGCTTTTTCAAGCACTGCTAACTATGAACAAGCAATATATCAATCGTAGGCATCATTCAACCGGAGTGTTCGATGTTGATAGCTCATGCTCTGCTTGTCTGCCCAATTTTAGTGAGTGCAATGGCATTTTCTGCTGAAGAGGTGATTGTCTATGGGGATGAATCCTATCCACCTTATTCGTATGTTGAAGCGGGTGAATTTAAGGGGATTTATGTTGATTATATCCGGCAATTAACAGCAAATATGAGCGATTATCGAGTGAGGATTTCCCCCGTTCCTTGGAAGCGTGGATTGTCAATGCTAAAAAATGGTTCAGCATTTGCATTATTTCCGCCTTATAGGTTTAAGGAGCGAGATTATATTCAGTTTTATTCTTTGCCTTTATATCAGGAAAGTGTTGTTGTTTGTAACCGTACCATCATGACTAAGTCTAGAGTTAAATTCCCTGAAGATTTTACTGATGTTGTTATTGGTATTAATCGTGGTTATTTACTGTCGTCAGAATTGCAGAGTGCAATAACGAATAATTTTGTTAAGGTTGAAGAGGCCAATGGTAATGAAACAAATTTAAAGAAATTGGCGGCTTTACATACGGCGTGTTACATAAATGATAAAGTATCTATTTTTCTACTTTAAAGAAAATGAAGCAGGTTAGCCCTGTTGACTCCCAAATAGGTCGGCTTGTTGCTGTTGAAGTCGTTGAGCTCGAGTTTAAAGATGCATTTGTTGGTTTTAGTGCTGCTAGTCCGGCCAAGTATAAATATGATTTTATCGATCAACTGAATGTATCAATTGTGGAGGCTGAGAAAAATGGTGTGCTTAGAAAAATTATTGATAGTTATTTGAAGTAATGGTGGTCGGAATTTTTAATCTATTGATACATAGTTTATGGTTGCTTTTTAAATAAAAGAGGTTTTTTATGAAAATAAAATACAAAATCAATTTGGCAGCCGCTGCTGTGTTATTGCTAACTACTGCACTGCTATCTTTGCTGCAAATTAGGCTAATGTCTGATTCAATGCGAAGTCAGCAAACGGCGGCAATTAATGAATCAACAGCGGCAGTGGTCGCTCAAATTGAAAATTGGTTGAATGCAAAATTACTGCTGATTGATCTGGCAGCGCAAGCTATTGACTCTGCGTATAGTCCTGAAAATATGCAGCGCATGATAGAACGAAAAGTACTTAAAGATAACTTTATTTTAGTTTTTGGTGGGCTTGAAACGGATGGTAAAGCGATTAAAAATTCAAATGATTGGAATCCTCCTGAGACTTGGGATGCGAGGAAAAGACCGTGGTATCCGTTAGCAGTTAAATCACAAAGTGTTGCCTTAACTGAGCCTTATCCTGATGCAGTTAGCGGTGATATTTTAATTTCGGCAGTCGCTAAAATATCAAATCAAGGACAATTCTTAGGTGCTTTTGGTGGGGATATTAGTTTAAAGACTGTATCCGATGCGGTGAATACTTTGGATTTTAATAAAGCCGGCTATGCGTTTTTATTGTCAAAAAATGGGAGTATTATTTCTCATCCAGATCAGAAAATGAATGGTAAAAGCATTAATGAATTGTTTGATGGGCAAGATGTTAAGTTAGAAAAAGCATTATTTCCTGTGCAGGTGTCTGGTAAAAAAATGATGGTTTCATTTGTGCCATTGTCTAATTTGAAAGGGATGGATTGGTATATTGGTGTTGTTTTGGATGAGGCGATTTTGACGAAAGAGGTCGATTTATTGATTTGGAGTTCTATTGTAGGAACGGTTGTTGGTGTTGGGCTAAGTGTTTTATTACTTAGTTTGTTGATGGTGAAATTACTCCGTCCACTTGAGGTTCTATCTAAAGAGTTGCATGAATTAAATTCAGGTGAAGGTGATTTAACGCATCGCCTGCCAATTAGTGGTAATGATGAAATTACGCATCTTTCCACGGAATTTAATAATTTATTGCAGACATTACAAAGTTTGATTTCTCGGGTAAAACACAGTTCACAGCAAGTATTAGATAGCTCAGTCATTACATCCAAAACGGCAAGTGTTACTGCTGAGCGGATTTTTTCACAACTGAATGAATTGGATCAATTGGCCGAATCAATGCATGAAATGTCACAACAGGCAGAGCATGTTGCATCATCGGCGCAATCTGCCGCCCATGCTGCAGATCAGGCCAATCGTGAAGCGAAAAATGGTGCGGAGGTGGTATCTCGTTCCACTTTAGCAATTAAGCACTTGGCCGATGATATGAATGAGGCAAAAGGAACTATTGTTGAGTTAGCACGAGTGAGTCAGCAAATCGAATCCATATTATTAGTGATCACCAGTATTGCTGATCAAACTAATTTATTGGCACTCAATGCTGCGATTGAGGCAGCTAGGGCGGGCGAGGCAGGGCGGGGCTTTGCCGTTGTGGCCGATGAAGTGCGCAAGTTGGCCTCTATGACCCAGCATTCAACCAGCGAAATTCGTGAAATGATTGATCAATTACATGCCGGCGTACGTCAAGCAGAGGCGAGAATGTCGCAAAGTAGCAGTGCCGCGATAACAACGGCCAGTGATGCAATTGAGGCCAATCAAGTGCTTGAGCGGATTAGTGTCGCAATTAATAAAATTAATGATATGAATTTGCAGATTGCCGCGGCAGCAGAGGAGCAAAGTGCAACGACAGCAGGGATAGATAAAAATACGGACAATATTCGAATGATTAGCCATCAGGTTTCTGATGGGGCTCACGCACAAGTCGCTCAATGTGAGCTGATGGGGCAGCAGGTGAATACGCAGGAGCAATTGCTGAAAAATTTCAAGGTGTAAGTAATGCTTGAATAGATTCAAAATAAGGGCTGAATTCGGTTTGGAATGCAGCCCTTTTTGTCATTGAAATTTATAGCGAAAAATGCAATGAATTATTCGTCGTGTTCATCATTCGCATCAACAGCGTAACCTTTGTGCCGTTTATACATGGTCAATGTCGCCGCGCGTTGTTCGGCGTGGTTCACAATCGGTGGGAAATAATCGGTTTGCTCCAAAAAGCTAACAAACAACGAACCACGTCGATCGTTGGCCGAGAACTCCGATGGTGCGTGAATCGCTGCATCGGGTAATTCGGCCAGCTCTGGCACGTAGCGGCGGATGAATTTGCCTTGGGCGTCGAATTTTTCTGATTGTAAAGTTGGATTGAAAATTCGGTTATACGGTTGTGGATCACAACCTGTTGACGCAGCCCATTGCCAGCCGCCGTTATTGCTCGCCAAATCGTAATCGAGCAAATGTTCAGCAAAGAATTTCTCACCCCAGCGCCAATCAATCAATAAATCTTTGACCAAGAAACTCGCGGCAATCATCCGCAAACGGTTGTGCATAAAGCCGGTTTGCGTCAGTTGGCGCATTGCCGCATCGACAATCGGGTAGCCGGTTTCGCCAGCACACCATGCGGCAAATAGTTCAGGGTGATTTGGGAATGGCAGCGTATCAAATTCAGGTTTGAAAGCGTGTTCAACCACATCGGGGCGATGCCACAGGATTTGTGCATAAAACTCACGCCAGATAAGTTCGGACAACCACGTTTCGGCACCAATGCCGCCGTGTTCATAGGCAAAGCGCGCTAATTCGCGGATCGATACCGTGCCAAAACGAATGTGCGCCGAAAGGTAAGACGTGCCTTTGACCGCAGGAAAGTCGCGTGCGTCTTTGTAATCGGTGATGCGGCGTTTAAAGTCTTCAAATAGCTTTTCGCCACCACTCATTCCCAGCGGCACTTTGAGTTGCGTCAGATTGGTTTTGGCAAAACCCAGCTCTTTCAAGCTCGGAAAATATTGTGATTTGAGCGGTTTGAGATTTTTGATGACGTGATTGACGGGATAAGACGCCAGCACTTTATCGTTTAATTTACTCAACCAAGTGCGCTTGTACGGCGAAAACACACTGTACATGCCGCCGGTTTGCGTGAGCACTTCATCCTGCTCAAAGATCACTTGATCTTTATAGGTATTAAAGTACACGCCTTTTTCTTTTAGGCCCGCCGCAATCGTTTTATCACGGGCAATCGCTTGTGGCTCGTAATCGCGATTGCAATACACGGTGCTAATGCCAAATTGCTCAACCAAGGCAGGAATTTCAGTCAGCGGGTCGCCATGACGGACGACCAAATCGGTATTGTATTGACGCAATTCAGTTTTGATTTCTTTGAGCGCTTCCCAAATAAATTCCACACGGCGGTCGTGTTTCGGTAAATCTTTCAAAATCGTCGTATCAAAAACGAAGGCCAACACCACTTGATCAGCACATTTGAGCGCTTGATACAGTGCATGGTGGTCAAACAAGCGTAAATCGCGGCGCAGCCAAACGAGGGCGGTGGTGGTCATATGAAATCCTTATTGTGGGTATATCGACGTAGACATTGATTGATAATGCCTACGTCGATATACCTAATGAATGCTGTGCTTGGCGATTATTTGCGTCACAACATCATGGGGTATTTTTGAATGACCGTATCTTAACACTGCAAGCGCCGCTTGACTGTCCTTGTGTATTGATTCAATAATACACATATACACCTACCGGCTGATTGCTGATGTTCATCTTAAACCCCGCGCTACCTACGCCGATTTATCGGCAAATCCAAGATCAAGTGCGCCGCTTGATTGCGGGCGGGCAATTGCTGCCGGGCGCGGCGCTGCCGTCGGTGCGCGAGTTGGCCGAAATTCACGCCGTTAATCCAATGACGATTTCCAAAGCCTACAGCCTGCTCGAAGCCGAAGGCTTGCTGGCGCGGCAACGCGGCAAACCGATGACTGTCGCCGAGCACCCGCCGCCACATATTTTAGCGAGTCTGCAATTACAAACGATTTTGCGCGACACCATCGCCGCCGCGCGCCAACTGGGATTGAGCGACGCCGAGCTGATCGCCGCCCTCCATGCTGAACTGAATCAGGATAAAGACCATGAATGATCGCAATCATGCAGTAGTGCAAACGCTAGTGAGCGCCAAAGACGTCGCCCTTGGTGTCGTCAATTGCGCAGGCCAAACGCTGACCATCATGCCGGGGCAAGTGATTGGCTTGCTCGGTAAAAATGGCGCAGGCAAAACAACGTTGCTCGATGGTTTGCTGGGCTATACCTTTTTGAACGCGGGGGAGGTGACCGTGTTTGGTCACAATCCAACTGAGTTACCTGCAGAAGTATGCAGCCAGATCGGCTTTGTTGCACAGCAAGATGATTTGATGCCGTGGTTGACGGGCAGCGAAATGCTGGCTGCGACGCGACTGTTTTACAAACACTGGAATT
Organism: Deefgea tanakiae; assembly: GCF_019665765.1. Taxonomy (GTDB): domain Bacteria; phylum Pseudomonadota; class Gammaproteobacteria; order Burkholderiales; family Chitinibacteraceae; genus Deefgea; species Deefgea tanakiae. Next base: position 782,635 of record NZ_CP081150.1, read on the forward strand.
ATGATTTAGCCGATCGCCTTGTTGATCGTTGGTCGGTGCCAACGTGGCAGAAAATCAGTGAGATGTCGGTCGGCGAGCGGCAAAAACTGGCCTTGGTCGCCGCCATGGCGCACGAGCCACAATTGCTGGTGCTGGACGAGCCCGCTGCCAGCCTCGACCCACTGGCGCGCCGCGCTTTGATTAGCGAGTTGATAGACATTGTCGCCGATGGTGAGCGATCTATTTTGCTATCGAGCCATATTTTCAGCGACATCGAACGCGTTGCCAGCCATATTTGGCTGCTGGAAAAAGGCAGTATCACGTATCAAGGCGGTTTGGATGAGCTGAAAGAATCGGTTGTGCGCTTGCACTTAACGAGACCCTTGCAAGTGACTGCCAGCTTGGCGCTCACCACGCGGCACGTCATTCGTACCGACATCAGTACAGGGCGAGAAACATGGATTATTCGTGGTTGGAATGAAGCACTGGCTGCCGAATGCGCCGCCCAAATTACCTCGCCGTATCAGGTTGAAGCATTGGGGCTTGAGGATGCTTTTGTGGAGATTTCGCAATGAGCTTGGCCTATCAAATCTATTCGAGCTGGCGCGATCCAGCGGTGAAAGCACAGCGGAATTGGGTGTTTTTGCAGTTTTGGGGCCGGACATCCAATCAGCGTATTTGGTGGTTTTTGGGTTTTATGATGCTGCTGTGTATCTTGTGGCTTTTGCCAAAGGAACACTTAAAGATTTTTTATATGCCCTTATGTTTTCTATCCTATTTTCATGCAACGAATGCCGTTGAAGTCATCGCTGCGCTCAAGAAATGGCGCTTACGTTCTGTTCAATTGCAAAATGTGATGGTTCAAGCTTTATTACTATACTGGATGGTTTGGAGCTTATTGGGATTATTGATTTGGCATCGCATGGCAAATCCAACTCTGCTGGTTTTGCTTAGCCTTGTGCAGTTGAATGTTTTATTGATGAGCTATTTCGTACCACAAGCACTGGATACAAAAGCGCTTAACCTGCTGAATGCACCAGTGCTGCAGGGGCAGGGAATTTGGGCTGTATTGATACCGACATTTGCGCTGATTTTTTTACCCCAGTACGAAGCCTTGATTAGCAATATGCTTCTTGCTGCCACCTTGGGCTTGTTGTTAGCGGTTGCTTGGCAGTTGAGGAGATTCGGGCTAGCAAGACTGCTCGCAAATATCAAACATGCAGAACGTCACACCGATGAATTACGTCAGCAGACCAAGCATCCGCTGCTGTTGCTGCTGGAAATGAATATGGGCGGCGCGTTGGATCAAAAAGGCGTACGTAAAATTTTGGTTTCACTGTTTCTTGTTCCGTACGGATTCATTTTGGGGCTTCAACACTTAGTGCCTGCATCATTAGCGACAAGCCAATGGGGAGCAGGTGCGTGTTTTGCGATGCTCATTCCTGGATTTATGGGGTTGATTAACGGTCGAAAGCAGTGGTCTGGTTCGTGGCTGGTTCGTAGTCATAGTCGGGCGCAGTTATGGTGGCAAGATGAGCAATTATTTTTAGGAGCTTTATTGTTAACCGCAGTGCTCAATAGTGCTTTGTCACTATTACTGCAAATTGATAATGTAAATAATATTTTGAATGCAGCGCTGTTGTTTGTGTTTGGTTTGGCCAGTTTACGGTATCTTATTTTTAGTGTGCCGTGGATGTCGATGTGGAGCTTGAGTGCAGATGGTCGTACAACTCAGTTTGGATTTATGACTTTATTCTGTTTAATGCCGGTGTGGATTGGTGCCACTACAATTTGGAATTCTGGCGTGCAAAGTCATATCACCATGATGACTATGGCGTTTGCGCTGGCCGCACCGATTTTGGCCTATGTTTCTTATCGAAAAGCGATGAAAATCGATCTAGGTGCAATTCGGCGAGCTAAACGAAGTTGATTGGTGTATGTATTGGTTTGTAGTCATTTATAATAAAGGCCTAGGGGTAAATACCTTCTGGCCTTTTTCTTTTTACGCCAAGCAGTAGCTGAGTCATCGCTTAGCCGCAGCGACTTTGCAAAAGCTATGCGATAATTACGCTATGGAAAACGCCAATACATTAAATCTCACTCAGCACTTCCTGATCGCGATGCCGAATCTGGTTGACCCGATTTTCGCTAAATCACTCACCTATGTGTGTGAACACAACGAAAAGGGCGCGATGGGGGTGATTATGAATCGTCCACTTGGCATGACGCTGTCGACGCTGTTTGAACAGATTGATATAGAAATGCACCGCCCCGATGTGGCTGAACTCGCCGTGCATTTTGGTGGCCCGGTGCAGACCGACCGTGGCTTTGTACTGCATTCGCCGCTGGGCGATTGGCAATCGACGCTGATTGTGTCGCCGGAAATCGGCTTGACCACCTCCAAAGATATTTTGCTCGCAGTGGGCGAGGGCGCAGGCCCTGCAAAATTGTTTGTGTCGCTCGGTTTTGCAGGCTGGGAAGCGGGGCAACTCGAAAAAGAAATTTGCGAAAACTCTTGGCTGACCGTCCCTGTGGCCGATATGGCTGTGTTATTTGATTTGCCTGCTGAAGAGCGTTACGCCGCGGCATTGGCACTACTCGGTGTGGACGTCGGAATGCTTTCTAAAGATGTTGGCCACGCATGAAAATAACCTTGTTTCGCTACTGCGCCAGCGCTGAACTTTGTCGTGCGCTGCTCGCCATCCTCATGGACAAATGTCCACTCCGGTTGCTGCGCTGCTACTTCGCGTTCAGCACAGGCTCGCTACGCGAACCAAGATTATTTTTGAGAGTGAACCAATGAGCACTGTGTTAGCCTTTGATTTTGGTGAAGTGCGCATCGGCGTAGCGACGGGATCGACTGAGCTTGGCATTGCAACGCCTTTGGAAACGATTGCTTTTGAAGAAAACGATAAAAAATTTGCCCGTATCGAGGCGCTGATTAAAGAATGGCAACCCGCGCAATTGGTGGTCGGATTGCCGTGTTATCTCGACGGCACCGAACACGATATGTCGCGGCTTGCGAGAAAATTTGCCAATCGCCTAAATGGGCGATTTTCTTTGCCCGTACATTTGGTCGACGAGCGCCTCAGCAGTGCCGCCGCGAGTTCAGCATTGAACGAAACAGGTTTGCGTGGCCGCAAACAAAAAACCGCGCTCGACCAAGTCGCCGCGATGCAGATTTTGCAGACGTATTTTGATGGAATTGAATAATAAATTTGGGAATGTTCAGATTTGGTGTTGATGGTTTTAAGTGCCTAGGGCACGGTGTTTTACAGTCGCAATCCGCGACGGGGACTTACTTTTCTTGCTTCGCCAAGAAAAGTAAGCAAAAGAAGGCGACCCATATATCTGCACCGACTTCGTCGGCTTGATATGAGGGGTTTTAAAATCCCCAGCTCGACGAGCGCGAAACAATATCAACACCTGATCTGAACATCACCATTAATTTAGATGTATTGGCTTGTAGTCTTTTTTTAATATAGCTTGCATGTAAATACGTATTACATGATCAGTGCGAAGGCACAAAGAATAATTTTGTTTGTTAGCGAGGAATGATATGTACAACCCGCAACTGAATGCCCAAGGTGAGCTGATTCATTTGCTCACTACTGAAGGGCTGCCGCGTCGGATTTTGACTCAAATTTTGGATAAAGCCGCCGAGTTTGTGTCGGGCGGTGAACTGGTGAATCAGAAATTCGCCGATTTGGCCGGAACTTCGGTGTTTAACCTATTTTTTGAGAACTCAACGCGCACGCGCACGACGTTTGAAATCGCTGCCAAACGCCTGTCAGCCGACGTGTCGAGCCTGAATATTCAAGCGTCGAGTACCGCCAAAGGCGAAACGCTGCTCGATACCATCCACAATATCGAAGCGATGGGCGCGAATTTATTCGTTGTGCGCCATTCAGATTCAGGCGCGTCGCATTTGATCGCTAAGCATGTGAAGCCGGGCGTTGCTGTAGTCAATGCGGGCGATGGACGCCACGCGCATCCGACGCAAGCGATGCTTGATATGTTCACGATTCGCCATTTCAAAGGCGATTTCACCAATCTGCGAATTGCAATTGTGGGCGATGTGTTGCATAGCCGCGTGGCTCGCTCGCAAATTCATGCGTTGTCGACCTTGGGTTGCCCCGATATTCGCGTGATTGCGCCGAAAACGCTGTTGCCAACCGGTATCGAGCAGCTCGGCGTGCATGTGTATCACGATATGGAAAGTGGCCTCAAAGACGTTGATGTGGTCGCGATGCTGCGCTTGCAAAACGAACGGATGGCCGGGGCGTATCTGCCTTCAACGCAGGAATTCTATAAGGTTTACGGCCTTACCCCTGAAAAATTGGCTTTTGCTAAACCGGATGCGATTGTGCTGCATCCAGGACCGATGAATCGTGGCGTTGAGATTGATTCGGCGGTCGCCGATGGGGATCAAGCGGTGATCTTGCCGCAAGTGACGTTTGGTATCGCGGTGCGGATGGCGGTGCTCAGTATTGTGGCGGCCAATCAGCGGAGTTTGCTCTAATGAAAAATATCTTAATTAAAAATGGCTGCTTGGTGGACCCGATTGCTGGCACTGAGCAAGTTGCTGATCTGTATTTAGCGGGTGGCAAAATTGCTGCGGTGGGTGCTGCGCCTGTAGGTTTTACGGTTGATGAAACGATTGATGCGACTGGGCTCATCGTTGCACCTGGTTTGGTCGATTTAGCGGCGCGCTTGCGCGAACCAGGCTTTGAGTACAAAGCGACGCTGAAATCGGAAATGGCGGCAGCGGCCGCTGGTGGTGTCACCAGCGTAGTGTGCCCGCCTGATACTGATCCGGTGCTGGATGAATCGGGTTTGGTGACCAATCTGCGCCAACGCGCTAAAAATCTGGATTTAGCTCGTTTGTATCCGGTTGGCGCCTTGACCGTTGGACTCAAAGGCAAAGAAATCACCGAAATGGCGATGCTCAAAGAAGCAGGCTGCGTCGCGTTTTCGCAAGGCGATGTGCCAATTGCCGACTTGCAAGTGCTATACCGCGCGATGCTTTATGCGGCTAACTTTGGCTTTGAGCTACGCCTGCGCCCTGAAGAAGCTTCGCTGGTGAATGACGGCGTGGCGCACGATGGCCCCTATGCATCGCGCCTTGGCCTGACCGGCATTCCAGTGATTGCTGAAACCATCGCCGTTGCGCAAATTGTGCAATTGATGCGTGCTACCGGTTGTCGAGTGCATTTAGCGCGCATGTCGAGCGCAGCAGGTCTGGATTTGGTTCGTGCCGCAAAAGCCGAAGGCTTGCCGCTGACGTGTGATGTGAGCATCAATCACATCCATTTAGCCGATATTGATATTGGCTTCTTTGACAGCCAATATCGTTTCGATCCGCCACTGCGTGCGGTTGCCGATCGCGATGCGATTGTGAAAGCGCTGAACGACGGCACGATTGATGCAATTTGCTCGGATCATTCGCCAGTCGATGACGATGGTAAATTGCTACCGTTTGCACAAGCCGAACGCGGTGCGACGGGCTTGGAATTGCTGCTGCCGCTGACGCTAAAATGGGCAAGCAGCCAGCATATTAGCTTGCCGCAAGCATTGGCAAAAATCAGCTCAGTGCCTGCGAAAATGCTTGGGTTTGATGCGGGTTTAGCGGTTGGCAATCGTGCCGATTTGGTGTTGTTTGACGCTAAAGCGCACTGGCAAGTGATCCCAGAACGCCTAAAAAGCCAAGGCAAAAACACGCCATTTATCGGGCATGAAATGCTGGGTAAAGTGAAATACACGGTGGTGAAGGGTAAAGTGATCTTTGGTTAATATGTAGGGTATTTTTATCTAGGCCATATTCATTATGGTCTATATCTATATACATAAAACAGGGTGCGATAAAACGCACCCTGTTTTCATTTGACGAAATCAATAAATTACTTCGGCAGCGGCTGATCTTTTGGCCACAGTAACCACAAACTACCTGTTTGCTTCATTTTTCCTGCTAATTCCCCAGCCGCATCGCCCGTTCCCCAAAAGAAATCAGCCCGTACACTGCCACGTATCGCGCCGCCGGTGTCTTGTGCTGCAACTAAGCGGTGGATACCCCCGTCGTTATCAGGGCGCGTGGTCGCGATAAAGACCATGCTGCCCAGCGGTACAGTATTTGGGTCAATTGCAATGCTATACGCGGCAGTGAGTGGCACGCCGAGCGAACCAATCGGGCCGTCTTTACTAGGCGGTAGCTTTTGGAAAAACACATAGCTTGGATTGCTATTGAGTAATTCGTCGACGCGTTTCGGATTGGCTTGCGCCCAAGCGCGAATGCTTTGCATCGAGACGTCGCTAGCGGGCATTAAGCCTTGCTCAACGAGCCAACGCCCAACGGGCTTGTACGGGCGACCATTTTGGTCGGCATAGCCGAGGCGGATTTCTTGGCCATTGGCGAGTTTCACGCGGCCCGATCCTTGGATTTGCAAAAATTGCACGTCCATCGGGTCGTTTAGCCATGCCAGCACGGGCGCATTGACGCCGTTTTTGACGATTTCAGCGCGATCAGGGAAGGGCACAAGTTTATTGCCAACGACTTTACCGCGCAGGCGCTTGCCTTTGAGTTCGGGGTAGACGCTATCGAGAGCGACAGTAATCATGTCCGTGGGTGGGCCGTATACGGGCTGTGTGGAGGTATTGCTCTTTATGGTATTGCCTGCATAGATCGGCTCGTAATACCCTGTTATCAAACCTGTCGTTGTATTGTCTGGATTTTGTAATTGATACGGCGTCAAACGCGTTTGCAAGAAACTGCGAATTGCAGCGGTATTGGCAGGAACGTTGGCTGCATCTTTACAGATGGGGGCCCAGATTTGATTTTTTTGTAACTTAGCGCAGCCAACACGCCAAGTTTGAAAGCCTTTAACCAGTTCGTCTTGATTCCACATCGGCAACTGCTGCCAAGTTGTCGCTACATATTTGGGCGCAGTAGGCGATGGGCTGGTTTCGGCGGGCTTGCTTGGCGTAACAGCGGGTTTCGCTGGTGTGCTCGGTGTGGTTCCGCAGGCAGTAAAAAAACCGGCCAGCAAGCTGGCCAGTGTGATTTGCTTCAATGTAGAAGCGATATTTCGTTGAGTCATTGTAGTCCGTTAACTGTGTTCTGGTTTGGGGTCGATACTTTGTTTAAACGCGGCCAAACCGGCTTTTTGCATTTCTAAAGTTTTTACTGTCATTTGCAACATACCGACTTGCATAGCCAGCCATTGCTCGACTGTTTTGCATTCAATGATTTTACGGTCGATTTCTTCTTCAGTCAGAGGCGGCATAAAGGGATTGGTTCCGCCCGGTTTCATCATGTTGGAAAAAAAACCAAATGGATCATTTACGTTAAATTCACTCATCGTGGGTCTCCTGTGCGATAGCCGCTTCAACTGCAGCCAGTGCGGCCATATTGATGATACGGCGAACCGAGGCGGTTGGTGTCAAAATATGCACCGGCTTGGCAATGCCCATCAAAATCGGCCCAATGGTCACGCCATCGACAGCGGTGGCTTTGAGCAGGTTAAATGAAATATTGGCGGTGTCGAGATTCGGCATCACCAAGATATTCGCTTCCCCTTTCAGGCGTGAATTGGGGAAAATCTGTGCCCGAATCGTGCTAGAGAGTGCCGCATCGCCGTGCATTTCACCGTCGATTTCAAGATCGGGCGCTTGCTGGGTGACGATGTGCAAGGCATCTTGCATTTTAATCGCAGATGGGCTTTCGCTGGTACCAAAGCTGGAATGACTTAGTAATGCAACTTTCGGCGCAATACCAAATTTGCGCACGGCTTCGGCCGCCATCAAGGTGATTTCGGCGAGCTGCTCGGCGGTTGGATCGGCATTCACATAGGTATCAGTAATGAAAATATTGCCAGTATGCAGCAGCAAGATATTCATCGCCGCGGTGGTTGAAACGCCAGCTTTGAGGCCAAGCACATTTTTTACGTGCGCAAGGTGATTGTGGTACAGCCCATAAGTACCGCAAATCATCGCATCGGCTTCACCGCGTTGCACCATCAGCGCGCCAATCAACGTTGTTTTGCGGCGTACTTCGGCTTTGGCAAGATCTTCGGAAACGCCTTTGCGTTGCATGATGCTGTAATACAACTGCCAGTATTCGCGGTAGCGCGGGTCGTTTTCTGGGTTACAGACGGCAAAATCAATCCCAACACGAATGCGTAGGCCAAGTTTTTCAATTCGAGCCTGAATCACATTCGGGCGACCAATCAAGATCGGTTCGCATAAACGCATATCGAGTATTTCTTGGATGGCATGCAAGACACGCTCGTCTTCGCCTTCACAAAATACGACGCGTTTCTGCGCTTTTTTCGCCGCCATAAAGACGGGGCGCATAAAGAGGCTGGATTTATAAACGAATTGCGTCAGTTCTTCGATATAGGTCGCCCAATCTTCAATCGGCCGCGTCGCAACGCCACTGTCCATCGCGGCCTTGGCCACGGCAGGAGCGATTTTGACGATGAGACGTGGATCGAACGGTGTTGGAATTAAATATTCAGCACCAAATGCGAGATTTTTACCGCTATACGCATTCGCCACCACATCGGATAGCTCGGCGTGTGCGAGCTCGGCAATCGCATCAACGGCTGCGTGTTTCATCGCTTCATTAATTGTCGTTGCGCCGACATCGAGCGCGCCACGGAAAATAAAGGGGAAACAAAGCACGTTATTGACTTGATTTGGGTAATCCGAGCGGCCAGTACAAATAATTGCATCCGGCCGAGCGGCGCGCGCTTCGGGCGGTGTGACTTCGGGATTGGGGTTAGCGAGGGCCAAAATCAACGGCGATGCTGCCATCGTCTTGAGCATTTCAGCATCAATCGCTCCGGGGCCAGAAAGCCCTAAGAAAATATCTGCACCGACGAGTGCTTCAGCAGGCGTGCGAATATTGGTTTCGCGCGCATAGCGCTGCTTGGTTTCATCAAGCGGCCCGCGCTCGGTATGAATCACGCCTTTGGAGTCGCAGACGAAAATATTGTGTTTTTGTACGCCGAGTGAAACGAGCAAGTCCAAACATGCAATCGCGGCTGCGCCGGCACCGGAGGCGACGAGTTTGACTTCCGCAATGTTTTTACCCAGTAAAGCCAATGCATTTTTAACCGCTGCACCAACGATAATCGCCGTGCCGTGTTGATCGTCATGAAAAACGGGTATTTTCATCCGCTCACGCAGTTTTTTCTCTACGTAAAAACATTCTGGCGCTTTGATGTCTTCGAGGTTGATGCCGCCAAAAGTGGGCTCAAGCGACGCGATAATCTCGATGAGCTTGTCAGGGTCGTTTTCATCGATTTCGATATCAAATACATCGATACCGGCGAATTTTTTGAATAAAACGCCTTTACCTTCCATCACCGGCTTGCCTGCAAGTGGCCCGATATTCCCGAGGCCGAGTACGGCTGTGCCATTGGTGACGACGGCGACGAGATTGCCTCTGGACGTTAAATTGCGCGCCTCAGATGGGTCGGCCACGATGGCATCGCAAGCGGCGGCGACGCCGGGCGAGTAAGCCAGTGCCAAATCGCGTTGACTTGCGAGACCTTTGGTGGGAACAACCTGAATTTTGCCCGGCTTTGGGAAACGATGGTATTCAAGTGCTTTTTTGCGTAGTTCTTCGTCCATGACCTGCCCCTGAGTGCGTGTGATGTTGCGACTTAATCCTGCTCTATTCTGCGCTGCAGCAATATCAGGGATATTCCTGAGATGAGAGTGAGACGCAGACTTTTTCATTGCGTGTTGCTTATTGTAGGTATGGCTTGCAACAATAATTAAGTCAATGCTTGTGGATTAATACCCAATTACGTATTGATAGAATGCTTCTCATTAAAACAACATAATGTCATCGCAGCTTTCATGGTGGCTACTTGATTTTTCAGCTGCGTTTGGCGATTGCTGGGTGAGATAAAGTAGGGTGGCAATCACATGCGAAAATTCATCATCAAGCGAGAGGCCTTGATCGTAAATCTGCGTGGCCTCATTCAGACTATGCGAAATCATGTCAAACAGAGCGTTTTCTTGCGAATCAGTCAGCCCCAGATAGACCATTTTTTGTTCGAACTTATCCTGTAATTCAATAAATAATCGCATCGATGAGCCCGCTTGTTGGCGGTATTCTTCTTCTAGCTTTTGGATTGATGATTGAATTAAGCCAATTGCATTAAGGGTTAGCGCCTGTTGGCCACGAATTTGCTCTTCATTCAAAATACCATCAAAGCGATTTTCGGCTGCCTCGACCAAGATCGCGATGTGATCGCGTAATCGACCACATAACTCGGGCTGCTCGGTCGGCATGGCTTTCACTTGTAAAATGATGCGGGGAAAATTAATGATCAGTCGCTTGCCCATTTCATATATTCGCTGCGAATCTTGCGCCAAGGTTTGCAGCATATGCTCTTCAAGCGGACTGCTACGGCCGTTGCTATTGAGCGTGCTCAGTTCCCCTTTATGGTGGATTTGCGCGGCAACTTGCAGATTAAATTGGCTGGCGGTTTGCACGAGTGCTGCGAGTAAATCGGTTTTATTGCTGGCCAGTGATGATTTTTTGAAAAAGTTGATCAAAGTGCCCAGCTCTGCGGTATTGGATATAGCTTGAAGTGCTGTGTCTGTGGCTGTTTTTACAGAAGATTGCAGGTCTTTAATCGCTTCGTGCTGGCGTTTGAAGATGAGTAGTTTTTGTTGCAAATCACCTGTTTCGAAAGGATGTTTAATGAAATCATCGGCGCCAGCTTCATAGGCTGCAATATGCGCTGCTCGGTTATCTTGTTTGGAAATACAGAGCACATAGCTCTGTGGGAGATGTTGCTTATAGGCCTGGCAAATTTCATGGCCGTTGATGTCGGGCATTTCAACATTAATCACCACAATATCGGGCTTGAGGTGCTCTAAATAGGCCAGTGCAGCCATGCCGGTGTTGGCTTGGTGAATTTCATAGCCGTCTGCACAAGCCAAGCGAAGGTGTTCGCAGGATGTATTCTCATGTTCAACAATCAATAGCTGTAAAGGCATCGTTTTTCTTCCACAGAAGGTCGCCAAGCCAAGTACAAAGGTTCGCACATTGGCATCGGCTTTCTTTATAGGATATTTATAGATAAACGACAGCCTGGTGAAAACAACAGAGGGCTAAAAGTAGTACATCCCCATCGCTGTTTTGACTTTGTGCAATGTGAGTGCCGCTGTTTGTCGCGCTTTGGCTGAGCCGCACAGCAACATCGAGAGTACCGCATCAGGGTCTTGGGCAAATTGGGCGCGGCGGCTACGGATGGGGCCGATGAGCGCTTGCAGAACGTCATTTAGGCGCGCTTTAATCACGCTATCGGCTAAACCACCGTGCGCGTAGTGCGCCTTCAGTTGGGCCACTTGCTCGGTATCGGGATCGAACGCATCTAAAAATGCAAACACGACATTGCCTTTAATCTGGCCCGGACTGTTGATCGTGAGGTGCTGCGCATCGGTGTACATTTTATTCACTGCCGCTGTAATTTCATCGGCACTGGCGGATAAGGCAATATGATTACCCGCAACACGGCTCATTTTTCCTTTGCCGTCGATGCCAGGTAGGCGGGTGGTGTTCGAAAGTAGCGCTTCGCACTCATTGAGGATGTTTTCGCCAACCATACGGTTAAAGCGGCGCACGATTTCATTCGTTTGTTCAATCATCGGCAATTGATCTTCACCAACCGGAATCAATGTGCCGCGCAGTGCGATAATGTCGGCAGCTTGGCTGACGGGGTAGCTTAAAAATCCGGCAGCAATATTGCGATCTTCGCCTTCATAGCCCTTTGCGCGTAATTCTGATTTCACTGTGGGATTGCGCTCTAAGCGCGCCACCGACACTAAATTCATCAAGTAAAACGATAGCTCGGCGAGTTCTGGCACCATCGATTGAATCAAGACGGTTGATTTTTGCGGATTAATACCAACTGCGAGGTAATCGAGCGCCACATCAATGACGGCTTGGCGAACCGCGCGGTAGTCGCCTTGGTGATCGGCTAACGCCTGCGTGTCGGCTAATAGAATCAATGGCGTGTGGCTTTCTTGCAGTGTGAGCCGTGTTTGCAATGAGCCAGCAAAATGGCCGAGATGCAAGGGGCCCGTGGTGCGATCGCCAGTGACGATGATGGTGGGGCTGGTCGATGATGACATGTGTTGCTCCTAAGATGGGGAGCTGCCGGATGGGGGAGGGCTAAAAACAAAAAAACCTGTCACCGAATCCGGCAGCAGGTTTTGTATAGATACGCAAACCCAGTGCCGCCTAAAGGCGCCACCAGTAATAAGAAGCTACTGCGAGGGTTTGTTTGATCGAGTTCATGATTTCATCTTCGCAGTGTTGCCTAGCCTACGTCAAGCTAACTAGGGTCAGGATTAACCCTAGTCATAAATAATATTGATATGTATGTAGCTATAAGTATCATTTAATATGGCCTACTGAGCAATACCTTGCTGATTAATTAGCCATGCCTTGGTTTCTTTGATATTCCGCTACTGCTAGCGCGAGTCGTTGTGACAATTTGGGTGGGTCGCCTAAGCCAAATTCATTTTGCAGTGCAGTTTGATTGCTTTGAATATAATCAATCGCACGATCTAAATTGCCAAATTGTTTTTGGAAGAAATTGCCGTTGGCAGTGAGCAAGTTTGCCGCTTCGGTGAAATTTTTACTGAAATCTTGGATGGCTGCTGTTGCATCAGCAGGCTGTTTGTTCCAAATGTTTTCAAAAGCCGCAACATCAAGTTTGGCCATTTTGCTTACTGGATCTATTTCTAAACCCAGCGCTGATAAGCCTTGAAGGCCGTTCAGTGCACCATGAAATGGGCTACTGATACTGGATTGCAGCGCATGGCGGGCCGCTTGAGCTGCTTGGGTATTGCCGAGTAATTCGGGATCTTGGCTATCGGTATCAAACTCGCGCCGCCAACTATTGTATTGGTCAGCAAAGCTTTGTAATTGAGATCTTACTGCCGAAAAGCTGCTTTCTGGGCTGATGCTATCAAGTTTAGCTGCGGCTTGCCCCAGTTGTGTAACACCCGATTGCATATCCGCCAGTGTAGCGTGCTGTGCTTGGTATTGCACTGAGCGATAGTTAATCTCGGTCATCATTTTGTAGGCCGATTCGGGATCGGGCAATGCCATATTACGGCCTACTGCTGAAACTCCCGCTAGCGCCTGGATACCGCTGCTCTGCTGAATGCCTTGTTGGCTGGTGATGTAACCATTGGCGAGCTGAGCAATGTCAAAGCTATCATTTGAATTCGGATTGAGCAGAGGACTGAGTGCATCGGTTTTCATGCGGGCGATTTGCCCCGCAATTGATTTGGCTGAAATGTCCATGATGCACTCCTTGTCATTAATACTTAAATGAAGACCTCATTTAAATTAGCAAGCAAAATCAATACCAACTAGGTAAATATGTACGGCAGTCATTTGAATTGAATCAAATATTAGACGGTGAGTGGCTTGCGCAGCAGTCGATAATAGCCAACTGGGATTTTTTTAGGATCAGCAGTTCGCATCACGCTGCAAAAAATTTGCCACTCGCTCCCCGCTAATTTTTGATTCATCGCTTCAATCAAACCGTGCGGATTTTGAATGCCGCAGTGTTTAATGAGTTCGACGCTGGTGGATTGTCGATGTTGAGTGAGACGCTGAAAAACAGTAGCTTCATCGGGCGTCCATTCGATGATTGGAAAAGATTTATTTTGCATCGGTGTGACCTGTAGGTTTAGAAGGCGTGTGGTTATTATGCTGCGGTGTTTCAAGTTGCACGCGCAGTGGGCCTGCTATATCCAAATGAACATCCCGCTGTGGGAAGGCAATACATATATCGTTTTTGCGGAAACTCGCTTCAATCATAAAGCGTAAATCGCTGGCTACTTGGCGACCCATGATGCCCGCGCCGATATCGATCCAGTAATACACGCCGAAGGCGAGTGCATCAGCGGCAAAGTCTTCCAATAATATCTCTGGGTCTTTATCGGCCACAATTTGGCCATGACGCCTCACTTCCTCTTCTAATAATTTGGCAACCAGACGTAGATCGCTACCGTAAGCAACACCGACTCGAAAGCCTTGGCGAATGATGCTGGTGGTATAGCTCCAATTGGTGACATTTTGCTCTAGAAAAGTGCTGTTGGGTACCAAGGTATCGATGCCATTGACATCACGGACGACTGCGGCGCGGACGTTCATATCGACAATCGTGCCACGAATCCCAGCCACTTCAATGGTGTCGCCTGGGCGAAATGGGCGCTCAAGCAGCATCATCAAACCACTAATCAAGTTTTTGAGCAGCGTTTGCATGCCAAAACCCAAACCAATCGCAATCGCACCGCCTAAAAATGCAAAAGCAGCTAGAGGAATTTGCACGATCAATAAAGAATTGATCAATAAGATAATAAAGGCGACCGATAGCAGCCAGCGCTTGGCGATGCGAACGGAAATTTCAGCCCATTGGGTATATCGGAGTATCAGTCGCTCAATGAGATTGCTACCCAAAATACAGAGGGCGAAGCCAACGGTAATGAGTAAGAGCGCAATACTCATTTTGCCAACGGTAACGCCCCGCGACAGGGAGATATTTTGTCCATCGACTTGGACTGAATCATTCACACTGAATAATTCGTAGTTCCAAATTGCTACTAACTTGCTGTGCATTTTTTCCTGCCAAAAATCAGTCCGCATGGCGAGCGTTTTATCTTTTAGCGAGGAGCTATTGATCCAGCGATCAAATTTCTCATAGGAATGGCGCAAGTCAGTGCTGGCATTCCGATAGATTAGCTCACGTTCTTGCCACGCTTGGATTAATTCTGGCGATGCATTGGGTGTGTTTCTGAGTTGGTCGAGCTGATCTTGGGCAATGCTGGCGGACTTTTGTGCTGCATTGAGCATGTCGCGCAAGGTGACTAGCCATGATTGCACCGTTTCATTGAGCGCTTGAATGTCACTTTGTGAGCCATTTTTAACGAGTGCCTGACGGCGTTGCCAGAAGTTTCCTTCCAAGGTATTGGCCATCATTAAATCGGTTAACAAACCCGTATGTATCGCAAGGGTTTCTAGTTGTTGCAATAGCACGGATTCTTGAATTTCAATTGCTTTCGCTTGTGCTTGCAACTGCTCTTTGTGCTTTGTTTTTGGGTCGTCCAATTTAGCTTGTAGCGCTTCGCCTTGCTGTTTTAGCTCGGCTAAATTCCGACGCAACTCTTGTTCACTAGCCAATTGCTCATGTTGTAACTGCCGATAAGATGCTTGTTGTTTTTGAATGGTTTGTAGATTGGCATCCAGCACTTCAGCTTGCAGTTGATTGCTGTCATTGCCGATGCGCGCATTGATCGCTAGTACGAGTTCGCGCCGATCTTGTAAACGTGCACGGCTAAATTGCTGGCGGGCGTTGATACTGGCTAAAGTGGCTAGCCATGTATCTACTTTACGTTGTGAGAGCGCTATTTTGTTTGCCATTTGACTGCGTTGACTACTTAATGGCGCGGTTTTTTCAAATTGACCCTGGTTTAAACGCAGCTCTGCTTGTGCTTGCTCTAGCTCATCGTGGATTGTATTCAAATAGGTTTCTTGCACCTTGAGGCTGCTAGTCAGGACATTAATTTCTTGCTCGATTAATTGCCGTTCTTGTTGGAGTTGGACACGGCTGGACATATTGCTTTCAATGTCGCTTGAAAATTGGCGCTGCTCTTGGTTTTGTAGTGCGTCTAATCCGGTCAGAGCGGCGATGTGTTGTTGAAACGCATAAATTTCGAGTGTGAGCCAAAATCGCTTACTTTCTCGATCCGCTGCGTTGAGATTGCTATCTAGGCTGTTTAATTGCGCTTGAGCCAGCTCAAGCCGTTGATTTAACCGTGCTAATTCCGTGTTGGTGGCAATCGGTGCTGCGGCACTAGCTGGAGCGCTGGCTGTTTTGCCCAACAGCAAATCCATTGGTGCGGCAAATGGATTGCTACACAATAAAAGTAACCAACACATTAAGATGCGGCGCATAAAGGGATCAATGATGAAAGTGGATAAAGTTTATTTTACCTGCTCGCTCGGCCAGCGCAGCAGAAAATGGCGAACGCGCCATGATTGTTGGAACAGACTGGATTGAAACTTGGAGAATACAGCGATTTCTTGAAGAGGAAATTCTTGTGGCTAACAGGTATATAGATACAGCGCATCTTTAGCGCTGTATCTATGTATATACCTCTTAGAGAGTTACAGCGTGTTCACGCGTGGCGTGGAAACGTAATTCGGGCCAACGTTCCATCGTCAAATCGAGATTCACACGGCTGGTCGCCAAGTAGGCCAAGCTATTGGCTGCATCACGGCCCAGATTATTGGTCAGGGTTCGCTCAAAATCGGCGAGTTTTTTCGCGTCATCACAAGAGACCCAGCGAGCAGTGTAAATCGTGGTCGATTCAAACATCGCTTCCACACCGTATTCGTTTAGAAGCCTTGATGCCACTACTTCAAACTGCAATACCCCTACGGCACCCAAAATCAAATCGCCACCGTTGAGTGGTTTGAAGACCTGCACCGCGCCTTCTTCACCGAGCTGTTGCAACCCTTTTTGCAATTGCTTGATTTTCAGCGGATTTTTGATGCGGACGATGCGGAACATTTCTGGCGCAAAGTAGGGAATGCCGGTGAACGAAAGCAATTCACCTTCACTGAAACTATCGCCAATTTGGATATTGCCGTGATTCGGCAAGCCGATAATGTCGCCGGCGTAGGCTTCTTCGACTTGTTCACGACCCTGTGCCATAAACGTCACCACCGAATTTGCGGCAATTTCACGGTTGAGGCGCAAATGCTTGAATTTCATACCACGGGTAAATTCACCCGAGCAAACGCGCAAGAACGCAATGCGGTCGCGGTGCTTTGGGTCCATATTGGCTTGAATCTTGAACACGAAAGCTGAGAATTTTTCTTCAGTCGGTGACACGGCGCGTTGTACTGCTGCGCTGTCTGATGGTTGTGGTGCCCAATCAACGAGCGCATTCAAGATTTCACGAATACCGAAGTTATTAATCGCTGATCCAAAGAAGACCGGAGTTAAGGTGCCATCTAGGAATTCTTCGAGTACGAAAGGATGCGAAGCACCGCGAACCAATTCCAGTTCCATGCGTGTTTGGTCGATTTCGAGTGGGAACAATTCATCCAGACGTGGATTATCGATGCCTTTAATGATTTCAACTTCATCGAGTGGACCTTTGCCCGGCGTGAAGATAATCACTTCATCCTTGAGGATGTGATACACACCACGGAAGGTTTTACCCATGCCGACTGGCCACGTAATCGGTGCGCAGCGGATTTCGAGCACGCTTTCGACTTCGTCGAGCAATTCCAATGAATCACGCACTTCACGGTCGTACTTATTCATGAACGTAATGATTGGTGTGTGGCGCATGCGGCAGACGTTCAATAGTTTGATCGTTTGCGCTTCCACACCCTTGGCGGCATCAATCACCATCAAGGCTGAATCCACTGCCGTCAAAACGCGGTAGGTGTCTTCCGAGAAGTCTTGGTGACCTGGTGTGTCGAGCAAGTTTACGACGTGATCGCGGTAATCGAACTGCATGACCGATGACGCAACCGAGATACCCCGTTGCTTTTCAATGTCCATCCAGTCGGACGTAGCAAATTTACCGCCTTTCTTTCCTTTGACCGTACCAGCGTTTTGAATCGTGCCTGAAAAATAGAGCAATTTTTCAGTCAGCGTCGTTTTACCCGCGTCAGGGTGGGAGACGATGGCGAAAGTACGGCGGCGCGCCACTTCACTGATGATATCCGGCATGGTATTGATGTCAAAGGGGAAAAACGCGCAATTGTACGCGATTGTGCCCCGAAGCAAAACCATAAACGCCTTACCGATATTTCTAACTACTTAACGGGTATAGCGACTAGGCTTAGGCGCGTTCAAGATTCTTCGTTTTGACTACCTGCAGTGGGGAGTAAAACAGTAAAGATTGCGCCGCCATCAGGATGATTTGCCGCGACAATTTGCCCTTGATGATCGTTAATAATTTGACGGCTAATCGCAAGCCCGAGCCCTGTACCACCGCCATTACGGATGCGGGTGCTTTGAATAAACTTATCAAAAATGTATTCGAGTTCTTCATCAGGGATGCCAGGGCCATAATCACGAACGCTAACACCAATCGCAGTTTGACCATCGGTAAGGATCGCATTGTCGATGAAGTGAATATCAATCAGGCTACCAACTGGGCTAAATTTGATCGCATTGGAGAGTAAATTAACCAAAACTTGCGTCAAACGTGCTTTGTCAAAACTGGCGGTCGCTTCGAATTCGGGCTCTTGAATATTTAATTGCAATTGCTTGCTGTTAATTAATGAACTGATTTCATTAGAAGCTAAGCGAGCCACCAGTTGCAAGCTATAGTTGGCTTTATCATAAGTCATTTTATTGGCTTCAAGGCGCGACATATCTAGCAAATCATTCAGTAATACTAATAAGCGTTTTCCTGAGGCATTAATACGCTCGTAATAGCGATACAAATTTACATTTTCTGGCGCATCTTGATTTTGAGTTTTTCCTAAGCCCATCTCAGAGAATGACAATATGGCATGCATTGGCGTGCGTAATTCATGTGACATATTGGCCAAGAATGAAGACTTCGCATAATTGGCACTTTCGGCAGCTTCTTTGGCTTCAACTAAATGAGTTTCAATTTTTTTGAGCACTGTAATATCGGTAAAGAAGGCGTAGGCATACTCAATTGAATTTTGATCATCCAAAACGATGCCACTATTGACCAAGAATGGGTGAGTTTTGCCTTCTGCATTACTAAGTTCTAAATCAATCGGCGCTTGTGGCTTATTTATCAATTCAGATAAATTGCTTGGGAAAATACAGCTTGAATTATCTGGCCACAATTCTTCTGGTCGTCGACCAATCAGATTTTCGCGGGTAAAACCAAGTAGTCGGGTAAACGATCGATTCACATCACAGATGCGTAGCCCCGCATCAACCAGCAAAAAGCCATCGGCGGTTTGGTCAATAATGGTGCGGTTCAGTCGTTCAGATTGGCGAAGGGCTTGCGCTGCAATTCGTTGTGAGGTGATGTCTTCAATGACGGCAATGAGACCTTTTGACATATCACCAGGAACTAAAGCTTTCGCATAGATCATCGCCCAAAATGGCGAATGATCACGGCGATAGAGCTCGGCTTCACCACGATAAACACCGCCGCTGGCAATTTTGCTCCAAATCACTTGGCTTGTTTCGCTAAAGCGCTCTGTCGAAGAAAAAATATGATGGGTCGGTAGGCCAATAATATCGCTGGCGGCGTAAGTAAATAGTAGCTCAAACGCAGGGTTAACCAGTCGAATAACTCCGCGCATTGAGAGCATAATCGCTAGCGGGCTGGCATCCAGCACCGTGCGAATTTCGGCGGTGCGCTCCATGACCATCTCTTGCAAATGGTCGCGATGACGGCGTAATTCTTGCTCAGCTTCTCGACGTGCTGAAATATCGCGCGCAGTACAGCAGATATAAAATTGATTTTGAAATTGAATACGCGACAATGAAACTTCGATTGGTGTTATTTTGCCTAAGGCGTTTTTAAGCAGCCCTTCAAAGCTAATCGGTTTGTTTTCTTGCAACTGTAATAAGAGTTTTTGCCATTCTTCTTGCGAAGTTTCAGTAAACAAATCCGTAAAATTCAGCTGGTCGATTTCATCTGCTTCATAAGCAGATTGTTTTACCATGCTTTTATTGACGTAAATTATTTTTCCTAATTCATTGCACCATAAAGTGAGATCAGGTGATTCATCAACTGTAAATTGAGTCAAATGTAAGCGAGCTTCCGTCTCTTCTGCGCGGCGGATTTGGCGCATTAGAATGTACGTCAAAATTGAAATTACCAACATGAGCGCGGTGGCCAGCGCGATTCGTATATGTGTTTGTGATTTGAACGAGGCCAGAATCGAATCGACATCGTACGATAGGCGAATAATTAGTGGGTTGTCACTTTGGTTGACAATAAACGTGACCAGCTTTTCACCATTCTCGTTCTGAATAAAAGTGCTGCTTCGCTTTAGGCGCAGTTGTTCAAAAAATAGAGAGTCATTGTTTCTTATGTTGAGGCCAAGCTTACTTTCATTAAATGGATAGTTGACCAGTATAATGCCATCACTGCGCAACAATTCAATTTGCATCCCTTTAGGGAGTTGTAGCGAGTCATAAAACTTTAGGAAGTAAGCGGGTTCCATGCCTGAAAGCACCACGCCACCAAATTCACCATTGGGTAAATTGATACGACGTGTGATGGGGAGTAGCCATTTTCCATCTGTGCGCGACAGGATGGGTTCATTGATGTATTGCCTATTTGAATCAAAATCGCGGTGATAGCTAAAGTAGCTCCGATCAGATAGTGTAACCTTTCGAACTGGGTACTCAAGTCCGTGGCTGTGAAGTACGCCATCAGGAGCAATTGTAATAATGCCGCGAATTTGGGGGGTCAAGCGCACCTTATCTTTCAGTAATAAGTGCATGACATATTCATCAGACTTTTCTACGCCACCTTGACGCTCGATGTCCTCGATGATGTTCTGCATCGCTTGCTCGGTTGAAACATAAGCGCGAGTGGCATTTTCATCTAAAGAACGAGCGAGAGACAGATTGTATTTTTCTGCCTCTTGCATAGTTTGATGGTAGTCGCGAATCGTAATCCACGTTAAGGTCAATAAAACCAGTAGCACGGTTACGCCATAGAAAGCTAGCAAGCCAATACGCAATACTCGAAGTGTATTGTGATTGGCTTTCTTTTCTAATTTTTGTGGGCGTAACAACTTCAGCATGCTGTTTATTTGGCCTCTAATTCTTCCCAGCGTTCCATTTTTACGATGGTCAACGCATCAATTTCATCGATTCTAGCCTGCATTGCTTTGGCTTTATCAGCAGAATCACGATAAATCGATGGATCAAGCAAAGATTGTTGTAATTCTGCTTGTTCGTTCTCCAGTTGCGCGATTTCCTTGGGCAAGTTTTCTAACTCACGTGATTCATTAAAACTGAGTTTGGCCTTTTGCGTTTTTACGCGTTCAGCGGGTTTGCTGTCTTTCGAACTGATGACTTTGTTTGGTTCTGTTCGCGTAGCCAGCATACGTGCTTTGGCATCGATCCAATCTTGATAACCGCCAACATTTTCGATGATTTCGCCGTTGGGTTCAAACACGATGGTTTGTGTCACCACATTATCCAAGAACGCTCGGTCATGGCTCACCAAGAAAACGGTGCCTGGATATTCGTCGAGCAATTGCTCAAGCAATTCTAGGGTATCAATGTCCAAGTCATTGGTCGGCTCGTCGAGCACCAAAACATTCGCTGGGCGTGTGAACAAACGCGCAAGTAATAAACGATTGCGTTCACCACCGGATAATGACTTAACGGGGCTGCGAGCACGTTCGGCAGGGAACAGGAATTGTTCCAAATAACCCATGATGTGTTTACGCTGACCGCCGATCTCGACGAAGTCATCACCTTGGCTGACTGAATCGGCGACAGATTTTTCGTCATCTAGTTGTTCGCGGAATTGGTCAAAATAGGCGACTTGAATCTTTGTACCGGCTTTAACTGAGCCAGAATCAGGCTCGAGTTCTCCTAGAATCATTTTGAGAAGCGTGGTTTTACCTGCTCCGTTCGGGCCAATCAAACCAATCTTGTCGCCACGTAAAATGCGGGTGCTAAAGTCTTTGATCAGCACTTTATCACCGTAGGCTTTGCTGACGTTTTCCAGTTCGGCAACAATTTTACCGCTGCGATCACCGGCTTCAACTTGGAACTCTACTTTGCCGAGGCGTTCACGACGCTCTGAACGTTCGCGGCGTAGTTGTTCCAGGCGGCGAACACGGCCTTCATTACGGGTACGGCGCGCTTTCACGCCTTGTCGAATCCAGACTTCTTCTGCGGCGAGGTCTTTGTCGAATTTCTTGTTGTTGACTTCTTCTTGGGCGATCAACTCTTCTTTTTTCGCCTCATAAGCGGCAAAGTTGCCAGGGAAACTGGTGATATTGCCACGATCAAGCTCAATAATTCGATTGCTCACGTTATCGAGGAAACGACGGTCATGGGTAATGAATAAGACACTACCGCCAAAACCTTTGAGCATCGTTTCTAACCATTCAATCGCGCTCACGTCCAAGTGATTGGTTGGCTCATCGAGTAATAGTACTTGTGGTTCTGTGACTAAAGCACGCGCAATTGCGACCCTTTTTTTCCAGCCGCCCGATAAAGCTGAGACCAAAGTCTCTGGTGGCAAATTGAGTTGTGACATCGTCGTTGAAATCAAAGAGTCGAGTCGCCAGCCGTCTTGGCTTTCTAGTTCATGCTGGATGTCGGTCAGTCGATCAAGGCTTTCTTGCGTGTCGTCGAGGTGATCTAGCGCATTGTGGTAATCAATCAAAATTTGGCGAATATTACCAAGACCTTCTGCCACAGCTTCAAATACAGTGTGCTCAGGATTGAGCATCGGCTCTTGCGGAACAAAGGCCATTTTGGCGTTGTCTACAAAGCGAATCGTGCCTTCATCAAGTTTTTGCACGCCTGCAATCGCTTTGAGTAAAGACGACTTTCCTGCGCCATTGCGACCAATCAAACCCACGCGTTCGCCAGGCTCTAAAACGAGGGCTGCGCCATCGAGTAGCGGCCAGTGACCAAAGGCGAGGTGGGCATTTTCAACCAGTAACAAAGGCATAGCAGACTCTTTAATTTGCAATTTAAGCCGCGATTATACGGGTGTGTTGGGGATTCAGCACGTTAGCGATTAGAATCATGACAATCTCATTTGGAGCCGCAGGATGAAACAGATCGCCCTGTGCCTTATTTTTGCGTGTATTTCAGCGTTTTCTTGGGCAAAAAAACCGACACCTAAACCAGTCAAAGTCGATGCCGCACAAGCAAAAAGCACTCATCCTGTGCTAAAAGCCAGCAGCGCTTTGGCCGAATCGGGTGAGTTTGATGTGGACAATCCACCCAATCGCATTCGCGTATTGGTGGGTTTAGGTGCGTCGACTTATTTCTTAAAAGATGGTCGTCCGCATGGTTTGGAATACGCTTTACTGAGCGGGTTTGAGGCGGAACTCAATCGAAACCGGGCGAAGGGCTTGCCACCAGTTCGTCTGCAATTTATCCCGATTGAGTCGGGGGAGTTGATTCCAGCCTTGCTCGCGGGCAAAGGCGATATTGCTGCTGGCCTGATTCCTTTGACCGAAGGTGCTCGGTCTATCGTGTCATTTTCCGAGCCTTATGCAATGGATCAATGGTGTTTAGTGGGCCCAAAAGACAGCGCGATTCGCCGCTTAGAAGATTTGGCTGAACAGCCTTTATTGCTCAACTCTGCGAGTATGGGCCGACGTTTACTGGATGCACATCCTGATTTGAAAGTGACTCTGGATGATCCTGCTCTAGGTAGTGCGGTTGAAACACAGTTAGCTGAAATCAATGCTGGTCAAGCTAATTACACCTTGGCGAGTAAAACCATTCTGAATTTATGGGCTCCTCGCTTTAAATCACTACAGATAGGTGCGTGTTTGAATGAGAAAGTCCCTCTTACTTGGGCGGTACGTCCTGCGGATGGGGCATTACTCGAATTAATGAATCGCTACATCGTCAGTAAGAAAATGCCGATAGAAAAAGCGACCAGTTTGACGCAGCGTTACTTACCACAAGATGCCAAGGCGGCGCGCTCGGAGGCGATAGCACCATTGGATAAATTGGGCTTTTTTATGCCCATGTTTCAATCGATCGCAGCGGCAAATAATTTAGATTGGATGCTGCTGGCAGCGATTGGGCAAAAAGAATCTAAATTGAACCCGGTGATTCGCAAAAATGGCCCAACCGGTGTGATGCAAGTCAATCCATCGACCGCCCGTGCAATGGGGGTGAGCGATCCACACGGCAATGAAGGAAATATCACTGCTGCAGCCAAATATTTAGCGCACCTCAGAAAGATGTATAGCCAGCAAGGCATTACTGAGGACAATCAACTTTATTTTATGATCGCAGCGTATAACGCGGGTGAAGGGCGTTTGCAGCAGATTCGTAGCCGCACCAAGTCACAAGGCTTAGATCCCAATGTATGGGTTGGCAATGTAGAAAAAGTCGCATTAAATCATGTCAGTAAAGGCATGGTGGACTATGTTTCAACGGTGAATCGTTTTTACCTGGCCTATCAGTCGGCTGAGAAAACTACCGCCAAACGAGCAAGTAGCGCGGGTGCAAAAAAATAGCCGCTAGTAGTTTGAAAACCATTAGGGGTATATCATTGCGGCCATATAACTGTAATGCGCATATGTTAATACGTGGGTAGTGTATTTTTAGCCTTAGCTAGGCTTTGCCCGATAGTGCAACGAACCGTTGCAAAATAAATAATTTCTTTTCAGGATTTACTGTTTTTTATCATGTTAAAGCGGACTTGATCCGCGTATTGTTGGCACAAGTTTTTTTTGCCTTTCATTGGAGATTTAAAGTATGCAATGCGGTACAAAAATTGTAGCAACCCTCGGCCCAGCGTCGAATGATCCAGCGGTGCTGGAAAGTCTAATTGTTGCCGGAGTGAATACTGTGCGTTTGAACTTCTCGCATGGTACGGCGCAAGATCATACTGATCGCGCGGCTTTAGTTCGCTCTATCGCGGCAAAATTAGGTAAATCGGTTGCGGTTTTGGCTGACTTGCAAGGTCCTAAAATCCGTGTTGGCAAGTTTGAAAAAAACAAAATCGAATTGAAAAAAGGCGCCAAATTTATTTTGGATGCTGAATGCGAATTGGGCAACCAAGACACAGTGGGTCTGGATTACAAAGAATTGCCAAACGACGTTGAGCCAGGTGTTGAGTTGTTGCTCGATGACGGCAAAATCCAATTGATCGTTGATTCTGTGGTCGGTGCGAAAGTGTTCACGACTGTGACGATGGGCGGCGTACTGTCGAACAACAAAGGTATCAATCGTAAGGGCGGTGGTTTGACTGCACCAGCGTTGACTGCCAAAGACATGGAAGACATTAAAACAGCTGCGGCTTTGCAAGCGGATTACATCGCTGTGTCGTTCCCAAAATCGGCTGCTGATATGTATATGGCACGCACTTTATTGCGCGCTGCAGGCGGCCATGGTGGTTTGATTGCCAAAATCGAACGCACTGAAGCGATCACTAATCTGGAAGAAATCCTTGCTGCTTCAGAAGGCATCATGGTTGCTCGTGGTGATTTGGCCGTTGAAGTGGGTGATGCCACAGTCCCTGCATTGCAAAAACGCATGATCAAAATGGCACGTAAAATGCACAAATTGACCATCACTGCGACGCAAATGATGGAATCAATGATCGAAAGCCCTGTGCCAACTCGCGCTGAAGTGTCTGATTGCGCCAATGCGGTATTGGATGGTACTGATGCGGTGATGCTGTCAGCCGAATCTGCAGCGGGTAAATATCCACTTGAAGCCGTTCAAGCAATGGCGCGTACGTGCTTGGAAGCAGAGCGTTCGGGTGAAAGCAAGGTTGAAGCCGAATTTGATAAAGTGACTGAATTTGCAAAAATCGACGAAGCCGTTGCGATGTCGGCTTTGTATGCCGCTAGCAAATTGCCGATCAAAGCGATTGTTTGTATTTCGCATTCAGGCGCTTCGGCATTGTGGTTGTCACGCTATAACACCGGTGTGCCAATTTATGTCTTTACTCAAGAACTCAATACGTATCGCAAACTGGCCTTGTTCCGTCACGTTCGCCCAATTATGATCGACCCTAAAGTAGGCTCAGATCGTGAAGAACAGTTGGCTTTTGCCCAACTGGAATTATTGCGCGCGGGTGTCGTTGTGCCGGGCGATAAACTGGTTGTGACCTTGGGTGTGCATAAAGCGGCTGTCGGTTCTGGCGCTAACACGATGCGCATCGTACAAGTTGGTTCTGCGTCTCGCTAAGAGTTGAATGCTTTGAATGAATTAAAACCGGCCTGCGGGCCGGTTTTTTGTTGGTTAGCCAATTGATTTTTAACGTTGGTCGTTTGATACGAGCTTGAAGAGTCGTAAGCAAGAAAAATGACGACTACACTGGTTTTTTAAAAAAGGATGTTCCCGATGACGCAAGAGCTAATTCGTCTTTCTAAACGTATGGTCGAGCTGGGCTTGTGTTCGCGCCGTGAGGCTGATGAATTGATTGAACTGGGCCGCGTGACTGTCGATGGTCAAGTGGTTGATCAACTGGGTAGCCGTGTGACGACAGAGCAAAAAATAGCCGTTGCAGCTGCAACGATGTCGATACATAAGCAGCCAGACCGCGTGACTTTAATCCTGAACAAGCCCGCAGGATATGCTGCTTGGCCTGAGGCTGAAGGCCAATCTTGGCTTGAATTACTCAATAACGAGCATCGTGATGCGCAAGATAAAACGGGGTTTGTACTCCTTAAAAAACATCTACCGCATTTTCAAGCGCCTTGTGGTTTAGATACGGAAGCAACAGGTTTATTGGTGTTAACGCAAGATGGTCGTTTGGCAAGG
Source organism: Deefgea tanakiae (assembly GCF_019665765.1). GTDB lineage: Bacteria > Pseudomonadota > Gammaproteobacteria > Burkholderiales > Chitinibacteraceae > Deefgea > Deefgea tanakiae. The sequence goes on from NZ_CP081150.1 coordinate 809,115, forward strand.
GCCTTGGCAACAGAGCACGAGCAAGAGTTTTTGCTCTGGTTTGATGGCGAACTGAGTGCAGATGCGCTCAAGCAAATGAATAGTCGCACCAAATTTGATGGTGTGCCACTGAAGCCCTACAAAATTACACGGCAAAGCGATCAGCAATTGCGTGTGGTACTTCGCGCTGGCGCGCCAGAATTTTTACCGGCCTTGTGCGAGTTAGTCGAAATTAAACTACGCTCATGTAAGCGGATTCGGATTGGTCGAATTGCGCTTTCTAGCTTGCCAGAAAGTAATTGGCGTTTTTTGCAGGGTAATGAACGTTTTTGATTTTGTAGGTATTGTCATATAAGCCAATTTAATTAATGTCTATATGGCAATACATATAGGTTTTGTCCTGTAGTACGGAGAGGGCTATGCGCAATCGTGTCTTAAAAATCGTCATGGGCTTCGGCTTGTTTGGCTTGCTTTCTTCAAACTATGCCGCTGACACCATCAGATTGACCGTTGGCGATTGGTCGCCCTATATCGAAAATACGCCACCGGGTTACGGTGACTTAAGTCAGATTATGCAAGAGGCCTTCGCGCAAGTTGGCGTGGAGGCCAAATTTCAATTTGAGCCGTGGAAACGAGTTGAAAATGGTCTCGATTCGCAAAATTACTATTCTTTCGGCTATATCAAAACCACCGATCGATTAACGCGTTGGTTGTATTCAGATTCCATGTTGCGTAGCCGATCGATTTTGATTAGTACGCAAAAGCATAAAAATTTTTCTTGGCAAAATTGGGGTGACTTGAAAAGTTATCGATTAGGCATAACGCAGGCCTATAGCTATGGCGAAACGTTTGAGCAGTACAAAGCCAAGCTCAAAACGGTGTCTTCATATAGTGATGTCGTGAGTTTAAAAGCTTTGCTGCATGATCGAGTTGATTTTGTATTAATGGACTCGCGAGTGGCGGCGGCTTTGATTGAGCAGAATTTTAATGTGAAAGAAAGAGCGGATTTTGTGTTGCTGCACGACACAGAGGTGGCTGCGGGTGAATTGCATTTCGTTTGCGCTATCAAAAATCCCAACTGCATCACACGAGTTGCGCAATTTAATCAAGGTTTAGCTAAATTGACCGCAAGTGGTCGCTTGAAGCAATTGCAGGCGCTTGATTAGTGTTATTTGTTCTCCAGCATTGCACGAATCACGCGATTAAACGGTGCAATCCATTCGGCGGCAAACTGGCGGTCAGAGGCGTTGATTTCTGCAATTGCTCGCAAAATAGAACGCTGCTGCCCACGGTGACTATGCTTTAATAAAATCGCATCAAATGCATCAATAATCGCCAAAATCTTGGCGCCATCGACGATCTCAGCGTGCTGTAGTTGATTGGGGTAGCCGCTGCCATTGGGTTTTTCGTGATGTTGCATCACCATCTGCGCCGCCTCTTGCCAGCCCACCATTCGCGCGGCTAGCCCTGCCCCCCATTGCGGATGTTGATTAAGTTTTTCGCGCGCACTCTCACTCAGTTGTTCAACTTGCAGCCAAGATGACTCAGGTAAAAACATCATCCCCAAATCGTGGAGATAAACCGCCGCTTCAAGCTGGACGGGGTTGACTCGGTTGCCGGCTTCTTTATTAGTTTCTAAAGCCAGTTCTAAATTTCGTGCGGTACGGCCTTGAAACAAAGGTGAGCGTGCTTCGAGCTGTAAGGCCAATTGATGAAAGAAGTTGAGGTCTTCATGCCGCTCGGCCATATTGCGTTTCGCATGGCTGGCATCCCGTTGCGGCAAAACACTAAGACCAGGTCGAAAACCGGTTACTGCTTCAATTAGACGTATTGCGCTAGCATCCATATTTTCTAATGGCTGCTGAGATATACCTTCAAGGCCTAGTGCTAAAGCCGGTAGGGCCAACGCCGCAGCGGATTCTTTTTCGCTTAATAGCTCGATCGTTTGTTCGAGTCGATCTAGCGTGAGTAGAATCACTTCAGCCAGTAAATCACTAAATGGCAATTCACCCGCCCGCATTCGCCCCAGCAGCGTTTCTACGCCGTGAACCAATGGAATTACAAAGGGTAGGCGGCATAATCCTGCATCGCCCTTGATATTATGAAATAAGCGAAATAATAGCGTGATACGACTCAAGTCTTGTGGTGCTTGCTTGAGTTCGGCAAGCAGGGTCTCAATTTTCGGTGCGGTATCCACGAGACCATCACGAAAATCGGTAAACGCATTCCAGTCGATAACTTGTGGATTTTCTAGCTCGTTCGTATCCGGCATACTGGGGCGACCTTCTTATTTGCAATTCCCAATCCGTTTCGCTCTGCCGCGCATCGTCATTGCGTGATTTTCTGATTGGATATGGTGCTCAAATTGATAAGCATCACGCGCAGAATTGAACGTGATGATGCTTTGCATCTTACTCGCATGGGGCTTTTTACAAACCATATTCATTTTGACGACATTGCCACTGTCACTAATTTGTGGCTTTTCACAGTTTTGTTGTGGTTTTTGCCCCATTTGATGCCAATCGGCGAGTTGTTCTTCTTTAATGCAAAAAGTGCTCGTCATCGAGCCAGCTTTTGGATCGACTTTCATACCTGATTTTTGCATCTGTTGAAGTGCCTCAGGCGGCATGTTTTGGAACATCGCTTTTTGCTCAGCAGGTATTTCGCTGGTACTTTCCCACTGGCCTATTTGTGGATTTAGTGCGGCATAGCATGTACTGCAACTCCAAAATGCAAGGGCGGCGATGGATTGCATTGAGACTTTAAGCATGGTGCCACTCCGAATTGGTCAAGATGCTTTGTTTATAGTTTTTGTTTTTTTTGTCGAAGCGAAGATAATGTGTTTTTTTTAGCTAAGAGGTCATGGTTATGTTTGAAGGGACTGCATTGAGTCTGTTGCAAACGCGTGTGTTGGGCGTGTTGATTGAAAAACAGCGTACCGTACCGGATTCTTATCCTTTGACTTTAAATGCCTTAGTGACAGGCTGCAATCAAAAATCCAGTCGTGATCCAGTGCTGGATGTCTCTGAGGGCGATGTGGCTGCCGTGATCGATGAATTGCGTGGCTTGGAGATGGTCAATGAAGTCAGTGGAAGTCGCGTTCCGCGCTACGAGCACTTGCTAGGTCGTGCATTACAGATTCCAAGTCAATCGGTTGCCTTGCTAGCGGTGCTGATGCTTCGTGGCCCACAAACAGCGGGTGAGTTGCGTCTCAATTGTGAGCGTTTGCATCGCTTTGCTGATATCTCAGCTGTGGAGGGTTTTTTGGATGAGCTAGCAGGGCGTGAAATAGGCGCTCTAGTCGTGCAATTGCCTAAGCAAGCGGGAGCTCGGGAATGTCGCTGGGCGCATCTATTAGCGGGTGAAGTTCAATTTGAATCGCGCGAATTACCGGCTAGCGGGCTTGCTGAGCGTGTTAGTCAGTTAGAGCTTGAAGTGGCTGAACTGAAGCATGCCGTGGCTTTGTTGCTGGCCGCGAATGCGGATGAGTCCTAATGCAGGGATGATTTGAGTGTGAAAAGTGCCGATCAGCTTCTTTTTGTCGGAAAATGATAAATAAAGCTTGCCAGCAGCGGCACACTCAGACAAGATACGTGCTGCAGGATCTTCAAGTAGTGGATGTGTGTGATGTAGTGGCCTTGCCGTACCGCAGTGCTTCATTTCCCTTGATTTTCGTGCTTTAAATTTATTTTATTTTAGGGAAATACAAAATGGCTCAAGGTACAGTTAAGTGGTTCAACGATTCTAAAGGTTTCGGTTTCATCACTCCTGATGAAGGCGGCGAAGATTTGTTTGCTCACTTCTCACAAATCAATTCTGCAGGTTTCAAAACCCTAGCAGAAGGCCAAAAAGTTTCGTTTGACGTGACTACTGGTCCTAAAGGCAAACAAGCTTCTAACATCCAACCAGCTTAATTCTATTAGCTAGGTCTGTTGATGTAGAAAAAAACCCAGCTTGCTGGGTTTTTTTGCGTCGATATAAAACGAAATGCTTTATTGATTTTCTGGGTTTTTACCGCGAATGCCTTGGTAAAATTGTTGAATTTCCTGTAGGTCTAATTCGATATTGCCTGTTGGATAAAATACTTTTCCGCAACCGCCCGATTTAGTCTTGAAGTCCAGATAGCCAAGTACAATAGGCACTTGGGCTTGCAAGGCAATGTAATAAAATCCGGTTTTCCACTTCTCAACTTTTTTTCGAGTCCCTTCCGGCGGCACCGTGACAATCAATTTCGTGCTGTTTCGGTAAACATCTGCCATTTGTTCGACCAGCGAGTTCGATTTGCGTCGATCAACCGGAATGCCACCTAGCCAGCGGGCGAGTGGCCCTAAGGGGCCTGTAAACAAAGTGTGTTTACCCATCCAAAATACTTTTTTGCCACCAATAAAACAAATCGCTAAGCCGATAGGAAAGTCCCAGTTGCTGGTGTGGGGGGCTGCAATCAACACGTATTTGTCGATTGCTGGAAAATCGCCCACCACCTTCCAACCAATCAGCTTAAACAGCATTTTCGATACACCGGGCATCACATCGCGAATAATCGGTGTATCAAAGATGGTGCGCTGCATTATTTGTTCAGACCGGCTTGAATCAGCTCAGCCACAAGATCGTTTACAGAAACATCGCGCGCTGCGCAGGTGTCATGCAATTGTTTAACAAGGTCTTGGTTGAGTTTGCAGGCAAAAGGCACCAGACCTTTGGCTTGGTCAAGTTTACGTTGTTCTTTTTTGTCGAGCACCGTACCGGCAGCTTGGCCAAAACGGGCCGGTGCATTAGCGGCACCAAGGTCGTTATGTAGTTTTTCGGCTTTGCGTTTTTCTAATTCAAATTTCTTCATTGGCATGATAGTTTCCTTTTTAAGCGCGCCTATTATAAAGCTTTGCGTGTGTTCTATCGCTGACAATTTACCTCTGGTTGGCGCTTGCTGCCCATATTGATAATTTATCTAGTATTAATACGTAGTATGTTCAGTTTGAATAGAGAAAAACTGAGAATCGACAACGTTTTTCGCCGAGGTTCTTGCTACAATCAGAGGCTGATACAAAATTCATTCCCCCTTACGGAGAAAACGCATGGCTAAGCTGTTTATTGAAGACCTCGACCTTGCTGGTAAACGTGTTCTGATTCGCGTTGACTTTAACGTGCCCGTTAAAAATGGCGTGGTTGAAAGTGATAAACGGATTCGCGCGGCATTGCCGACAATTCGTTATGCTTTAGCGCAAGGTGCATCGGTGGTGTTGATGTCACATTTGGGTCGCCCAAACGGTCAGAAAGTAGAGAAATACAGCTTGGCACCAGTTGCTGCACGCTTAACTGAGTTGCTCGGTAGCCCTGTTGAATTCTTGAGCGATTGCGTGGGTGCTGAAGTTGAAGCAGCCTGCGCTAGCTTGCCTGCGGGTAAAGTTGTGTTGTTGGAAAACGTGCGTTTCCACATTGAAGAAGAAGGCAAAGCCAAAGACGCCGATGGCAATTCAGTGAAAGCAGATCCTGCGAAAGTTGCTGCTTTCCGCGCAAGCTTGAGCAAATTGGGTGATGTGTTTGTGAATGATGCGTTTGGTACTGCACACCGTGCACATTCATCAATGGTTGGCGTTGAATTGCCACGCGCTGCGGGTTACTTGCTGAAAAAAGAACTCGATTTCTTGGGCGAAGCGGTAAACAACCCAGTTCGTCCTTTGGTGGCGATTATTGGTGGTTCGAAAATTTCTGGCAAAATCGATGTGATTCAAGCTCTGCTACCAAAAGTAGACAAACTGATCATCGGTGGCGGTATGGCATTTACTTTCCTCAAAGCCCAAGGCTACGAGATCGGTAAATCATTGTGCGAAAACGATAAAGTTGATTTGGCGCGTGAATTAATGGCGCAAGCGGGTGACAAACTCGTTCTGCCAACTGATACGATGGTGACTCGTGCTCTGAACTTTGATGCGCGCACTTTGGATGGTTTGGTACAAGTTGAATCGACCGCAATTCCTGCTGATCAAGAAGGCGTTGATATTGGTGCTGCAAGTCGTGCTACTTATGCTGCGATCATCAAATCGGCAAAAACGGTGTTGTGGAATGGCCCGATGGGTGTGTTTGAGATTGATGCTTCTGCAGAAGGTACTTTTGCCGTTGCACACGCACTGGTTGAAGCGACTGCGACTGGCGCGATTACGATTGTTGGCGGTGGTGATTCAGTTGCTGCAGTTGAGAAAGCCGGTTTAGAAGATCAAGTAAGTCACGTTTCAACAGGTGGTGGCGCTTCGCTTGAATTCTTGGAAGGCAAAGCATTGCCAGGCGTTGATGCATTGAGCGATAAGTAATCGATAGGTATTGCTGTGCAGCCTTTTATTTATAATGGCTATATCAATATACATAAAAAAGCCGATCGCTTGATCGGCTTTTTTTATGAATCAAATTTAAATGATCATTTACGCAATTGTTGCGACCAAGTAGCTAAAGCCGCCAGTTGTGCTTTTACATTTTCTTGTATTTTTTCGTCAATCAGATTGCCATCGGCATCAAACTGCCCGGAAAACGCATTGGCAAATACTTCGGGTTTATTTAGTGGATGAATATCGGTAAACACGAAGACTTGGCGTAAATGGTATTGCGCGCGTGAAGTGCCCATTCCGCCGCCGGCGCCCATAATAGCCGCTGCTTTACCGCCCAAAAGCGCATTGTTCGGCGCACGAGACGCCCAGTCGATGGCGTTTTTTAAAGCAGGTGAGATTGAGTAATTGTATTCGGGGCCTGCAAAAATAAAGGCATCTGCAGCAGCAAATTGAGCAAGTAGGGCTGTTACGCTGGCGGGCGTGTCAGTGATGTCTGAGTTGTAAAATGGAATGTCAGCTAGGTTGGCGATTTCGATACTCATTCCTTCCGGCGCATTGGCTTGCGCGTAACGCAGTAAGCCTTTATTGCTGGATTTAGCGCGTAAACTGCCGCAGAGCGCGAGAACTTTGGTGCTGTTCAATATCATTTGAGACTCCAGGTTGATAACTACAAATGAGTTTAAGCGATAGGATTGCGATTTGATAGCTCAAAGACTTGTCGCTGATGTTCAATATTCTTGAATAGATGATGGTATTGAATACGGAGGTGTAGAGGCGAGCGTATATTGAAATTAAAGCTTAAACGATACAAATTCTTGCCTGCATCCCGTTTGATTCTCTATAAATAAGAGATATTTTTTCGAGGATGCAAATAATGAGTTCTTTCTATGAACCGAGTGATTTGCGGACTTTATTGATTGAGCCGTCTGCGGTGCAAAGCAAAGTGATGGCTTGTCGCTTGGCCGAGTTAGGCATTACCCATGTTAAGCGGGTAGAAAGTGGGCAGGCAGCCTTGGAGTTATTAATTCCTTTGGATGATAAATCGCCGAACTTAGTCCTCAGTTCGCTGTATTTGCCTGACATGAGTGGGATTGAGTTATTGACGCTATTGCGCAATGAAGAATCCACACAAGACTTAGCATTTATTCTGATTTCAAGTGAAACTCGCCCGCAAGTACTTGAGCCCGTGCGTCAGCTTGGCGCTTGCGCCATTCTGCCCAAGCCTTTTTCTACTGACCATTTAAACAATGCTTTGATGATGACGCTGGACTATTTATCGGTCGATCATTCTTTAGACCAGCACGAGATCGATTTAGAATTGGTACGTGTTCTTCTGGTCGATGATTCGCGCGCGGCGCGCAATTACATGCGCAAAGTGCTTGAAAATATGGGAATTCGCAACATTACTGAGGCTGAAAATGGCCATGCTGGAAAAGTCCTGCTTGAAGAAAGTACTTTTGATCTATTGATTACCGACTACAACATGCCAGAGATGGATGGCAAAGAATTGGTTGAGTACGTCAGAACACAAAGTTGGCAAAGCCATATTCCTATTTTGATGGTGTCTTCTGAAAAAGATTACGGTCGTTTAGCGGCGGTTGAGCAGGCGGGTGTTTCCGGTATTTGTGATAAGCCCTTTGAGCCAGCCATGGTGAAGTCATTGCTTGAGCGTGTGCTGCCTGCGCAATAGTAATGTGTATGTATTTGTCATGATGCATTGATAAATAGAGCTGCTATAGATATACCCACTTACTATGCATTATGTTGATGGCGTGCAATGCCCATCTGACTTTCATAAATTTCTAAATATCAATCAAATAATACGTATTAATACTACATTTTTGTATGGCGCACGGTATACTCCTTTTGAGATTTCGTCCCGTCATTTCCCATTTGGAGAAGCCATTATGAATACAAAAATCCCTCGTATTGTCGTTGTTGGTGGTGGAGCTGGCGGCTTGGAATTGGCTACCAAATTGGGGCGGACCTTAGGAGCAGCAAAAAAAGCGAAGGTGATTCTGGTAGATGGCTCTGCCACCCATATTTGGAAGCCTTTGCTGCATGAAGTGGCCACCGGTGCATTGAATACGGGTGAAGATGAAGTGAACTATTTTGGCCATGCTTGGCGCAATCAATATCAATTTGAATTTGGTTGGATGGCCGGGATTGATCGGGAGCGAAAAGTCATCCAGATTACTGGCGTGAAAGATGATCAAGGCGTCGAAATCGTTGCTCCGCGCGAAATTGCGTACGATCATTTGGTGCTGGCCTTGGGTGCGATTGCCAATGATTTTGGCACGCAAGGTGCACAAGAGCATTGCATGTTCTTGAATAATCCAGTGGATGCAGAAAAACTGCGCAAGAAAATTCTCGCTTTATCGTTTGCCGTAGGTATTTCGGGTAATGCGGTGAAGAAACTGAATATTGGGATTGTCGGCGGTGGGCCGACTGGCGTTGAATTAGCCGCAGAAATTGATCACACGATTCGTGAAATGCATATTTACGGCGCTGAGTTGAGCCCGGCACAGCTTGAAATCACCATTATTGAAGGGATGCCGCGCATTTTGGCGGGTGCTCCTGAGTCATTATCCGAATATGCCACTGAGTCGTTGGCGCAACGCGGCATTTTAGTGGCTACCAATAGCCGCGTCACAGCGGTCACCGAGTCTGGTTTCCTGTTGGCGGATGGCCGTGAAATTGAAAGCGATATTCGAGTTTGGGTGGCCGGCGTGAAGGCGGCGGATTGGCTCAGCACTTTGGGTTTAAGAACCAATCGCTTAAATCAAATCGAAGTCACCAGCACTTTGCAAACCTTAACGGATAAGCACATTTATGCGCTTGGCGATTGCTCAGCTTTGTCGCCAAACGATGATGGTATTTTATTGCCAGCCACTGCGCAGGTGGCGCATCAGCAAGCTGAATGGTTGGCCAGCGCATTAGAAAAGCAAATCAAAGGTACTGAGGTGCTGCCATTTCAATTCAAGCCGCAAGGCATGATGGTCTCGCTGGGTAAACATACGGCGGTCGGTAGTTTGGCAGCGATTGTGGGGCCGCAGCGCAATTATTATGTAGAAGGGCGTGGCGCAAAATTGATTTATGCCTCGTTGTATCGAATGCACCAAGCTGCTGTACATGGCTGGATCTTAACGGGATTGCTGTGGGTGGGTGATAAGTTGCGGCGCGTCGCGCGACCGTCACTCAAGCTGCATTAATGAAAAAAGGGAGGCTTGCTTCCCTTTTTCTGTGGCCGACTGATTAGCGGGGTAATTGAATATTGTCGAGTGGTTCCCAAAGTGAAGGGGCTGCCTCAGGATTCCAGTTTGCGCCACGCTCTGATTTATGCGCTTGACGTACACGGTAGCTACGACCTCGGTATTCGACAATTTGCCCTTGGCGATACTGTTTCCCTTCTTGCCAACTAAAGCTTGGATTTTTCATTTCAAATGGTGCCCAGAGTGAGGCTGCCGCTTCTGGATTCCAATTCGCTCCGCGTTCTGCATTGTGGCTTTGCAGTGCTTTGTAGGTGCGACCTTGGTAAGTCACGATTTCGCCTTGCCCATAATGGCGGCCTTCGCGCCAAGGGCTTGCGGCCCATGCCAATGAACTACTGATCAGCAGCAAAGTTAGGATGAGTTTATTTAGTCTGGACATGCGTTTAGCCGCTATAAATTTGATCGTTCCAGTTTGCCATGCTGCGTCTGAATCAACAATGAACTAACTAACTCTATCGCTGTGAATTTGTGTGATGGCAGCTAAGTCCTTGTTCTGATATTTAAATTTGCTTGGCGTATAATCAATTTATAGCTGAGGAGGGCGCATCGTGGGCGGGCTAGGGGCAATTTCATCGAGCAGTACGTACACGGCATCGGCTTGTGGGCCCAATTGCCAGTGCGCATCTTGCTTGGCCACTAAAGCCCAAGGCTCAAGCATAAAGTCGCTCAGTGCCACTGAAGGCAAGTCAAGCGCTGGAATGACTGATCCAACAGGAAAACCACTGAGTCAGGAGCAAGTCGCACAAGTACGCCAGCTTGCCGCTCGCGATGCAGAAGTTCGTCAGCATGAACAAGCCCATTTAGCCGCTTCGGGTGGTTTGGCTAAAGGCGGTGCGAGCTATAGCATGCAAAAGGGGCCGGATGGTAAGCAATATGCCGTCGGTGGCGAGGTGAGTATTGATGTGAGCCCCGGCAAATCGCCAGAGGAGACTATTCGCAAGGCGCGGATTATTCAAGCTGCCGCCTTGGCGCCGGCCGATCCGAGTGGGCAAGACCGCTCAGTTGCAGCCGCTGCGCAAGCGATGGAATTACAAGCGCAATCCGAAATCGCATCACGTAATCCACAGCAACAAAAATTGGCCGAGGCTTATTCGAGCAATGAAGTGCCTCGCTCTAATGTGGCGGTTGATGCGTAAATGTAATAATGGGTATATAGATGTAGTCATTTATTTAAAATGGCTGCATCTATATACCCATGTATGTTGAATTGGAGTTAGTTACTGCTTAGTGGCTTTTTCCACCGACGCTCAATACCGTTTTGCCATACACTTCATTGAGCACCTGCGCCATCGCTGCGTAGATTGCAGCACTGCCGCAGGCAATACCGACAACGCCAGCGATTTGTTTGATCACGGCGATCTCGGTGAAGTCGCCGAGTGCAAGCAAGGCAAATAGCACGGTGAGTGAACCAAAAACAAATTGCGACACTTTATCCATTTTCAGCGTACCTACAAATAAGAACGCTGTGAAAATACCCCACATCAGCAAGTAGGCACCCATCGCACTACTGCTTGCCGCTTCCGCCCAACCTAATTTAGGTAAAACGAGCAAGCCAACCAATGACAACCAGAAGCAGCCATACGAGGTAAACGCAGTGGTGCCAAAGGTATTGCCTTTTTTCCACTCCAAGATGCCCGCGATCACTTGAGCGATACCGCCATAAAAAATACCCATCGCCAAAATCATGGCGCTATTGCCGAATAAACCGAGGTTGTGCAGATTCAGTAGCACCGTGGTCATCCCAAATCCCATTAATCCTAATGGAGCAGGGTTGGCGGTGAGGTCTTTTTCGGCAAAGAGTGTAGGGGCGGTCATCTTGCGATTCCTATTGTGTGTAAGTTAGAGCTGTTTTATACAGGGGCGCAATGATAAAAGATTTGCAGCGCATCAATAAATAGTTGCTTGAGGTTTATTTTTTTACGTCTTTTTGATAAAAGCTCGCCAGCTATCTAAGGCATAGATGAATAATGCCAGCCAGATGAGGCCAAAACCAATCAGGCGTTCGATGCCAAAATCTTCATGAAACACAAAAATCCCGATCAGTAACTGCAAAGTAGGGCCGGTGTATTGCAAAATTCCGACTAATGACAAGGGGATTCGCCGCGCGCCAGCGGCAAATAACAATAATGGAATCGCCGTGATGGGGCCTGCCAGCAAAATGAGTAGTTGCGTATTGATTGGCGCAGCAATGAAGTCGCTATGCCCAGAGAAAATAAGCCAAACCAATCCGCCCAGTGCGATAGGGAAGAGTACTAGAGTTTCTAAAGAAAGGCCTTCTAGGGCACCCAGTTGTGCTGTCTTGCGTAGCAAGCCGTAAAAGCCAAATGTTGTCGCTAAGATGAGCGCAACCCACGGTAAGTGGCCCGCTTGCCAAGTTAACCAGCCCACACCAAGACTCGCTATTGCAATGGTAAGCCATTGGGTTTTATTCAAGCGTTCATGCAAGAACACCACGCCAAGTAATACATTGATCAGCGGGTTAATAAAATACCCTAGGCTGGCATCAACGACGCGACCGGCATTGACTGCCCAAATATAGGTAAACCAATTTGCTGCCAGCAAAACTGCACTTAAAATAAATAAGCCAATCAGTTTGGGCTGTCGCAACGCCGGCTTGAGCCAAGCCCAGCGTTGCTTAATGAGTAAAATAATCGCCAAAAATGCTAAAGACCAAATAAAGCGATGCAAGACTATTTCTTGCGGCGCGATAGCGTGTAGTGCTTTGAAGTAAAGTGGGAACAGTCCCCAAATTAAAAAAGCCAGCAGGGTATAGAGAATGCCGGTTTGCATTTGGAGCGCCATTAGAGAGAAGGGTTCAGTGTAAGCGCTGAACCCCTAAGTAAGCTAGCTCGATTACCCCAATTGACCGAGTGCCGCTAATTCACGAACTTTTCGTATCGTATCAATATCCGTTTCGCGCCAAGCTGATTTTAGGAACTCTAAGTAATGCGCCGTCTCTGGATCTGGTGACTCTGGGTGGGGTGTTATATAAGTGAAGCGCACAAAAAGAGCATCTGGACTAGGTTCTTCAATTTTCATGATCATTTGTCCACCACCATGCTCGGCGCTAGCTGCGGTGTGATAGTGAACATGAGCCTCGTGTGCATACTCAATTTTGTCGTGTACGGTGAGTTTTCCCATCACGATTTGGCGTTGAATCCAGTCTTCGCCACGTTCAAGAATCGTGACATCATCAATGTGATCCATAAACGCCATCGGTGATTCAGCGCGATAAACTAGGCCTTGCCATAGTTGATTGCGAGTGATGAAAGGTACTAGCGCTTGATTAAAGTCGTTAATTTGGATGAGGTGTTCAAATTTCATTGGGCTGCTCGCGGGGGATATAGGATTGCTCAATTATAAGCTGATTCATGCTTGTAAGTCGCTTGACGTAGGGCGTGAGACTCTGTAGCATCACGACTCTTCGCTGTGATCTGTCTTTGATTGCATGCCAGTGCGCCCGTAGCTCAGTTGGATAGAGTATCTGGCTACGAACCAGAGGGTCGGGCGTTCGAATCGCTCCGGGCGCACCATTTCTACTGCAATATCTGCAAATTTCTTTCCTGTTGCTGAGTACTGTATTTACACTGCATTGCTTAATGATTGCTTTGGGTTCAAAAACATCATTTACTGATGTAGCTTACGTATTTTGGTTGTCTCCTTGTGGCTCAGCGTTTATGCTGAACTGCTTGTAATCAGGAATTCGCTTGCGTGCTGTCATCTTTATTTTCCAGATTAAGAAAACTCTATTCGGCCAATCAGCTAGCGTGGCGATTGGTCTTTGCTGTTTTTGCGGTTGGCTTAGTGGTTACGGTGTCTTTGACTTTGGTGCTCTTACAATTTGAGTACAATCGTGGCTTGGATAAAGTCAAAGCAGACCTACGCACATTAGGGAGTAGTGCTGTTCCTCAGTTGGCAAGCAATTTATGGTTGGTCAATACAGAAGCCATTCACGGGCAACTGCATTCGCTTCGCCAAACCCGTGTCGTCGACTTTATCCAGCTAATCGAAAACGATGGGCAAATCTACACCTCGGGTATGGATATACAGAAACAAAGTAATACGATTACTGAAGTGTTTCCAATTGCCTATTTGCATCCTTTGACGAATAAAAAAGTAAATTTGGGTGAACTCAGTTTAACCACGTCATTACGTGATTACAAAACCCAACTCTTTGATCAATTTTTACGCCTGCTCTTACTGCAAGGGCTGGGCATGTTTACCGCCGCGCTGTTATTTTTGATCTTGTATCATCGACTGATTGCGCGCCACCTTGGTCATATTGCTGAATACACTGGGCGCTTGAATTATAACTTATTGGCTGCGCCTCTTAAGCTGTCGCGTAATCAGCATGAGGATGAGTTGCAAACCTTAGTGAATGCATTCAATCAAATGCGACTCAATTTGCAACGCGGTGTGAAAGAAAGGGAAGAGGCGCAGCGGGCGCTGTATGTTGAAAAAGAGCTGGCTGAGGTCACACTGATCTCTATCACCGATGCGATTGTGACGACAACGCCTGATTTCAAAGTCAAACTACTCAATCCTGCCGCAGAAAAACTATTACGTTGGACTCAATTTGAGGCCCGCGATTTATGCATCAGTGACATTCTTTGCCAGGGTGGAGAACTCAATGCCGATGCATTTTTAGCGGTACTTCACCACGCACGTGAACGCAATAAAGCAATCTCGCGGCAAACCGTTGCGATGATTAATCGCCGTGGTGAGCAATTTACGGTTGAATACGCGATTGCGCCGATTGGTGATCAAGATGGTCAAGTCGAAGGCATGGTGCTAGTGCTGCATGATGTCACTGAATCACAGGCCCTCACTGAGAAACTTGCGTACCAAGCAGATCATGATTACTTAACGGGACTCACCAATCGACGAGGCTTTGAGCGAGCTTTAGCAGTGGCACATAAGTCGGCGATTGATTCCAAAAAGAAATATGTGTTGATGTTGCTCGATTTGGATCAATTTAAATTAGTAAATGATACCTGTGGTCATTTAGCGGGTGACGAGCTACTGCGCTTGGTGACTAATTTATTGCAAGGTTTAATTTCGTCGCCGGATGGCTTGTTGGGCCGACTAGGTGGTGATGAATTTGGTATTTTAATTACTGGCGAGCAACTGCTCGAAGCTGAAATTTTAGCCGAACGCATTTTACATGCCTTGGCGCAATTTCGTTTTGTCTGGCAGGGGCGTCCCCATGGCGTGACAGTCAGTATTGGTCTAGCCACTATTGATGAGTTTTGCGTCAGTGCCCAAGAAGCAATGAGCCAAGCTGACATTGCTTGCTTTGCCGCCAAAGATGGTGGGCGAAATCGCTTGAGCTGGTATCGCCGAGACGACATGGAGTTGCAAGAGCGGCACAATGAGTTGCAATTATTGGCTACATTGAAAGAAGCGATTGAGCAAAATCGTTTTCAGCTGTACTTCCAAAAGATTGAGCCCTTTGATCGTGAGTTACATCAACTGCCGCATTTAGAAATATTGCTGCGTTTAATTGATGCAAATGGACGAATCATTCCCCCTGGTGCCTTTATACCTGCCGCCGAGCGCTACGACATGATGGCGCAGATTGACTGCTGGGTGGTTGAGCACAGCTTGATTTATCTTGCGGAATGCAAACGCGAAGGTCGAGCACTGCCTCATTTAGCTGTCAATTTGTCAGGTAAGTCACTCAATAACAAAACACTCATTTTTATATTGCAACAGCTTGATAAAACCGGTGTTTCGCCAACGAATATCTGTTTTGAAATAACAGAAACGGCGGCAATCTCAAATTTGAAAGAATCGACGATGTTTATCGAGACTTTACGCGCTCGCGGTTGTATGTTTTCACTGGATGACTTTGGTAGTGGCTTTTCGTCATTCAATTATTTAAAAACATTGCCCGTTGATTATCTTAAAATTGATGGCAGCTTAATCACTGACATTTTGGATGACAAAGTCAGTCGGCAAATGGTGATTGCAGTGAATGAAATTGCGCACAGCTTGGGATGTAAAACGATTGCAGAGTTCGTAGAAACAGAAGAAGTACTGCAAATTCTAAAAGATATCGGCGTTGATTTCGCCCAAGGGTATTATTTTGGTGAGCCTTCAGCACTACTTTAAGTGAGCGCCAATTTGAGCAAAACAACAGCCCAATTTCTTGGGCTATTTTTTTAGCTGATAGCTTAATTCAGCCGGTTCCAGTTACGTGTGGCGTTATTGAAAAATCCAGAATCGCGGTATGCTTTTTCAATCGAGCCTTGCTCACGTAATTTGCCTAGACCTGAGTTGAGCGATTTAAATACATCTGATTCAATGGGGGAGGCTTTGCTAACAAAAAAGTGCCGGCTCCCTTGTAGGCCGACCTTGACGTTCAAAATCGGCACTAATTTTTTGCCATTCACATCCATCGATAAATCAGGGGTGGGTTGAAAGGGGGCCAGCAATACATCAGCACGTTTTTTGGCTAGCATCCCCACCATAGAATCCCAACTTTGTGTTTTGAGTAGACTGGTGAATTTTAAGCTTTCTAGCGTGGCTACGTCGGGCTTCCAGCTTTCGGCGACGACTGCGGTCAGTTTTTGAATTTGCGGCAGTGTCTTAGACAAACGAGCATCCGCATTGTCGGCGGTAGTGTAAAGACCCGCTTCAAATTCGCCCTGACGAATCACAGGCTCACTGATATAGACTTTATCGGCAATCTGCTTGAGATCAACAAGCCATGCGCTATTGCCGCCCATCGTGGCAGAGCCTGAGGTAATTTCTTTGATAAATCGGCTGTAGGAATCGCTGGTGTTATCAACTTTAACGATTTTAATCGGGTAATTATTACCCCCCAATTTGAGTGCCTGCTGAACAAGCACCAGCTCAATCACGTCGCGTCGGGAATTGGGGCCGCCATACTGAGTGAGTGTCAGTGGATCACGGCCATCGATGAATTTTTGATAGTCGTTAAAAACATCTTGCTGCGTCAAAATAGTGATTGTTTTATCTTCAGCAAACCCCGTCATACTGAGCGCTGCCAGTGAGATTGCGAAGGTGATTTTTGCGGTTTTTTGAAAGTGCATAGCCAGCCTTCATCGGTTTGTAGTTAGATGATCTTATCATCGCAAGCAGTAAGGAAAATGGCAAGCATCTACTGTATTTCGAACAAAATTGCGGCTGTAAAATAGAATCTTGCTATGGACTAGATGAATTCTCTTGATTTGACAGGCAGCGCCCCGATGTTTAAGGTGCAGCTAACTTTTTAACCCATCCTTCTTTGGAGCAAACATGTCTGTACTCGTTGCTAAGCAAGCCCCTGATTTTACTGCCGCAGCTGTTCTTGGTACTGGTGAGATCGTTGATAGCTACAATTTGAAAGCAGCAACTG
Organism: Deefgea tanakiae; assembly: GCF_019665765.1. Lineage (GTDB taxonomy): Bacteria > Pseudomonadota > Gammaproteobacteria > Burkholderiales > Chitinibacteraceae > Deefgea > Deefgea tanakiae. The sequence continues at coordinate 826,046 of NZ_CP081150.1, forward strand.
CTGGCAAATATGCAGTGATTTTCTTCTACCCACTCGACTTCACATTCGTTTGCCCATCAGAGTTGATTGCTTTTGATCATCGTTTGGAAGAGTTTAAAAAGCGCAATGTTGAAGTAATCGGTGTCTCAATCGACAGCCAATTTACCCACGCAGCATGGCGCAACACCCCAGTTGAAAAAGGTGGTATCGGCCAAGTTGGTTACACCCTCGTTGCCGACATCAAGCACGACATCTGCAAAGCCTATGATGTTCAATTAGAAGAAGGCGTTGCATTGCGCGGTTCATTCTTGATCGACAAAGCAGGCGTGGTACAACACCAAGTGGTGAATAACTTGCCATTGGGTCGTGATATTGACGAAATGTTGCGCGTTGTTGATGCTTTGCAATTTACCGAAGAGCACGGTGAAGTTTGCCCAGCAGGCTGGAACAAAGGCAAAAAAGGCATGACTGCTTCTGCTGATGGCGTTGCAAGCTACTTGGCTGATAACGCAGCTTCTTTGTAATTTGAATTAGCTTAGATTGTGAGTTAAAAGCCCTGCATTGAACGCGGGGCTTTTTTGTATTTAATGCATTTATAATCGCTGCATCGTTGATGAAGAGTCCACCATGTCCCAACACGTCATTGCCCCGCCGCAAGCTGGCACTAGCCCGCAAACTTGGTATAGCGCCTTGGCCAGCCAAGAAGGCTTTATTAGCGACCAATCACAAGCAGCGGCGATCGCCCAGCTCGAAATTTTATGGCAGCAATTGGTCGTGTTTAAGCAAAAGCGCAATCGCCTGTTTGGTAGATCGCTATTGCCGATGCCAGACCTTCCGCGCGGCCTGTATTTTTGGGGCGGCGTAGGTCGTGGCAAAAGCTTTTTGATGGATGCGTTTTACGCGGGCTTGCCGTTTAAACGCAAAAAACGCCTGCACTTTCACCACTTTATGCAGCAAATTCACAAAGATTTGCGTGCGCAGCAAGGGCAGAACGATCCGCTGGGCAAAGTCGCCGATCAATGGGCTAAAGCCGTTCGCGTGCTGTGTTTTGATGAATTTCATGTGTCCGACATTGCCGATGCAATGATATTAGGGCGTCTGATGGAGCAGTTGTTTGATCGTGGCGTGGTGCTCGTTACCACCTCCAACTACCCACCGGATGGCTTGTACCCGAATGGACTGCATCGTGCGAGTTTCTTGCCGACTATTGCATTGCTAAAAGAAAAGCTTGATGTGATGAATGTCGACGGTGGGCAAGACTTCCGCCTGCGTACGCTCACCGCCGCGCGCACCTACTTGTACCCGAATAACACCGAGAATGAGCAAGAATTGAACGAGCTATTTGCCAAAATGGCGACGGCACACGATGAAAGCACCAATATTGAGGTTGAAGGCCGCAAGCTCAAAGCGCGCCGCTGTGCTGGTGGTGCGATCTGGTTTGATTTTGCCGTGCTGTGCGGTGACGGACGTGGCCAAGCCGATTATTTGGCCTTGTCGCAGGAATATCACACAGTGTTTTTATCGGGCTTGCCAAAACTCAGCGCCGAACAAAGTAATCTAGCGCGCCGCTTTACGTGGTTGGTCGACGTGTTTTACGACAACCGCGTTAAGCTCATCATTGCTGCCGATGTGCCAGTGGAAGAAGTCTATGTTGCAGGCCTGCAAGCCAGTGAATTTTTCCGCACAGCTAGTCGTCTTTCTGAAATGCAATCAAAAGAATACCTCGCGCTGGCGCACCAAACGCTTGAGCAACAGACGGCTGGGGTGGTGGAGACTTGAGTATCAAGCAATGAAAATATTGTTTAAGTATTAAAGCATTAGTGAGGTGATTTTTTTATTGCACTTCATGTACTAATCAATGAAAAATGATTCTTATTATTTAAGGTTCAAGGAGCATAAATGATTTCTCAAGGTATTTATATTTCAGATGAGACATTGCGTTATTCTGCATATATCTTATTGTGCCAACTTTTGGCATCAAAACCTTTTGAAGAATTGGCTTACTATCCAGACTGCGATGATGTTGTAAATTCACTTATGTCAATAGGTGACAATGAAATGAAAAAAAATATTATGTTGTTAGCTGCATTATCAAGAACGAATGATGATATTCGAGATTGTCTAAAACAACATGATATAGATCATCCTGATGGAGTTGGTTTACTTGAAGTTGCGGGTAAAGACAAAGTATTAAATGCAAGAGAAGCGTGTAATAAAATTATTCATAATGAGACTGCTACATTAGAGTTTAGCTCTCAGGATGAACATCCATTGTATGCTAAAGCTTTTAGAGAGAATGGCATTGCAAAGAGTAAGGAATATTTAGTTCCTTTTTTGATTGTAACAGGAAGAAAGCAAGGGGATAAAGGCGCTGAGTGGTCCGCTCGAATAAATTTGATTCAATGGATTTTTGCCTTGTCAGAATTTGGTCATTAAATATGAGTTTGTCCTGAGGGCTAGCTAATTCGTAAGCCGATATCTCGTAAGTACTATATAAGTGGTTAGGAGTTTTGAGACTTAGCTTGATATTTTTTGGTTTTTTAGCCGTGTGGTATAGGTAAATCCGCGTACCCGGACTGTTTTCTGAACTGTAGCGATGCTGAATGAAATTCTAAGGGTTTTTACCCTATGTGTAGATGTATTTGATCGCAGGTATTGATTTTAAAGAACTGGAAAGCAATACCTTGTCGTTAATTCTATGTTAATGGTGCCTTACTTGGCTTAATGCTTTTGCCCTCTGTAACGGGGGCGAGAATGGAGGTTTCGCGCGGATGAGAAAGTTATTGAATGCGAGTCGGTACTTAGTGATGGCTGCCGTATTGGGGTCCTTATTATCCGCAGTCGCTTTGTATGCTTACGGTCTGGTTGATACCATCGTTGTTATTGCTCGAACCTTCAGCTCGGGCGACATTTCATCGACTGGCGCAAAGGGGTTGATGCTGTACTTTATCGAGATTTTTGATTTATTCCTGCTCGGTACAGTGATGTTGATTCTTGCGCTTGGGTTGTACGAGTTATTTATCGATTCTGATTTCAAAATGGCGTCTCGCTTGCAGATTCACACATTTGAAGACCTCAAAACGACTTTGGTTACGGTGGTGATCGCGGTGATGGCGGTGACTTTCTTGGGGCAGATCATGACTTGGGATGGCACTACCTCGCTGTTTGAGATCGGCGTGCCTGTCGCTCTGGTGATTGCGGCGCTGAATATTTATTTATGGGTTGCAAAAAGCACTAAAAAATAGCCTTCACATTGCCGAACTAAAAATGTCTAATTCACACCGCTCAAACCAAGGTCACGATGCTCGCCATTGCCACAATTAATAATCAACTCGCCTTAACTGAGCACCCAATCCCGCAGCCCGCCGCAGGCCAACTTTTAATCAAAGTCGCCGCCGCAGGCGTGAATCGCGCGGACTTGATGCAGGCACAAGGCAAATATCCGCCGCCAGCAGGCGAGTCGGAGATTTTGGGTTTGGAAATAGCAGGCACGATTGCGGCGCTGGGCGAGGGGGTTACGGGTTGGCAAGTCGGCGATGCAGTGTTGGCTTTGGTTGGTGGTGGTGCATATGCCGAGTATTGCTTAGTAGACCAATCATTGTGTTGCCTACAGCCAGATATATTGTCGCATGCTAAGGCGGCGAGTTTGCCGGAAGTCTGGATGACGGCATGGTTGAATTTAATCGACATCGGGCAATTGAAAGCGGGGCAGCGGGTGCTGATTCATGCTGGCGCCAGCGGCGTTGGTGCGGCGGCGATTCAACTCGCTAAGTCGGTCGGTGCTTGGGTCGCGGTCACGACCAGTACGCCAGAAAAACAAGCATTTAGCCGCGATTTAGGCGCGGATTTAGTGATTGATTATCGCGCACAAGATTTTGCTACTGAAATCAAAGCCGCTGGCGGCGTCGATTTGATTTTGGATACGGTTGGTGGCGATTATTTAGCGAGCAATCAGCGTTGCCTCAATGCTGATGGCTTGATCATCGTGATTGGCCTGTTACGCGGGATTGAGTCGCAGCTGAATTTAGGTTTAATGCTGGTGAAACGCCAGCGTATCCAAGGCTCGGCGCTGCGAAGTCAGCCCTTGTCGATTAAAGCGAAATTGACGCAAGCATTGCGAAGTGAAATCTTGCCGCGCATCGCCAGCGGTGAATTTAAAGTGACTTTGGATCGCACTTTTGCAATGGCAGATGCACAAGCGGCGCATGATTATGTGGCTGCAAATCGAAACAGTGGCAAAGTGGTGTTGCTGAACGCGGCAAACTAGCAAGGAGACAAGATGTTTCAAGGCAATCTGCCGCAACTGATGGCGGCCTATAATCAGTGGCAAAATGATCACGTTTACGCAGCAGCTTTGCAGCTGAGTGATGAACAGCGCAAAGCCGATTGCGGTGCGTTTTTTAAATCCATCCACAGCACCTTAAATCATATTTTATGGGGCGATTTAATGTGGTTGTCGCGCTTTATTGGCGAAACGTTGATTAGTTCGCCCTCTGGCGAAGATGTCTATGCAGATTTTGCCGAGCTGCACGCGGCGCGGATAGCGCTGGATGCGCGGTTGATTGTGTGGGCGGATGGTTTGGATGAGGCTTGGCTCAATGAGCCGGTGACGTGGACGAGTAAAATGTACGGCTTTACCCAAACCATTCCCCGTTGGGTTCAAGTGCAACACTTTTTTAACCATCAAACCCACCATCGCGGACAAGTGGGGACTCTGCTCAAGCAATATGGAATTGATGTCGGTATTACCGATTTGCCGCTGTTGCCGATGCTGAATGAGGTTTGAGTGGCCGCGAAGTGACCGTTTTTTGAGGTATCTAAATGTCCATGCCCAATGAAAGTTCTAGCCAAATTCGCCGATTGGGTAATGCGTATCTGGGCATCGTGGTGTACTTACAGATTGGCTTGGGCTTGCTGCTGTTGGTGCTCGCTTATCACACAGGTTTAGAGCGTTTGACTTTGCTGTGGCATGGGCAAACTACAGTGGGGCAGATTGTTCGTTATATCGAAGTGGAGCCTGAGCATTCCAGCGAGCCAACTTGGTTTAAAGCGATCGTGATTTTTGCGCATGATGATCGGCAAATTGAGTTTGCTGATTGGAATAGCAGTGAATACAGCGCTGGCGTGCCAGAGCAGGTTGAGGTGCTGTTTAATCCGCAGCAGCCCAGCCAAGCGATGATTCACCGTGCCAATGTATTGGATTGGATGCCATGGGCGCCATTTGGCCTGCTGGGTGTTTTTTTGCTGCTGGTGGGCTTGCTGGGCTTGGGGCGATCACAGCGCCTTTCAGAAAATAATTGATGTATATTCTTGTAGCCATTATTTAGCAATGGCTATCAGGAAATACCTACTTAAGTTTATTCCAATTATCGATGGCTTCTTTTTTGTTGATGCCTTGCTGACCAATGCCACTGCAATTGCCATTTTTACCAAGTTTGCTGCATTGAACCCAAAATCGATTCGAGCCGGCTTTGTGTTGTTCGGCGATGGCGCCGCACTTTGGGCAGGGTTTTGGAGTGGCGCGGCCGGTTTGGTCTGTGCTGGAAGTGGTGATCATGGTGAGATTTTCTACGCTAAAACGTAAGCTTACTCTGTTCCCCCAATTTTGACTGCTTAAAATTGTAATAAGAGATGACAAAAGGGCGCTCATTGAGAGCGCCCTTGTGCGTGTTGCGGCTGGCGATTAATGCACCGCTTGCAGCATCCCTTCGACGACTTTCTTCGCGTCTCCAAACACCATCATCGTTTTATCCATATAAAACAGTTCGTTATCCAGCCCTGCGTAGCCGGCGCTCATCGAGCGTTTCACCACCATCACGGTGCGCGCTTTGTAGGCATCTAAAATCGGCATGCCGTAAATGCTACTGCTTGGATCGTTTTTGGCGGCTGGATTCACAACGTCATTCGCACCGATGACGAGCACCACGTCAGTACTGGAAAAATCGCTATTGATTTCTTCCATCTCAATCACTTTATCGTAGGGTACTTCCGCCTCGGCCAAGAGCACATTCATGTGGCCGGGCATACGTCCTGCTACGGGGTGTATTGCATAGCGAACATCAACGCCGCGCTCTGTCAGTAAATCGGTTAATTCTTGTAGCGCATGCTGCGCGCGCGAAACCGCCAAACCGTAGCCGGGAATGATAATGACGCGTTCAGCATTTTCCATCAGGAAGGCTGCATCATCTGCTGAGCCAGAGCGATAGTTTTTCTGTGCGCTGCCAGCCGGGCCAGCTGCTGCGACTTCGGCACCAAAGCCACCGAGCAGTACGGAAACGATGGAGCGGTTCATCGCTTTGCACATGATGTAGGACAGAATCGCGCCCGATGCACCAACACAAGCGCCAGCAATAATCAACACCGGATTGTTGAGCGTAAAACCAATCCCCGCCGCCGCCCATCCTGAGTAGGAATTGAGCATTGATACCACGACGGGCATGTCGGCGCCGCCAATCGGGATAATCAATAATACGCCCAGCGCCAGCGCAATCGCGACCATGGCGAGGAAGGCCACTTGGCTGCCTGTAGCGTAAAACGCAAAGCCAAGACCGACCATCGTGAGCGCAAGTAGTAGATTGACCAGATGCTGGCCTTTAAAGTTAATCGCTCGCGCACCGAACTTGCCAGACAATTTACCGTAGGCGACGACCGATGCGGTAAAGGTAATCGCACCAATAAATGCACCTAAAAATAGCTCGATTTGCTGCGCGCCAGTGTGGCTCATTCCGGTATGAAACACCGCAGCTACAGCGATCAGTACAGCAGACAAGCCCACCAAAGAATGCATCGCAGCGACCAGCTCTGGCATTGCTGTCATTGCTACGGTGCGGGCTTTATAAGCACCGACCACAGCACCCGCTGCCATCGATGCAACAATCAGCCATACGACAGGGCTATTCGCAACAAAGAAGGTCGTGAGTACGGCAATCACCATGCCGACCATGCCGTATAAATTGCCGCGCAAGGCGGTTTTGGGTGATGAAAGTCCGCGTAGCGATAGGATAAATAATACGGCGGCAACTAAATAAAGGAAGCCAGTGAGATTAGTCATTTGCAGCTCCTTTTTTCGATTTGAACATGTCGAGCATGCGCTGGGTGACTAAAAAGCCGCCAAAAATATTAATGCTGGCAAGGAAAATCGCTATCGCGCCCAAGACGCTGGTGAGCGTAATTTGCTGCGCGTTAATATCGACCACTTGCAGCATCGCGCCGACGACGATGATGCCGGAAATGGCGTTGGTCACGGCCATCAAAGGCGTGTGAAGTGCGGGAGTCACATTCCAAACGACGTGGTAGCCGACAAAAATGGCCAAGACAAAAATCGTTAAGCTGGCCATAAAGGGATCATTCATCATGGCTTCGGTGGGCAGTGGGTGAGCGGCGACCGAGTCCACCGCCGATGCGGCAAGGGCAAGTGTTGACATTGATTTTCCTTAGGCTGGGATGGTGTCGATGATGGGGGCGTTGCTGCTGATGGCTGTTATCGCGGGGGGCGTTGCAGCCTCGCCAAAATAGATGCTGCCAGCATGCGTGACGCGGGTCGCTTGGACGATTTCATCATCTGATTGCGGTGCGTACTGGCCTTCTTTGTTGGTCACTAGTCCTAAGAAGGTCAATACATTACGGGCAAACATGCTGGAAGCATCGGTTGCCATTAAGGCGGGAAGGTTGCTGTTGCCCACAATGGTGATGCCATTGTCGCTAATGACGACTTCATTGGCTTGGGAGAGCGGGCAATTACCGCCGCCATTCAAGCCCGTCCTCACTGCCATATCGATAATCACGCTGCCCGATTTCATCGTCGCCACAGTGCTAGCCGGTATCAGTACGGGCGCGGGCTTGCCTGGAATCAGCGCTGTCGTGATGATGATGTCGGCTTGTGCTGCTTGTTGGGCAATGAGAGCGCTTTGCCGTTGGCGATAATCGGCCGACATTTCTTTGGCGTAGCCACCTGTGTGCTCGAAGGCTGCGCGCTCTTCATCGTTGAGTTCCACCTCGATAAATTTTGCGCCGAGTGATTCAACTTGCTCGCGCGTAGCAGGGCGCACATCAAAGACTTCCACAATGGCACCCAAGCGTTTAGCTGTGGCAATCGCCTGTAAACCCGCTACACCAGCACCCAAAATCAACACACGGGCTGGTTTCACCGAACCTGCAGCGGTCATAAACATCGGCATAAAGCGTGGGAAGTATTGCACCGCCAGCAGCACTGCGCGGTAGCCCGCGATATTGGCTTGGCTGGACAAAATATCCATGCTTTGCCCACGCGTAATGCGGGGAATCAGTTCCAGCGCATAGGCATCGATTTGCTTGGCCGCTAAGGCGGCTAAGTACGGATAGCGGTAAATATCAAACTGGCAAACGAGTGCTGCGTTTTGAGGAATAAGCTCAATTTCTGATGTATCGGGCGCTTGAACTTTAAGAATAAGGGCTGCATCAATATACGTTGATGTCGTGTCGGCGCTGATTGTCGCTCCCGCAGCAAGGTAGTCGGCATCCTGCCAGTGCGCGGCAAAACCAGCGCCACTTTGCACGCGAACTTCATGCCCTTGCTTAATCAGTTTTTTGACCGTTTCTGGCGAGGCGGCAACCCGTGTCTCGCCGGCTTGATTTTCTTTTGGGATCACGATCAACATCTTGTATTCAGCCCTGTGCGCGGTGAAAGATGTTGATATTTAGCCCTATGTAGGTAGTCCAGTTTTTGATACAAGACAATCTAGGTAAAAACCCTAGGCAATCTTCGTTTGCGCTAGCGCAATAAATGTTGGCTGAATAAATATTTAACACAAACGCTATTGATAATAATTCGCATTTGCATGATAATCATTCTCATCTTAATACAAACTTACGAGTGCGATGATATGAATGCTTATTTGGTAGGGGCTGATGCCCTAGGAAATATTCCTCAATTGCTCGCAGAGCACGGCATTTCTGTGCAAAAGCACGTGAGTGGCCGCAATGTGGCGCATCAGCGCAAACCACCTAGCCTCAATGGTGCCGATCTACTAATTTTGTTTACCGATTTTTTAAGCCACAACGTGATGAAGGCGTATCGCGAGTTAGCCAATGAAGAAAACGTACGTTTTGTGGCCTGCCGCCGCTCAGTCTGTGCATTAAGCCAATCGTTAGAAAAGATAGGTGAAGTAAGAGATTGTACGCAGTGCCCAAATAGAAAAACCAAGAAATGCCGCTAATCGAAAGCACTGGCCAGTAGTTTGAAATTTGAGTATCTGATTTGGATTGATGAATAGAGTATAGGGCCGGAAGCTTTGAAAATATTTACTTTCAGCCCTATACTTAATAAACTTGCAAGATGGCAAACACCTACGAGTCAATCAGTGCTGTAAAATCTTTGATAAGAAATGTTGCGCGCGCTCACCACGTGGCGTACCAAAAAAATCTTCTTTACTGCAATCCTCTTCGATTCGGCCACCATCCATAAAAATCACTCGATTGGCGACACGCCGTGCAAAACCCATTTCATGGGTCACGCACATCATCGTCATTCCTTCGCGCGCGAGCTCGGTCATCACGTCGAGCACTTCATTGACCATTTCAGGATCGAGCGCACTGGTTGGCTCATCAAATAGCATTGCAATTGGATTCATTGCAAGCGCGCGAGCAATCGCCACGCGTTGCTGCTGGCCGCCTGAGAGTTGGCCTGGGAATTTGGCCGCTTGCGCGCTTAAACCTACCCGATCTAATAATTGCATACCTTTGCTACGCGCTTCATCGCTGCTCCTGTTCAGCACGCGTTGCTGAGCCAACATTAAGTTTTCGATAATTGATAGGTGTGGAAATAATTCAAAATTTTGAAATACCATCCCAATTTTTGAGCGTAATTTGGGTAAATCAGTATCGGGTAGACCGACCGAAGTGCCATCAAAAATAATCTCACCTTTTTGAAAAGGCTCAAGGGCATTGACGCATTTAATCAGTGTTGATTTACCAGACCCAGATGGTCCACACACGACGACAACTTCGCCTTTTTTAATATCTGCACTGCAATCGGTTAAAACCTGAAAATCACCATACCACTTGCTGATATTTTTAATTGAAATCATACGCTAAGCCTCTTGTTTAAACGCGTGACTAATGTTGACGCGCTAAAGCTAATTAGGAAATAAATTAATCCTGCAAAGAGTAAAAACTCATGCGGTTGGCCAATAATATCGCCGCGTGAACGTGCGGTATTTAAAAAGTCCATAATACCAACGGCATAAACCAAGGATGTATCCTGAAATAAAATAATCGATTGCTGAAGTAATAAAGGCATCATTTTTCGAAATGCTTGCGGCAGAATAATTAATTGCATAGCTTGGCGATAATTCATCCCTAAAGCATATGCAGCATTGATTTGCCCCTTACCAATAGATTGAATGCCGGCTCGAACAATTTCGCAAAAATAAGCCGCTTCAAAAAGCATAAATGCGATCAAACACGATGTCAGTGCACCAATAGGCCTATTGGTACCAGTGACCCAGCCAATAATGAAAGGCACCATAAAGTAAAACCAGGTGATCACCAACAACAGCGGAATCGATCGGAAATAATTGACGTAAAAACCAGCTAGATTTGCAAGTAAGCTATTTTTGGAAAGCCGTGCTAACGCTAATAAAGTACCAATTGCAACACCACCAATCACGGCCATAATCGTGAGTTTGACAGTGACCCATAAGCCTTCCATCATGCTCGGCAAGGCTGGAATAATATTTGAGAAATCCATTATTTACCTCCCAGTGCAATTAAGCCCGGTACTTGAACTCGTTTCTCAACCCAGCGCATCAACAGCATTAAGCTCATATTGAGAGTGAAGTAAATCAAAGTAGCGAGGGTAAATGCTTCAAATAGATTGGCAGTAAATTCGGCTGTTTGCTTGGTTTGAGCAAGGAGTTCCATTAAACCAATCAGTGAGGCAACGGATGAATTTTTGAATACATTCAAAAATTCACTGGTCATTGGAGGAATGATAATTCGAAAAGCCTGGGGTAATAAAACGTCTTTATAGAGCTGTGGCAATGAGAGACCTAATGCCAGTGCGGCATTGGTTTGCCCTTTAGATAAGGCTTGAATCCCTGTGCGAACTTGTTCTGCTACGCGAGCCGCCGTAAATAGGCCCAAACATATGATGGTGCTAATAAATGCGCTGGTCGCTGGATTTAAATCCTGTTTAAACCAGGTCTGCAAATTTTCAGGTAAATAATCGGGTACCATAAAGTACCAGATGAATAATTGAACTAATAAGGGTACATTGCGAAATAGGGCAACATATGCGGCGGCAATTCGTGATAAAAAATGGCCAGGTAAAGTACGCGCAACACCAATGATGGTGCCTAGACTGAGCGCAATTATCCAACTACAGAGCGCAAGCGCAATTGTCCAGCCCAAGCCCGTGATAAACCAATGTAAATAAATTTCTGTGCCAATGCCGGTGGGCTTAAAAAATACGCCCCAGTCCCAGTGATAATTCATTATTTGAGTCTCCCAAAACGTCGCAATTGATTAGGCCAAAATATAAATTCCCCAGCCAATCATCAGATTAAATCCTGAGATTGAGCTGGGAAAATTATTTTAATGCGCACAAGCTGAAGCTGATCGCAGTAATATTGCTCGCGATTACGCTAAGCTAAAGCACATGGCTATGCGTATTTTGTTTACATTTGTTCTGCAGATTTATCAGTTGGGTTGGCAATGAGTTGTTTTAATTCATCTGACATTGGGAAGTTCAGATTTAAGCCTTTCGGTGGAACCGGGCTTAAGAACCATCGTTTGTAAATCGTATTGACTTCACCTGATTTAAAGGTGCTCGCGAGTGCATTATCAACGACCTTTTTGAAGGCTGGATCATCTTTACGCATCATGCAGCCGTAAATTTCATTCGATTGTGATTTGCCGACAATGGCCCAATCGCTTGGTTTTTTCGCTTTGGCCATTTCACCCGCAAGCAGAGCGTCGTCCATCATAAAGGCGACTGCACGACCCGATTCAAGCATCAGAAATGATTCGCCATGGTCCTTGGCGCTAATGATATTCATGCCCATTTTTTTCTCATCGTTCATTTTTTTCAAAATGCGCTCTGAGGTCGTACCTGCGGTGGTCACTACATTTTTGCCTGCAAGGTCGGCAAAATCTTTATAGGGACTGTCTTTTCTGACCAGCAGGCGGGTACCAATTTCAAAAATACCTAATGAAAAAGCCACTTGTTTTTGACGTTCTAGATTATTGGTCGTAGAGCCGCATTCAAAATCTACGGTGCCATTTTGAACTAGCGGAATCCTTGTTTGCGAGGTTACCAAATTGTAGCGTACCGTCAAATTAGGCATTTTCAATTCTTGCTTAATGGCATCAACGATTTTGCTCGATAAGTCTGCAGAATACCCAATCGGTTTGCTGTCGTTGGCTAGATACGAAAAAGGGATCGAAGAGTCACGATGGCCAAGCACAATCACACCGCTGTCTTTGATTTTCTTTAAAGTGCCGCTAAGTTCTTGTGCGCCAACATGGGCGGTACAAAGCAAGGAAATGGCAAGTGCAAGTGGGTATCTAGCTTTCATTACAGTGCTACTCCAATTTAAGGGTCGGCTTGGAGTATAGGTAGATATCCTTGTAAGGGCATATAGGAATTAGCACCTAGGGGAATTTAATTATGATGTTTGACTCACTACAAATAATGGCTAGAGGGTATATTGCTGTAGGTAATGAATAAAAAAGGTTTTATTAATATACCCGTCGAAGGCAGCCCTATGGGCTGAAGTGGCGGTGCGCGATTGCCCTGCACACGAATAAGTCCTACTTGAGCGCGTTGATGATTTTGCGCAGTGGCGTTGGGATGCCTGCGGCTAAAGCCGCTTGAATAGAAAACCATGCCGTTTGATCTTCGCGCAGCGTGCTGCTGCCGATTAAATAGGCTGGTTGTGGGGTGATGGTCAGGCGATAGTGGGTAAACACGTGCACAAACTCGGGTAAAGCCGGTTCCAGTTCGATTTCTAGGCCAAAGCGAGATTGCATTTGCTCATTGGCTGATAAAGTCGTGGCGACCTCAGGCAGGCTCCATAGTCCACCCCAAATCCCTGTGGGTGGACGACGCTCTAACAAGATTTGACCTGAGTCGTTTTGCAGCAAAACCATCACCGTTGATTTTTCTGGGATGGTTTTTTTGGGTTTCTTAGTCGGTAATTCTGCTTGGCGACCGCTTAGGCGCGCTTGGCAGTCGGCATTGAGGGGGCAGGTCAAGCATATTGGATTTTTCGGTGTGCAGATCGTTGCGCCCAAATCCATCAAGCCTTGCGTGTGCGCTTTGATGGCGGCTGCAGCGAGCATTTTATTTTTATTTGGCTCGGGTAAAAGCGCTTCAGCTAAGGTCCACAATTGATTTTCAATTGTTTTCACGCCTGGAAAACCCTCAATCCCTGCCCAGCGCGTAAGAACGCGTTTGACATTGCCATCCAAGATCGCAGCACGCGTACCATAAGAAAACGCCGCAATCGCAGCGGCCGTGCTGCGGCCAATGCCGGGTAGGGTGGCTATCAACGTTGGATCGCTTGGAAATTGGCCACCAAAGTCACGCACTACTGCTTGTGCGCAAGCATGCAGATTGCGCGCACGCGTGTAATAACCCAGTCCACTCCAGAGTGCCAACACATCATCAAGTGGCGCAGCAGCTAAGTCGGCGAGCGTTGGAAAACGCGCCAAAAATCGTGGGTAATAATCGAGTACCGTCGTCACCTGCGTTTGCTGCAGCATGATTTCTGATAGCCAAACGTGGTAGCCATCATCCACTTGCCACGGTAAATGATGACGACCAAATTCGCGCTGCCATTGAGTCAGTCGGGATGAAAAATCATTCATTACTTGGCTTTTTGCTTGGTGTTGGTTTTTTTAGCCGGAGCGGTTTTTTTCGGTGGGGCGGACTTTTTCTTGGCTGCCGCTTGTGCTGCAGCCTTTTTGGCGGCTTCAGCGGCATGAGCTTGAGCGGCTTTGGCGGCCGCTTCTGCTTGCTGGCGGGCGATGATTTGTTCTTTTAAGTTGGCGGTATCGGCGTTGAAAACCGGGTTGTTCAATGGGCCACTAAAGGTAATCGGTAGGGTGAGTCCTAAAAGCCCAGATAGCTCAGGTACTTTGGGATTGGCGCTGGCCAGCATTGCGTAGTCTATGGTGCCTGCATTTAGATTGAGTGTACCGCCACCTTTTAGTTTGAGTACATCAGCACTGACGACAAGGTCTTCATTGACCGCAACACCATTTTTTAGAATCAACGTGGCGTTGAGTTCTGAGAAATTGGTTTTACCTGCGGTGTGATCTATTTTTTTGATTTCACCATTCATTAATTTGATTTGCTGGCTCGCCGCATTCAAAAGACCACTAATGTCGATGCCGCGAATCGCTCCTTCTTTCAGACTGGCTTTAATTTTTCCGCTGGCCGATTTACGCAGCGCGGTGACGTTACTGCCAATGGCTGTGATATCTAAATTGAGATTGCTGCGCCCTTCAAAACGACTTGTGTCTAGCGTGTCGGTCAGCAGAGTATTGATGTTCATATTACTGAGCGTCTGCTCTACACGGAAATACGGTAGCTCTTTACTGGCGTTAACTTCAATTCGACCTGATAATTGCCCTTCGTATAACGTAGCTTTGAGTGGGTCGAGCACTAGGCGGTTTTTACGTGCAATCAGCGTGGCATCAATATCATCGATGTGTAAATTGTTTAAAACGAGTTCGCCCACCTTAATTGAGCCAATCGCAGATAGTTGATTGAGCCACCAGAAATCGAAATTATTTTTTTGATTGATATTCTTCGCGCCGGCCGCAACGGCAGGCAGATACGGTGTTAAATCCAGTTTTGCGAGATCGATATTGACACGAAACTGTGGATCCAAAAAGCTTTCCATGCCAATTTGCGCCCGCAAAGCTTCATAATCCAAGGTGCCATTGCTATCCAAATTGATCAACTCATTGTGTAAATCTAAATCACCTTTGCCGGTGAGATCTAAACGCACGGCACCGCGCGGCAAGCTGCGGTTGGTGTAGCTGCCAGTCAGGCGATAGTTGGGTAATCGGGCGATGGTGCCGCGTTCAATAGTGAGTGGCGTACTAAACAGCACATCTAAGTTTTGCTCTGGGCTGGTGTATTTGACATTAATTTTGGCCGCATTGCTTTGCAATAACTGGCTGTGTGCGCCACTCAGAGTAGGGATGCTGGCTGAGGCGCTAAATTTCGCATCTTTATCCTGCATTTGCACATCCACTTTTAAACGTTGCAAGATCAGCGAGGTATTGGTCAGTTTAATTTCTGGGATATCGAGCGTGCTTTCCCAGTTTTGTTCGCCACGGCGACCCGATCCAGCTAGTTTTAAATCACCGCCAGTGAGGCGAAGTGGATCCCAGCCGTAATTGAGATTACCGGTAATTTGTAGGGCTAGATTGTTGACTTTGACTTTGTCATCGCTATTACCAATTTGGTCTATGGCCATTTTGATGTTGGCGATATGGAGGCGGCGTTCTTGTTCGATATAGCGCATGGCAGCAGTGCCATGGATTTGACCGCGCCAGAGCGTAGTTTGACCTTTATTGCCGATAAAAATTTCGCCGTCTAAGTTTAGCGCGCCTTTTTTGGGGTCGGTTAAATCATCCATTTCTAAATCAAACTGCTGGAAATTCACAGTTTGATTTAGAAATTCATCGTGCCAAGAAAACTGAGCATTTGAAAAGGCCAGCCTGTCTAAGGCAACTTGAATCAGTTGCCCATTATTTTGTAATAAGTCTTCAAAATTATAACTGCCATCTTCATGGCGGATAATAGTGAGCTCAGGTCGCTCAATTTCAATGCTGTGCGCAACTGCTTTTTGCTGGCTAATCAAAGGCCAAAGGCGAAAGACAATTTTGATGGCATCGGCGTGGGCAAAGACAGTGCTTTCATTGGGCTCGGTGAGCGTGGCATTTTTGATCAGCACAGCAGGGCGCGGTAGCAGCACCACATGGGCACTGCCACGAATATCGAGTTTACGTTGCGTATCACGTTGCACCGCCGAGACTAATTCATCGCGGACCAAGTTCGACGATAAAAAGTACGGCAAAATGCCAACCAAAGCGATCAGTGTAACGATCAGCAAGAAGCTAATACGCAAGGGGCGGGAGTGGCGCCAATCCATTTCGTCAAAAAGCCGCTTCTAATATAGATTGCGCGATTATCCACAAGAACCGCACCGAACAAAAGTGCTATGGGTAAAATAGATTCAGCTTTGTGATTACTTTGGCTGTTTCAGCCTTTAAAAAAGTACAAAATGGCAGTAGAAGTGATTCGAAAATGCGCTTGGCATATTGCGGCGATTTGATACTAGGAGTTTTTCATGGCGCATCTCACGCCGATTAAAGTGCAAGGGTTTCATCTCGATTTATACGGACACGTGAATAACGCCCGATATCTTGAGTTTTTGGAAGAAGCCCGTTGGGGTTTGATGGAAGAATACGGCGATTTAGACTGGTTTATGGCGCAAAAACTCGCCTTGGTCGTTAGTCGAATTGATATTCGCTATTTACGCTCGGCCACGATGGGCGATCAACTGCTAATTGAAACGCGCTTGGTCGAACTGATGCCACGTGAGGGGCACATTAATCAGCGAATCATTCGTAAAGACAATGGCAAGCTAGTGGCAGAAGCGGATGTGACTTTTGCCGTGATTCATCCCGAACAGCGCGGCGCGCAAAAAATGGAAGGAGAAATTTTGGCGCGTTTTAGTTCAATGCTGGATTTAATGAAGGAGTCAATATGAAAAAGTTAGTACTAATCAGCTTCCTTGCGCTACTGAGCGCCTGCACTGGAATCCCGAGTCACTTTGAAAAGCCACAAGTGAATTTAGCAGGGCTGCAAATTGCTGAATTGGGTTTGATTGAGCAGAAATTTATTGTGTCGCTACGCGTGACCAATCCGAATGACATCAATGTGCCGATTAATGGCTTAAACTTAAAACTCGATGTGAATGGACAGCCCTTTGCGACTGGGGTCTCGAATGAAAAAGTAACGCTGGCTAAGCTAGGCGATACGATGATTAAAGTGAATGTAACGACCAATTTGTCTAGTATATGGAAACAGATGAAGTCATTGAACAAACCTTTGGCTTATTCACTGAACGGCAAGTTATTGTTGCCTCTGGTGCCAGGTGGCTTGTCGTTTGATCGTACAGGCGAATTGCCAAGTTTAGGTGAGTTTTTACCTAGCGAACTCAAGGCCATGTAGTTGGGTATTTTATTCTGGACATTAATAATTAAAGGCTAGAATAAAATACATCACTGTTTTAGTTTGAAGATTGGAGCAAATCATGGGCATCAATTCGGAAAAACAAGAAGCCAAACTCATCAAGCAAGCGCATCAAGCGGCAGGGCATATTGAAGACGCCAACACTGATCGCGAACGTCGCGATGGGCTGATGCTGCGCAAAAAAAACAATGCCATTGCTGACCGCGAGGCTGCTGCACAGCGACATATTGAAAAAGCGGAACTCGAGCTATTGAAGCGAAAGCAAGCTAAGTAGTAAATCCCTGCAAGAATGGGCGATTTGTTCTCCCAGGAAGTTATTATTGCGCCAAATTTAGGGTGTAAATACCGCCGTGCTCGCCCGCAATCGCGGTAATCTGGCCGTTGCCAGTAATTCCAGAAAAATCCCCTGTTCCGCTTCCCGCTACAATCGTTAATGCTCCACTCACACCCATTGTTGGCGAAAATAGTCCGTGATGCTCAACGGTAAATGTACCTTTTAATTCACCTACGGCACCAACAATACGCTCATAGCCAATAAACGTCACATCACCCGCCGCATTGGGATATGACAATAGATATTCCAATATACCCTCACCGACAAAATCACCCGACAATGTATTAGTAATGCTGGCGCGGCTCAGTTTGCCTGCGCCTTCCATTTCATGGAACGGAATTTCAGCCCAGTTTTGGGCAATAAAGTTGCATTTTATTTGGCTCGAGAGTGACATATTTTCCTTGGATTTATTTTTCTTTAATAACTTCGCTGATGTAAATGAGGCTTGCAGAGTTTAGTATTTTATCTTTATTTAAGTTTGGCGTAGGTTTTTGTTGGATAAGTTGTAGCTCGGCATTCACTCGGTAACATCCCCATTTCTTTTTGCCACACGCGGCGAAAATCTCTTGCGGATGCAAAACCCGCTTGCTCGGCGATTTGTTCGATCGTTAGATTAGGATGATTGAGTAGTTGCTTGGCGGTGGCGATGCGAATGGCGAGATGATATTGATGCAGCGACACACGACAGTGCTGCAGAAACAGCCTCGCTAAATTACGCCCGCTGGTGTGGACTTGCGCGGCAACAATCTCAAGCGTCCAACGCTCTGCAGGTGCGCGACTGATCAGGTCTTGTGCTTTGTGAACCATCGGATGCAAGTGATTGCGGTGCGCCAGCCACGGCGAAAGTTGTGGATCTTGCCCACTACGGCGCAACCAAACGACCATTTCCCGCGCAACCGCTTGTGCGATGAGTGATCCAGCTTGCTGCTCAATCAAATGCAGCGCCAAATCAATACCCGAGCAAATTCCCGCGCTGGTGGCGATATTGCCATCTTGCACAAAAATGCGGTCATCGAGCACTTTGGCGAGAGGCGCTGCGATTCGTAGCCGTTCCAAAATCTCATGGTGTGTAGTGCATTCATAGTGATCAAGAAGACCCGCATAGGCCGCCAGCATTGTTCCCGAACATACGCAGGCCAGATGATGCTGTGTGGCGTTAAAATGTTCACGCAGCCATGCGACAACGGCTTGTGCTTCGGGTAATTGCAAACTGACTTTGGAGTTTTCAGCCCCGATCAACACAATATGCGCCCCTGCAGGAATCGGCTGTGGCAAGGGGTTAAGCTGGTGCGGCCTTAAACCAATCGAGCAAGTCAGCTCAGCCACGGGCGCCACCATATGCAATCGATAGGGGGCGCCGTGGTTAGCTGCGATTTGAAATGCTTCGGCTGGCCCCGCTAAATCAAGCAGCATAAAGTTGGGTGTCAGGACAAAATAAAGTTCAGTCATCTGTATTCTCTAATCAAGCCACTTGCCGTTTATTGACCCAGCGCTGCACTACATTGCCGCCAAATAAATTGAGTAATAAACCTGACATCAGCAAAGCGGCACCCCACCATTGCGCAGTGAGCAAAATTTCGTCGAGTAAAACAGCTGAAGCGGATAGGCCAACCCAAGGCACTAAAAGGCTAAACGGAGCAACGCGATTGCTAGGGTGGCGTTTGAGTAAAACATTCCACAGACTCGTGCCGAGCAAGGTGGCGATAAAGGCTAAATAGAGTACGGCGAGTGTTGATTGCAGCGTAAAGTGCTTTAGCGCGCTGCTGATTTGTTCAGGGCCTTCGATGATGAGGCTTAGAAGAGCAAACACAAACATTGGTGCAATCGACGTCCAGACCATAAATGCCGGCACGCTAAATGAAATGCCTTGTTTGGCACATTGCTTCATCACAATATTGCCCATTGCCCAGCCTGCTGCTCCGAGTAGCGTCATCACGAAACCGAGCAAAGTCATGCTTTGCCCATGGCTACTGCCAATCAGCCACAGCCCACAACCTGCGACAATCAGGCCGATGAGCTGGCTGGTTTTCCATGACTCTTTAAGCCAAACTGCGGCAAAGATGAGCGTAAAAAACGCCTGCGACTGCAAGACGACCGATGCCAATCCGGCGGGCATGCCATTGGCCATTGCCGAAAATAAAAACGCAAAATGGCAAACGCCCCACGTCAGGCCATAGCCGAGTAGGTATTTCCACGGCAAGTTGGGGCGGCGCAAGAAAAAAATCGCTGGGAACACCGTTGCGGCAAATCGCAACGTCGCCAACAGCAGCGGCGGCACACCGACCAAACCCCATTTGATCACGACAAAATTAAATCCCCATGCCAAAACGACAATTAGGGCGAGCGCTAGGTCACGAATTGGCATAGAGATTCCTTCAGTAGATAGACAAAAGTTTTCTTGCATCGTTGTCTCGCCTTGTCGTACTAGATGTACTGCCTGCGGCTTCGACGCCTTGTCATAAAACTTTTGTACGAGTACTTAGCGTTAAGCGGCGACAGCTTGAGCTGCAAAACGCTGCACGATGTCATCCACGGTACAAATTCTGGCAAAACGCTCATGCAGTACTAATTCGGTACGCTCTTTGATTTCGGCTGCGCTATAGATATTCCCATTTGGATGTTGCATCGCAAAGGTTAACGTCGCTTCAGTAACAAACTCCACCACATAACCCAAATCAGAGGCGACTCGCGTCGTTGTTTCGCAGCATTGCTCGGTACGAATTCCGCTGATAATCAAATGTGTAATGCCTTGCTGCTGCAGCCATTCATGTAGACCCGAACCAATCAGCGCGTTGTGCACGGTTTTTTCAAATACGAGCCCAGTCAATGGTGGCAAGAAATCCATGGGTTTCACCCAGTTTGACGCTTTAGCGAAAGCTCCTTCTGGTTCGACATGCAAAACGGTGATAACTGGAATCGCTTGCGCTTGGCAGGCAGCAATCAGTTTGAGCAGCTGAGTTTGAAACTCAGGCAGATCAAGTTCACTAAAGTAGGGGCGATGTAAAAAAGATTGTTGTACATCGATAACTAACAAGGCTGATTGTGAATGAGACATTTTGTTTGCCAAATGAATTAAAGTAAAGCCAGTTTAGGCTTTAATTAGATGCGGCTTAAGCGCGATTGATGACAGCTTTGGGGACAAAATAAGACAAAAACCCTGCCGTGATTAAACGGCAGGGCGATTCATGATTGATGGATTTGAATTAAGCCTGATTGATGTGTAAACGCACCTCAATATTGCCGCGCACCGCATTTGAGTATGGGCAAATTTGATGCGTAGCTTCCACTAAAGCTTGGGCTTCGCCCTCACTAATGCCACGCACTTCAATGTACAAGTCTATATCGAGGCTATAGCCGCCAGCTGTGTTTTGTCCCAAGCCAACTGCCGCAGAGGTTTGGCTGCTGCTAACGGGCAGTTTCATTTTTTGTGCTGTCAATGCTAAGGCATTGTCAAAACACGCGGCGTAGCCAATGGCAAATAGCTGTTCTGGATTGACGCCTGCTTTGCCTGTGCCAGGCATTGCTAAGTCAAAGCTAAGTGAACCATCGTCAAGCTGTGCATGGCCTGAACGGCCCCCCATTGCTGTGGCGCGAGTTTGGTAGAAAATCTTCATGTTGTATCTCTCAGTTGATATCGATTTAGTCCGCAACGCGAACAACGAGTTTGCCAAAGTTTTTACCTTCAAGCAGACCGATAAACGCTGCTGGCGCATTTTCTAAACCGTCGACCCGGTCTTCTTTGAATTTGATTTTGCCTGCGGCCAACCATTCACTCATCGCGGTGAAAAACTCACCGTAACGGTGGCCGTAATCATCAAAAATAATAAAGCCTTGCATTTTGATGCGTTTTTTCAATAACGTGCTCATCAGCATGCCCATGCGGTCTGGGCCGGCTGGCAATTGGCTGTCGTTATAGCTGGCAATCAAACCGCAAACAGGAACTCGTGCACTGACATTCAATAGCGGCAATACCGCATCAAATACCGCGCCGCCGACGTTTTCAAAGTACACATCGATACCCGCAGGGCAAGCAGCCGCCAGCTGTGCAGCAAAGTCCGAATTTTTACGATCGATACAGGCATCAAAGCCCAATTCATCGACGACGTATGCGCATTTATCCGCGCCACCCGCAATTCCGACCACGCGGCAGCCTTTCAATTTAGCGATCTGCCCAACAATCGCACCCACTGCGCCACTGGCCGCCGCGACCACGACAGTTTCGCCCGCTTTGGGTTGGCCAATGTCGAGCAAGCCCATATAGGCAGTAAAGCCTGGCATTCCCAATGCGCCCAGTGCAATCGAGGGTTGCGCGAGTGTCGGTGATAATTTATTCAATGACGCGCCATTGGCGACTGCATAGTCTTGCCAGCCACTGAAGCTCAGCACGATGTCACCGACTTTAAAGTCAGCGTGATTGGACGCTTCTACGCGTGCAACCGTACCGCCGACCATGACCGCATTGAGTTCAACTGGCGGAGCATATGAAGGGGTATCGCTCATCCGGCCTCGCATATAGGGATCTAGCGACAGATACATCGTGCGAAGTAAAACTTCATCGGCAGCTAGAACAGGAATTTTCGATTCAACTAGACGGAAGTTTTCCAAGGTCGGCGCGCCGACTGGGCGAGAATTCAATACGATTTGGCGATTGATCGTCATTTTCAAATCCTTGAAATTAAAGTGAGTTTTCTAAAATTTGGCGGCTCATTGCCAATGTCACATCTTGGCGTTCGCCCAGTGCGGTCATGCCGTGCGCTTCGAGTTTTGCAATAACGGTATCAATCACAGCAGCGCCCAAATCGTAATCAGCTAGGCGAGTTTTAATTCCCATCGCTTCAAAGAATTCACGCGTTTTGTTAATCGCAGCGGCAATGCGTTCTTCTTCTGTACCTGCGGTGATGTGCCAAACACGGTCGGCGTATTGCAGCAATTTTTCGCGCTTGCTCTCTGAACGTAATACCAAGTTGGCCGGTAACACAATCGCCAACGTGCGAGCATGGTCGATATCAAATAGTGCGGTGAGTTCATGACCGATCATATGTGTTGACCAATCTTGCGGTACGCCAGCGCCGATCAAACCATTGAGTGCTTGCGTCGCTGCCCACATCAAATTAGCGCGTAGATCGTAATCTTGCGGATTGGCCAGCACTTTTGGGCCGATCTCAATCAAGATATTGAGCAGACCTTCGGCGTAGCGATCTTGCACCATGCCGTTTACTGGGTAAGTGAGGTATTGCTCAACGGTGTGAACAAAGGCATCGACCACGCCATTGGCGATTTGCCGCGTTGGCAAGGTGAAGGTTTTGCTCGGGTCTAGAATCGAAAATTGCGGGAATACCAGCGGATTCATAAATGGTAATTTGGTATGCGTGGCTTTTTGCGTAATCACCGCGCCGTGATTCATTTCTGAGCCGGTCGCTGGCAACGTCAGTACCGTACCAAATGGCAATGCACTCGTGATGGTTTGGCCAAAAGTAGTCAAGATATCCCACGGTTCGCCAGCAAAAGGCACCGCGGCAGCGATAAATTTAGTGCCGTCAATCACTGAACCACCACCGACTGCAAGTAAGAAATCAAGCTTTTCTGCACGGATGATTTCGACCGCTTGCATCAAAGTTTCGTATGTTGGATTCGGTTCAATACCGTTAAATTCATGCACTTCACGTGAACCTAGCGCAGCGCGAACTTCGGCGACTGTGCCGTTTTTACGTGCGCTTTCGCCGCCGAGTAAAATCATCACACGAGCGTTGGCAGGTACTAATTGATCGAGCTTGGCGATGGTTTCCGTACCGAAAACGATTTTAGTTGGGTTAAAAAATTCAAAGTTAGTCATTGGGGCAATCCTTTATTAGACCAGTCGTCTAGTTACTAAGTAAAAATAAGATCGCAAATGCGATCAATCAAAATAAAAAAGTAAAATCAAAAAATCTCACAGCCAACACGGCCTATATCTGAGCCGTGTTGTGGGTCGAGAAAACGGTATTGTTCAGTTGATTTTTAATATCAACTGCGTACTTTGCATCGCAGCTTCCAGTGCACTGCGGTCACGACGAATTTTGGTCAGTAGCGTTGCACCCAGCCACATTTCGTACAGCTGTAGTGCCGTTTGTTCGCAGCTTGTGTAGTGGGGTAATGAGCCATCGCGCTCGCCTTCACTTAAGCACAGGGCAATACGTGCTAATAGTTGTTGCGTGCCGCGCAGTAAACTACCGCGCATACTTTCTGATAAATCCGAAACTTCAGCTGCGAGTTTGACCGTGAGACATTGTCCGTCGCGATCGTCGCAGCTTTGGGTTTCTAGCCAACTCGCCCAATACGCCAGCATCCGCTCGGCTGCGGTTGCATCTTGGGTATTAAAAATTGAATCGAGTCGTTCGCAGTAATTAGCGAAGTAGTTTTCTAGTAACGCCTCACCAAATGCTTCTTTGGATTTGAAGTAATGGTAAAACGAGCCTTTGGGTACATCGGCCGCAGTCAAAATTTCATTTAAACCGACCGCAGAGAAACCTTTGCCCAAAATGATGGGCTTGGCGGTATCTAAAATATGCTGACGTACGTCGATGTGATCTGAGTTCATGGAGTGGATAATATATTTAATTAGACCAGTCGTCTAGTTAGGTTGGTGTGCAAAATTACACATAGGATTACAAGCTCTATTTGCTTGTTTTTGAAATAGGCAAGTAACCATCAAATCGCGTACTTTCGCCATCAAACACAAAATCAGGTCGTGCGCCGGCCATTAGTGGTGCGTGTCGTGGGCGTTTGACGATGATGCGTTTTTTGGCGATGAGTCGCGCAGGGGCGAGCAGAGCGTCGGCGTCTTCGTCACCACCAATCAGCGTTTGAAACGCCGCCATGCTTTTCTTTGATTTGGCACGTTTACCGGGTTCGGGAAACATCGGGTCTAAATATACAACGTCGAATTCTTGTTGCGCCAAAGGCCCGCTGCCAGATGCGCGCTCGGTGAGCCATTCGCGACCATCGCCAAAATGCAGCGTCATTCTGGCGACAATCTCAGCGGTATGGGTATCAAGTTGCGCGCGTCGTAAACCGTCGCTTAGCAGTAGATACGCCACGGGAGTTCGTTCAATCAACGTCATTGTGCAGCCCAAGCTCGCCAATACGAAGGCGTCACCGCCTAGACCAGCTGTCGCGTCGAGAACGCGCGGAATATAGTCACCTTTGATACCAATCGCTTTGGCGACAGGTTGGCCGCGTCCGCCGCCAAATTGGCGTCGATGCGCTGCAGCTCCGCTGACAAAATCAACATACACGGCTGCTTTTTCGCCAATCGTGACTAACTCAAGGTGTTCTTCATTCCATTGCAGTATGTGAGTGGCGTCCTCGTCAGGTAATGCCCAGATGGCAATACCCATTTGAGTTGCTTGGGTGATGAGCGCTGCAGGGGCGTTGTGCTGAATTAAACCGATCATTGTAGGTAGTCGTAGTGGGTTTGAACTTGGCGATAGCGCTGCGGATGCAGCCGTTCAACGGGGTTTTGTTTATAAAATTGCATCAGTTGCTCGTAGACTGCTGGATAGCTTTCTTGCAACACCAGTGGGCGTTCAAAGAAAACTTCGCTGAGTACCGCAAAGCATTCTGCTGGGTTGGTCGCTGCGTAGAGATCGATGGGGCTGTGATCGTTTGAATGGGCAATCGTTTGCAAATGGGCAAAGGCATCACTGAATGCACTTTTCCAATCGTCGTGATCCATTCCGGCATTCAACATGGGGTAGCCATTGGCATGACCGCCGTTGCACATGTCCAGTTTATGCGCTAATTCGTGGATGACGACATTCCAGCCATCCAGCCATGGGCCTTCCATCACATCGTGCCATGAAAAAAGTACCGGTCCATCGCCACGTGCTTGGCCTGCTAGTGCGTACTCTCCCTCGTGAACCACTCCGATGTGATCAACATGGCGCGTAGGCGCTAGAAATTGGCTAGGGTAAATGATGATTTCCTGCCAGTCGTCATAGGCCTCAAAACCTAAATTCAAAATAGGTAATACCGCTTGGGCCGCTAAAACGACTCGCATCGGGTCAGAAAAAACCAGCTCGCCTTTTGGGCTGATCGCTTTGGTATGTAAAAACCATGCGGCCAATTCGCGTAAACGCGCTAATTCACTGGCACTAAGGTTTTTCAGTACTGGCATTGTGGTCACGGGCAGCCATAATTCATCAGCAATCGGATGCTGCGCTAACCAACGGTCACGACGTTTGCGGCGAAAGTAATTGAACATGAGTGTTTCCCGTGTAAGTTCAAATCAGATGGGTCTCACTAGGTGCAATTCAAGCGAAGCCTGCTGAAGTTAGTACCCTAGGCTTGAAGATGAGATACAACAGTCATCGATTTGTCACATACCGCGTAAGCTGGCTTGATGTATTATCAAAAAATCATAATTACATGATTGTCCCTATTGTTTTTTTTATCTTGTGCTGAATTCAATAGTTCTGTTGCTGGTTTTTTTGGAGTAGTCGCATGCTGAGTCGTAATCAAGTCATTGCAATGATAGGGGCGATTTATTCGCTGGTGCTGATCGTATTACTGATCGTGGTGAGTAGTAGCTCGGTGGCAGCCGTCAATGATTTATTCATTACGATTTTATTGATTGGTTTTTTGGGCTTGGGCGCACTGTTGGCGGGCTTAATTTTTGGTATCAATCAACTCTTTAAGCCGTTAACGCAAATGCGTGATTTGATGCGCTTGCAAGCGACCGATCGTGGCGATTTGATGACTCGCTTGCCCGTCAATGGCCATGGCGATATTGCCGATATTTCTCTGGCTTACAATGAGTCTACCGATAAAGTACAAAGGATTTTGCGTGATGTGCAGCGCGAAATGGAAGGGCTTGCCTTGGGTTTATCTGAGCTCACCGCTGTGACAGGGCAAATGGCGAAAGACACGCATATGCAGTCTGACCATGCCGCTTCATCGGCCGCAACCGTCGAAGAAATTACCGTCAGCATCAATCATATTGCCGATAGTGCCCGTGATATGGATCATGTAGTTGAAGAAACTCAACGTCTCTCTAGCAATAGCGCCGACTCGGTGCTGCGCGTATCTGAGGAAGTTGGCAAGGTTTCAGAAGCGGTGGTTGCTTTAACGCAAACGATGGATGGTTTGGGCGCTCGTTCTGAAGAAATTAGCGGGATTATTGGGGTCATTAAAGACATCGCTGGGCAAACCAATTTACTTGCACTCAATGCCGCCATTGAAGCTGCCCGTGCCGGTGAAATGGGGCGTGGATTTGCAGTTGTTGCAGATGAAGTTCGAAAACTGGCCGAGCGCACCAGCAGCGCAACAGTTGAAATTGCGCACAAAATTGAATCGGTTGGCCGTGAAACTCAAAATGCAGTCAGCAATATGTCGACCACCGCTGAGCGCGTAGCGCACAGTGTGACAATGGCCGAAGATGCGCGCGGCCATATGCTGGGCATTCGTGAGCATATGGGGAGTGTGGTATCGGCAGTGCGCCTTATTGCCGAATCAACGCAAGAGCAATCAGCTGCGACACATACCTTGGCAAGTTCAGCTGAGCGTTTAGATGTGATGACACAAGCCACTGACTCAGCTTTACAGCAAGCAACCAACACTTTAAAAAACTTGGATGAACGAGCAAAACGTTTACTCAAATCAGTGGGCAACTTCAAACTCGCCGATATTGAAGTAGTGCACGGTTGGGCTGCTTCAAGCGAGGCGCGTGCGGTTTCTGAAATCAAAGCGCTCCTGAATGCACAAGGTCATCACTGGGCGGATGCACAAGGTGATAATTCAGCACCTGCATTACGTGCTCGCGCGCTGGCGGGTAATCCACCTACTGCAGCGGCCATTGGCGGCGTAAAAATTCAAAACTGGGCTAAAGAAGGCGTTTTGGCTGATTTGAATGATGTCGCTACGAGCCAAGGATGGAACCGAGTGCTGCCCGCAGTGCTAGATACGATGATGAAAGCCAACGGCCAATATGTTGCAGTGCCGTTAGGAGTGGCCCGCGTGAATATGTTCTGGATTAATGCCGCGGTACTTCGCCGTGCGGGTGTAAATCCACCTAAATCGTGGGACGATTTCTTTGTAGTGGCTGAAAAGCTCAAACAAATGGGTACGCCGATGTTGGCTGTCGGTGAGCAATCGTGGCAAATCGCGACGATGTTTGAGGCGATTACGTGCGGCTTGGGTGGGGCGGCATTTTATAACGCGGCGTTTAGTCAGCTCGATCAATCGGCACTCAATGGCTCTGTGATGATTCGTTGTCTAGAAACCTTGCGACAAATGAAGCAATACTGCACACCAGATGCCGCTGGCCGCGAGTGGAATTTAGCTACTGCCGATGTGATTAATGGCCGTGCAGCGATGCAATTGATGGGCGATTGGGCAAAAGGCGAATTTGCCCAAGCGGGTAAAACGCAAGGAACCGATTATCTGTGCGTGCCATCACCAACGCAAAATGGTGAGTACAGCTTTGCTGCTGATACGCTCACGATGTTTAAACAAAGCGATCCACGTTTGCAAACCGCGCAGCGTGATTTTGTGAGTTTGCTAATGAGTACCGAAGGCCAGGAGGTATTCAATTTGTATAAAGGTAATATTCCAGCCCGTACCGATGTGAATATGACTCGTTATGATGATTACGCCAAACAATCTGCTCGTGATTTTGCCAATGCAGCTAGCAAGCAAGTGTTGGTGCCATCATGGGCGCACAATATGGCGGTGCAAGATGAAGTTAAATTGGCTTTCTATGATGCGGTTGATGCATTCTGGAAAAACAGCAATATGAGCGCGCAAGACGCAGCTCGCCGTTTTGCAGAAGCCGCTCGTCGTTGATACGGGTTGCATTTAATTTAAAGCACGCTCAAATGCGTGCTTTTTTTATTGCAACCGTTCCCGTTTTTTAGTGTTATTTTTTGAACTGTGCTGAACCGCATCGTGGGTGTAAGATCAAAATCATGCTTCATCTTCGCGCGTTTATTTTTTTGCTTTTGTCGTGTTTATTGTCACTGAATGTGGCGATGGCCTCTGAGCGCGCGCCATTTTCAGTGCAAGCCCATGCAACTGAGCAGTTGCATGAATCTCATGCTACGCATCACGAAGATTCACAGACTGCAGACAGTCTAAATTGCAAAAATCATTGCGCTAGCCAAAGCATGGCCAATAATCATTGTGGTGTCTGCTTGAGTGGCTTGGCAACATCTATGCCATTGATTTTGGTTTCACAGGCGCCAGCGATATTCGTCTCGGCACCGACTATCGTGCTGCAAAGCATTCATTTCCCGCCGCCTTTACATCCTCCGTTACAACTTCTTTAATCAGGCCCCGCAATAAGCGAGTTTGCTATTCGCTCCACATTGCCTTAGACAAAGTGATTGCATCGATCAAATTGATCGATATATTGCTTTGTATTGGCCTGTTTCAATAACTTTACTATTTTAAAATATGAGACGTATTGCTCTAGACGCATTATTAATAATGCGCTTTGCTTATATACATGGCCAATCAATTCTCATTTGGAGATTCTGATGAATCGTAGAAATTTTATTTTTAGTGGGATTGGTCTGGGTATCTTGCCGATTCTTAATGTGCCTGCGTGGGCGGCGATAGATCACAGCGCACATGGCGCACATGGCGCAGACGCAATGCCGCAGAACCTAAAAACGGTTGCGGACATGCCTTTGCTTGCGGTTTCTGCATTGCCTGCAGGACGGCCCCATCAGCCCTTGTCCATTCTTAAAAATACCAGTGTGCAGCCAAAGCAATTTACCGCCACTCTCACTGCAGCTGCGCATGATGTTGAGTTAGTCGCCGGCCAGAAAACACCGATGTGGTTATATAACGGCCAAGTACCGGGGCCCTTGATTGAGGCGTTTGAAGGCGATGAAGTAGAAATTCGCTTTGTGAATCAGTTGGCGCAAGCGTCGACCATTCATTGGCACGGCCTGCCTGTGCCGCCCGAGCAAGATGGGAATCCACACGATGCGGTGCCTGCAGGCGGTGAGCATGTGTATCGCTTTAAGTTGCCTAAAGACAGCGCTGGCACGTATTGGTATCACCCCCATCCCCATGGCGACACGCCGGAGCAGGTGTATCGGGGCTTGGCGGGCCTGTTTATTGTTCGTAGTAAAAACGATCCGCTCAAAGCCTTTGCCGAGCAGCATTTAGTCATTTCGGATTTAAAACTCGACGCCAACGCGCAGATTCCCGATAACACCGCCAATGACTGGATGAATGGTCGTGAAGGGCAGTTTGTGCTGGTCAATGGCCAGCGCGAACCGGTAATCACCATTGCTGGGCGGCAACGCTTGCGGATTTGGAATGCCTGTAGCGCAAGGTATTTGCGCTTGAATATGGGCCAGCCCTTTACGCTAGTCGGTACGGATGGCGGTTTGATCGAAAAGCCGCAAATCATGGATGAATTTTTATTGGTGCCAGGGCAAAGGATCGAGATTCTTGTGGGTAACGGTAAACCCGCATCCATGACCTTGAAAGCCTTGATTTATAACCGCGAGAAAATGGGCAAGGTTGCGCCCGAAGTTGATCGTACCTTAGCAACTTTGCAATTTACGGCGGGATTGATGCCGGAAATTCCACAAAAACTAAGGAAAATCGCCGATTTTGGTCGCGCCACGGCGATGAAAAAGGTTGAGTTTAGCGAAACCATGAGTATGGACAATGGCGTGCATACGATGGCATTTTTGGTGAACGGCAAGTCGTTTGACATGAATCGCCATGACCTAATCAGCAAGGTCAACGAGGTGGAAGTCTGGGAGATATTCAATAACTCGCACATGGATCATCCATTCCATATTCACGGTACGCAATTTATCGTCATTGATAGCACCTTCAACAAACAGCGTACCAATGCGCCGTATCGCGCGCTACACGACACCATCAATCTACGCCCCTATGAAACCATCCGCATTAAAACCGTGCAGCAGGATATTGGCTTGCGGATGTTCCACTGCCATATTCTGGAGCATGAAGGGCAGGGCATGATGGCGCAGTTGCTGGTCAAATAAACAGATTTTGTAATTTAATAAAATTTAGGAATTCATCATGAAATTCAAACAACTCTTTGCTGTGCTTTTAGTGGCTCCGACTTTCGCGTTTGCGGCTGCGCCAGCGGGTACGATGTATAAAGACCCCCACTGCGGTTGCTGCGGTGAGCACGCTAAATATCTGCGCGATGCTGGTTTTCAAATTAAAGAGCAAACCAGCGATAATATGAGCGCCATCAAGCAAAAATACGGCACCGATGCTGCGCCTAGCTGCCACACCATTGTGATTGGTGGCTATGCGGTGGAAGGACATGTGCCCGCAGCAGCGATAACAAAATTGCTGAAAGACAAACCGAATGCAAAAGGAATCGCAGTGCCGGGCATGCCAGCAAATTCACCGGGAATGGGTGATTACAAGTTGGGAACGATTGCGGTGGTGTTGATTGGCAAAGACGGCAGTGTGAAGCCGTATGGCAATTTTTAAGCGATAAAAAATGAGCTTGCCTTGTCGCAAGCTCATTTTGATTGATAGCATTCAAATCGATTTATTCGCCGCCAGCGCCTTGCTCAATCAGGCGCAGCTCAGCTTGGGCATTGGGTGTGAACGGGTGTAGGTGAGAAAGGAATTGGCGGCTTGCTGCGCCCCAAGAATAGCGCTCAGCAAAGCGGCGCACTTCGTCGCGATCGATCCGTAGTGCGGCGATACACGCTTCGCGTAGGTCTTCGTTTAATGCACCGGGGCCGTCACTGCCAATCACATCAATTGGACCAGTAACAGGGTATGCCGCTACAGGGCAACCACAAGCCATTGCTTCGAGCAATACTAGGCCGAATGTATCAGTTTTGCTTGGGAATACAAACACATCAGCGCTGCTGTAGACTTCGGCGAGTTCGGTTTGATTTAAGACACCCAGCCAGTGAATATTCTTTTGCTCACCATACTTGGCTTTGAGTCCTGCCGCTGCTGGACCGTCACCGACCACCCATTTGCTGCCGGGCAAATCTAATTCTAAAAAGGCTTCGACGTTTTTCTCAACGGCAACACGGCCTACATAAACAAAAATTGGGCTACGCGAGTTGAGTTTATCGCGGCGACCTGGTTTGAAAATCTCCAGATCCACCCCGCGAGACCACATCACCACATTGGTAATGCCGCGATCGCTTAAGTCTTTAACGACCACTTTGGTTGGTGCCATTACGGCTTGAGCTGAATTATGAAAGCGGCGCAACCATGCATAAGTCACGCTCAGTGGAATCGCAAAACGCAATTGCACATATTCAGGAAAACGTGAGTGATACGCCGTCGTGTATGGGAGTTTATTTTTTAGGCTGTACGAGCGCGCTGCCAAGCCCAGTGGGCCCTCGGTAGCGATGTGAATCGCATCAGGTGCAAATTCACGAATGCGTTCATTGACTTTGTTGCCCGGAAATAAAGAAAGGCGGATATCGGGATACGTTGGGCAAGGCACGGTCTTAAATTCGAGCGGCGTGAGCAATTCCACCGTGTGCCCCATTTTTCTTAATTCGGCGCTGGTTTGTTTCAAGGTGCGAACTACGCCATTGACTTGCGGTTCCCAAGCATCGGTGACGATTAAAATCTTCATGCGATTAATCCTTTCAAAGTAGTGAAGAACGTAAGTACGACAGTTTTTGTGCTGTTGCCGCGTCTTGCGTAAAAACTGTTTACCTTCCTTGGTGCAAAAAAGTGAAACTTCAAATGGCGCACTCAGGCGGTTTGTGGCGCAAGTGGCGTTAATAATTTATGGATATTGGCGGTTTGCGCGTCGTACATTTTTTGCCAAGTGAGGATGCGCAATTCACCATTGGGCATTTCAACCAAGGCAGTCAGGCTCTCCACCCAATCACCATCGTTGCAATATTCAATCCCGTCGATCATGCGCATTTCGGCTTTATGGATATGGCCGCAAATCACGCCATCTAACTCGCGTTTTTTGGCTTCTGCAGCGACCGCCTCTTCAAAATCAGAGACAAAACTCACTGCTTTTTTGACTTTGTGTTTCAGGTATTGCGACAGTGACCAATAACCCAAGCCCATGCGGGCGCGGGCACGGTTAAACCAGCGATTGAGTTTGAGCGTCATCTCGTAGGCTTGGTCTCCAACAACGGCTAACCAGCGCGCGCATTGAATAACGCCGTCAAATTGGTCGCCATGAATGACAAGGTATTTTTTGCCGTTCGCCATCGTGTGGATGACTTCGTCTTCGATTTTGATTTCGCCAAACATCAGACCAATGAATTGGCGCGCGCCTTCGTCGTGATTGCCGGGGATGTAGGTAACTTGAGTGCCTTTGCGGGCTTTGCGGAGAATTTTTTGAATAACATCGTTATGACTTTGTTGCCAGTACCAACTGCGCTTCATGGCCCAGCCGTCAATAATGTCGCCAACTAGATATAATTGCTCTGATTCGGTGTGTTTTAAGAAATCTAAGAGATAATCAGCTTGGCAACCTGCCGTACCCAAGTGAATATCAGAAATCCAGATGCTTCGAAAACGCAATTCAGATGCCATAAATCACAACTCCGCTGAGGGGCTTGTGAAGCATCATGCAGATGCATTGTGACAATGGTGCGACAGTAAAATGAAGCAAATAAGACATTTGATTTGTACGTAAAACGATGTTTAGGTCTTTACCATGCTGAATTAAAGCGTGTTTTTTAAAATTGAGAGTTTGAATGATGCAGTCAAGTGAGCGCCCTGATACGCCGTGTGTAGCGGTTTGTTCTACTGGAATGGGTGACGATGTCTGTAAAGGCTGCCAGCGCACGATGCTGGAAGTCGCGCACTGGGTCATGCTCAGTGATGCAGAAAAAGAAGTGGTTTGGTTACGTCTAGAGCAATATTGGGCCGACCAAGGGAAAACACCGCCGTGGCTAAAACGCGGAAAGTGATGTTTTTTTACGACGATTATATCGGCGAGTCCACAAAACTATAAAAACCAATACTAGCGTTCAACGCTATGGAGAAAAAATGCAACACGGCATTTTAAAGCAATGGAAAAAAGATTTCGGTTTTATTCAAGTTGAGAATGGCGAACGTTTCTTTGTTCATATCAGTACCTTAAAGCGTGGCGGTATTCACCAGCCCCGAATTGGCGACACGATTTACTTTACGCTAGGTAAAGATAAACAAGGCCGTGCCCGCGCGCAAACGGCAGGGCGTAATCCAGAGCAGCTCGAAAAAGCCAATGCTCGCCGTGCCGCACATCGCCAAGCCAATAGCCAGCCGCAAACGGATTGGATTGACTATCTTGCGCTGGCTGGCTTGCCTTTGGCTTTACTTTTGGCCGCTTTTTCACCTGCCCGTTGGTGGATACTCGGCATCATGGCCACCCTCAGTGTGTTTAGCTTTGTAATGTATGGCTTTGATAAGGCGCAGGCTCTGCGAAATGCGTGGCGCGTACCTGAAGCCAATCTGCATCTATTTGCCGTGTTGGGTGGCTGGCCCGGTGCTGTATTAGCGCAACGCCGCTTACGTCATAAAACACAGAAAGGCACATTCCGTATCGTGTTTGCCGCTTGTGTGCTGATCAATATATTGGTATTGGCGTATTTGCTGAGAGCTGGTGTGGTGGGTATTTGATGCAAGGCTTTGTTTAATAATGACTGTGGCTGAATACCCTGTTGATCGGTGTTCATCCTCGCAAGTTTTTATATGCCGCTGCGTTGACTGGTTAAAAACGCCGGCACTTTAGCGGCGGTTTGCCGGTTAATCGCGCACAAAAGTGATGGGTCTACCTTGCTGCATTGATGTTGTTTACGCAGCGTTTGGCTCAAGTGATTGATTAAATGAACGGTCACTTCGGCATCCGCCTCGGCGCGGTGGGCGTTGCCAGAAAAGCGAATCTTTAATTCCCGCGCTAATTCACCCAGTTTGTAACTTGGACGCTGTGGCATCAAACGGCGCGCTAATAAGAGCGAGCAGACCAAATGCTGGTGCTGCGGCTTGAGTCCAAGCCCCGTGCTTTCGGCCAGCAAAAATTTATTATCAAAACTGGCGTTGTGGGCGGCGAGCGCGTCTTTGCCGATAAATTGGATGAGTGCGGGCAACACTTCAGTGACACGGGGTGCGCTGTTGACCATGGCCTGCGTAATGCCCGTGATGGCAGTGATCTCGCGCGGGATGCGGGTGCCGCAATTGACTAAAGACACAAACCGCTCGATCACCTCACCATTAACCACACGTAAAGCCGCCACTTCGGTAATGCGCGCGCCCATGGCAGGGGAAAGTCCGGTTGTTTCAAAGTCGAGCACAATCAGTGGCGTGTCTAGCATGGTGACCTTAGTTGTGATGTATTGCTCCACAGTCATTAATAAATAATGGCTACAGCGATATACGGTAATATTACTGGATGATGCCCAGTCGTTGGCGGATACCGTCTAAGTAAATCTGCGGATTAGCTTGTGTGTTGTTACGCTGCGCTTGCCAAATCATTTCCGCTAGGCAATCGAGCATATCGTGTAGTGCGCGGTGCGCATCACTGTGTTTTGCGTGCAGTTGTTGATACAAGGCGCGAACGCCAGTAGGCTGATCAATTGACAATTGTTCGGCCAGCGCCAAATGCAAACTTAAATGCAAGAAAGGATTGGTGTCGCCGTGCTCGGGCGGCCAGTCGTGATCAAGATAGTCTTGGTTCAGAAATAAATGATATTCGGGATGGGCAATCAGCACATCGACCAGAATGGCTTCTAGATCAGCCAAGGGCTGAGCTTGCAGATGCTTTTGCCAAGTCTGAATAAAAAAGCGGCGCGCTTCATCGCGGCTGGGATTAAATAGCATGGGTGATGAGTCTTAATAGGTTGGCGGTGTATTTTATATACGAAAATGATTCAGTACACGAAAGGCACGAAAAGTACGAAAAATCTTAGTTTGTAGTTACTTTGAGTTTTTATGCTTTTGTTCGTGGCTTTCGTGCTTTTCGTGGACGAATGGATTGTTCTAGTCGAAAAGCGCAACAAGGACGCTATTGTCGACCACTTGATTGCTTTTGGCGAGGGGCGCGATCTGGCCGTTGCCATAAAATCCGGCAAACGGCACGCCGGGTAGGGCGCTACGCAGTACATTCCAGTCTGGCTCGGTAATCCCACTGCCTGCCATCGCGCGGCGGTGCCCAGAAAAAGCCAAGCCCCATTTGGGCTGTGCACGCCCAGCCAGTTGGCTCATTAATTGCAGGCCTAAATCTTGGCTAGCCGCAGCGCTATCAAAATGTCCCCAGCACAAATTCATGCCAACCGGCACTTCATGGGCCAACATAATGGCTTGTTTTTGTTCGTCCACGCCAATCACCGGAATCCACAGCATGTCGCTGGGTGAATCACCGATGCCAGCCATTAAATTATGTAAATCATATTGACGCAGCCATGTGCGTAAAGTCGGGTAGGCTGACTGTGAATCCAGTGTGTCGAGCATCAAACCATTGCTAGCGGTCACGCGATAGGGTTGGCTTAAAGCTTGAAAGCCTTGCGACACCACAATGCTGCGCGGGGTGAGGGCGGTTTCGATGAAATCGGGATGTTGTCGACCGTTTTGCCAAATCGCATAGGCGCCGTTACCAGTGGCGTCGCCCGCAATACCACCAAAACGCTGTCCACCACGATTGAGCCATTGTTGATTAATGGCGTTGGGTGCGGCCAAGGCAAAGTGAGTGTCTGTGCTGAAGTTGAATGGCATCGCAGCAGGTAGAACGATGGCTGCGGCGGCTGGCGCGTCGAGTGACCAGTCTTGATCGCTGAATACGCCAGCAGCACTTGCGCCAAAGATATCAAAGCTACCCGTTACTTGAGTGACTGCACGCAAGGTGGTGTTGATTTCGTACTGAAAATGCGTCGACAAAAATAAAAAGATGCGCCCAGCGTGACTTAAACCGCCGCGTGCCATGGCTGAACTGACCGCCGCGATGGCCACTTGTGGCGTGGCACGTGGGCCGTGGGCGTAGCCGCTTGCTGGAATCATTGTTTAGCCTGGATATCAAAGTCTCTGCGACAATACATAAAATAGAGGATGGTGAGCAATCTTATGGATAATATATATGACTTTTCTGTGACAACTGCAGCGGGAGGCATCCAAAGTCTGGCTGACTATCGTGGGCAGGTGATTTTGATTGTGAATGTGGCAAGTCAATGTGGCTTCACTGCGCAGTATGCTGACTTGCAGCGACTCTATGCACAATATCGTGAACAGGGCTTGCTGATTCTGGGTTTTCCTTGTGATCAATTCGGTGGGCAAGAGCCTGGCAGTAATGCAGAAATCGCACAGTTTTGTCAGTTGAATTTCGGCGTTGAGTTTCCGGTCTTTGCCAAAATCGAAGTCAGAGGACCGAGTGCTGCGCCGCTCTTTAACTATTTAACACAGCAACGACGTGGTTTTTTGGGCTCACGCCAGATTAAGTGGAACTTTACGAAGTTTGTCATTGATAGAAAAGGGCGTGTAGTAAAGCGATACGCGCCTTATCGTAAAATTGCTGATTTGCAGAGTGATATTGAAAAGTTACTGCTTGCCCCTTGAGTCAATACGGATTTGCATTGATAGCAAAGGGCTTTTGCGGTAGAATTCGGCCAATTTTGTAGCGAAGTAATTTGTACAAAAATTTTCACGCAAGGCAGAAAGCCGAAGAGCAGTACAAATTGTACGGCGAGGCGAAGTAACGATGCGTGGGAGATTTTGTCTTACTACTTATGGAAACGGGGTTGGCCAAGCTAACTCCGTTTTTCTACGCCTACCCCACAGATTTTGACTTATTGGGCGCAATGCCCTGGAGCCGCCCCGTGTCCACGACAGTTCCCACGCCAGCCGCGATCCCTGCCATTTTGGCGCTTGCCGACGGCACCATTTTTCATGGTATTTCTATTGGTGCTGAGGGTGAAACCCTCGGTGAAGTGGTATTTAATACCTCAATGACAGGTTATCAAGAGATCTTGACTGACCCTTCATACACCAAGCAAATCGTTACATTGACTTATCCGCACGTGGGTAATTACGGTGTGAATGCAGAAGACGCAGAAAGCCGTTCGGTGTTTGCCGAAGGCCTGATTATTCGTGATTTGCCACTCTTGCACTCAAATTTTCGCGCCACGATGAGTTTGGGGGAGTATCTCAAGCAAAACAACGTGGTTGCTATTGCTGATATCGATACCCGTAAATTGACACGCATTTTGCGTGAAAAAGGTGCGCAACCTGGTTGCATTATCAGCGGTGAAAATATCGATGAAGCGGCTGCGGTAGCGAAAGCGAAATCGTTTGGCTCGATGGCCGGTCAAGATTTGGCGAAAGTTGTGACTTGCGAAAAATCGTTCGAATGGACGACAGCGGAATGGAAATTGGGCGTAGGTTACACCGTTCAATCTAATCCAAAATACCATGTCGTGGCTTACGACTTTGGCGTGAAGCACAATATCTTACGCATGCTGGCTGAGCGTGGCTGTAAATTGACGGTGGTACCAGCACAAACGCCTGCTGCTGATGTTTTGGCACTCAATCCTGATGGCGTGTTCTTGTCAAACGGCCCTGGCGATCCAGAGCCATGCGATTACGCAATCACTGCAATTCAAGAATTGTTGGCGAAGAAACTCCCGATTTTTGGTATCTGTTTGGGGCATCAATTGCTCGGTTTGGCAGCTGGCGGCAAAACCAGCAAGATGAAGTTCGGTCACCACGGTGCAAACCATCCAGTGCAAGATTTGGATAGCAAGCACGTGATGATTACGAGCCAAAATCATGGCTTCCAAGTCGATGAAACTAGCTTGCCAGCGAATGTACGCGTTACGCATCGCTCATTGTTTGACGGTACGGTACAAGGTATTGAATTGACGGATACGCCAGCGTTCTCGTTCCAAGGTCACCCAGAAGCGAGCCCAGGCCCGCACGATGTGGCCTATTTGTTTGATAAGTTCATTGCGCAATTGGCAGAACGTAAGGTGTGAGAGTGGGCGGCTTGTAATGCAAGCCGCAATATTCGAACTGATTATCCATGTATAGATAAAGGAGTTAGGTGCAGTAGTGAAGCAGGTTGAGGTGAAAATCTCCTTGCGGCCACGCGCCTCACAAAACAATGCCAAAACGTACCGACCTTAAAAGCATATTGATTATTGGCGCAGGCCCGATTGTGATCGGCCAAGCGTGTGAATTTGACTACTCTGGCGCGCAAGCTTGTAAAGCGCTGCGCGAAGAGGGTTACAAAGTTATTTTGGTTAACAGCAATCCTGCGACCATCATGACCGACCCGAATATGGCCGATGTGACTTACATTGAGCCGATTACGTGGCAAGTTGTGGAAAAAATTATCGAGAAAGAGCGCCCAGACGCGATCTTGCCGACCATGGGTGGCCAAACAGCGCTGAACTGTGCGCTCGATTTGTGGCACCACGGCGTGCTCGACAAATACAAAGTTGAATTGATTGGCGCAACACCAGAAGCCATCGACAAAGCCGAAGATCGTCAAAAATTTAAAGTGGCGATGGATAAAATTGGTTTGGGTTCAGCGCGCTCAGGCATTGCACATAGCCTTGAAGAGTCATTGGCCGTACAGGCGCAAGTCGGCTTCCCGACGATTATTCGTCCATCGTTCACGATGGGTGGTTCGGGCGGTGGTATTGCCTACAATATGCAAGAATTCATCGAGATCTGCACACGCGGTCTTGACCTCTCGCCAACGAAAGAATTGCTGATTGAAGAATCGTTGTTGGGTTGGAAAGAGTATGAGATGGAAGTGGTTCGTGATAAGAACGACAACTGCATCATCATCTGCTCGATTGAAAACTTAGATCCAATGGGTGTGCATACCGGTGACTCGATCACGGTTGCGCCAGCGCAAACGCTGACTGACAAAGAATACCAAATCATGCGTAATGCATCGATTGCTGTTCTGCGTGAAATCGGTGTGGATACCGGTGGCTCGAACGTGCAATTCTCGGTGAACCCTGCCGATGGCCGTTTGATTGTCATCGAAATGAACCCACGTGTATCACGCTCTTCAGCGTTGGCGTCAAAAGCAACGGGTTTCCCGATTGCTAAAGTGGCGGCAAAATTGGCGGTAGGTTACACGCTCGATGAGCTCAAAAATGAAATCACTGGCGGCAAAACGCCAGCATCTTTCGAGCCATCGATCGATTACGTGGTAACGAAGATTCCTCGTTTTGCGTTTGAAAAATTCCCGCAAGCGAATGACCGCCTGACGACGCAAATGAAGTCAGTGGGTGAAGTGATGGCCATCGGCCGCACTCAGCAAGAATCATTGCAAAAAGCCTTGCGTGGTCTAGAAACTGGCATGTCTGGCTTTGATGAAGTTTGTACCGATCGCACCAAGATCGAATCAGAAATCGCAACGCCAGGTCCAGAGCGTCTGTGGTATGTCGCGGATGCTTTCCGTGTTGGCTTGACCTTGGATGAAGTTCACAATATTTCGAAGATCGATCCATGGTTCTTGGTGCAAATTCAAGACATCTTGAACGATGAAGCCGCTTTGCGTGGCCGTGCAGTAGAAAGCGTGACTAAGCTTGAATTCCGTAAACTGAAACGCAAAGGTTTCTCGGATCGTCGTTTAGGTACTTTGCTTGGTTGCGATCAAAATGCAGTGCGTAAGGCGCGTCATGCATTTGGTGTTCGTCCGGTGTATAAACGCGTAGACACCTGCGCCGCTGAGTTTGCGAGCGATACTGCTTATATGTATTCGACTTACGAAGAAGAATGCGAAGCAGCGCCAACGGATAAAAAGAAAGTGATGATCTTGGGCGGTGGCCCGAATCGCATTGGTCAGGGTATCGAATTTGACTACTGCTGCGTGCATGCGGCTTTGGCTTTGCGTGACGATGGTTACGAAACCATCATGGTCAACTGCAATCCAGAGACAGTCTCTACTGACTACGATACTTCCGATCGCTTGTACTTCGAGCCTTTGACCTTAGAAGACGTATTGGAAATCGTTGCGGTTGAAAAACCATTCGGCGTGATCGTTCAATATGGTGGTCAAACGCCATTGAAATTGGCGCGTGCGCTTGAAGCCAACGGTGTGCCAATTGTTGGTACTTCGCCAGATATGATTGACGCAGCCGAAGATCGCGAGCGTTTCCAAAAATTATTGCAAGATTTGCAATTGCGTCAACCGCCAAACGCCACAGCGCGTAATGAGCAAGATGCATTGCATTTGGCGCGTGAATTGGGTTACCCACTCGTGGTTCGTCCATCGTATGTATTGGGTGGCCGCGCGATGGAAATCGTTCATTCAGACAAAGACCTCGAACGCTATATGCGCGAAGCAGTGAAAGTGTCGAATGATTCTCCAGTATTGCTGGATCGCTTCTTGAACGACGCGATTGAAGTTGATGTGGATGCGATTTCTGATGGTACTGATGTAATTATCGGCGGCATCATGGAGCATATCGAACAAGCGGGTGTTCACTCAGGTGACTCAGCATGTTCATTGCCACCGTATTCATTGAGCAAAGAATTGCAAGACGAATTACGTCGCCAAACGGTGTTGATGGCTAAAGGCTTGAACGTGATTGGCTTGATGAATGTTCAGTTTGCGATTCAAGGTAAAGGCGCTGACGCGAAGGTTTATGTGTTGGAAGTGAACCCTCGTGCTTCACGTACTGTGCCGTATGTGTCAAAAGCAACGAGTGTGCCGCTAGCAATGGTAGCTGCGCGTTGTATGGTCGGTCAGTCATTGGTATCGCAAGGCGTTACTACGGAAGTGATTCCACCGTACTACTCAGTGAAAGAGGCGGTTTTCCCATTCGCTAAATTCCCTGGCGTTGATTCAATTCTCGGCCCTGAAATGAAATCAACCGGTGAAGTGATGGGGGTGGGTACGACTTTTGCCGAAGCCTTTGTTAAATCACAATTGGCTGCAGGCGTGGTATTGCCAACGCAAGGTAGTGTGTTTATCTCTGTGCGTGAAGGCGACAAAGCCGCTGCGATCGAGTGTGCGACTATCATGGCAGGCCTTGGTTTCAAAGTCTTGGCAACCAAAGGCACTGCAGCAGCGATTGAAGCTGCGGGTGTTGCCGTGACTGCAGTGAATAAAGTGACCGAAGGTCGTCCACACATCGTAGATATGATTGTGAATGGTCAAGTTGGCATGATTTTCAACACGGTGGATGAGCGTCGCCAAGCAATTCAAGACAGCTACTCAATTCGTCATGAAGCATTGAAAGCTAAATTGCCAGTATTTACGACCATCGCAGGTGCGAAAGCGGCTTGTGTAGGTATTCGTGACATGAAAGAGTTGAACGTTTACAGTTTGCAGGACTTGCATTTACAGTTGAATAACTGATAACGTATTGCACTTAAAGTTGAAGCCGCTGCTCCGTCTGGAGTGGCGGCTCTTGTTTTTATTGGCGGCGATGAACGTTGCTAATTGGAGAAATAGTATGATTAAAGTCCCACTGACGGTGGTTGGCGCTGAAAAACTCAAAACAGAGTTAGCCCATCTAAAAAGCGTAGAGCGCCCTACAGTCATTGCGGCGATTGCCGAAGCACGCTCGCATGGTGATCTCTCTGAAAATGCTGAATACGATGCAGCGAAAGAGAAGCAAGGCTTTGTTGAAGGTCGTATTGCTGAGTTGGAAAGTAAATTGTCGAATGGGCAAATTATTGATCCAAAAGAATTGGCGGAAACCGCAGAAGGCCGCGTGGTATTTGGTGCCACCATCTTGCTGCAAGATTTAGAAACTGAAGCCGAAGTGACGTATCAAATCGTTGGCGATGATGAAGCCGATATTAAAGCTGGCAAAATTTCAGTATCAAGCCCGATTGCACGTGCTTTAATTGGCAAGTATGCCGAAGATGTGGCTGAAGTAATGGCACCTGGCGGTATTCGCGAATATGAAATTTTAGAAGTTCAATATCTATAACTGAGACGGAGTAGGGGTATTGCCTTGAGGTAATTTATAGGCAATGGCTCCATTCATATACATCATGGGTAATGGTCTAAAAAATGTGCTCACCACGCTCTGGATTGGTGGAATGTGGATTGTTGGTGTCATCGTTACACCTGCGCTATTTGCTAGTTTAGATAAAGCTGTCGCCGGCATGGTGGCAGGTAAGTTATTTCATGCTATCGGTTGGATTGGTATTGTCGCGGGTATTTTTTTGGCGATCTGGTGGATTTGGAAAGACGGCTTGCGCGCATTTCAAGGGCTACGCTTATGGTTGATTCTTGGCATGTTATTGTGTACGTTGGTGAATCAGTTTGCGATCTTTCCCATGATTGCCGAATTAAAACCCGTGGTGAGTAATGCGGCAGAAGGGATGTTTGGTGGTGGTTTAGCCCAGTGGCACACCATTTCGAGCTTGATCTACTTGCTGCAGAGTGTGATGGGTCTAGCCTATGTTTGGAAAAGCGATTATTAATT
This sequence comes from Deefgea tanakiae, assembly GCF_019665765.1. Taxonomy (GTDB): domain Bacteria; phylum Pseudomonadota; class Gammaproteobacteria; order Burkholderiales; family Chitinibacteraceae; genus Deefgea; species Deefgea tanakiae. The sequence continues at coordinate 868,971 of NZ_CP081150.1, forward strand.
GCTTTGCTATTCCAGTAGTCTGAGTTACTTTTTACTAGGCATAAAAAAGGCGGCTAAGCCGCCTTATGATTATTTTGCTACTTTCTTTTGTTTCGGTAGCAAAATCTTCGGTTTGTCTGTATTGCTTGGACGGAAAATAAGCAGTAATTTACCAAGATGCTGCACTGGGCAAGCTTCTAATTCAACACAGATTTGTTCCATATATTGAACACGTGCTTCGCGATCATCGCCAAGTACACGAATCTTAATTAATTCATGTGCATCTAAATTGATTGCAATTTCGCGCATCACTGATTCAGTTAGGCCATTACTGCCAATCATCACGACCGGATTAAGATGGTGCGCTAAGCTGCGCAAGTGGCGGCATTGATCTGCGCTAAGTTGTAACATGAGATTAAACCTTAAAAAACCTTGATATAACCGGATAGTCTACCTGATGGCTCGTTCTAATTCCAGTAATGTATGGCTACAAGAGCATGTTAATGATCATTACGTGCAGATGGCGAAAAAAGATGGCTATCGCGCAAGAGCTGCGTATAAGTTGATCGAAATTGACGATAAAGACAAATTATTAAAGCAAGGTATGTGGGTTGCTGACTTGGGTGCTGCACCTGGTAGTTGGTGCCAAGTGGCAGCCCAAAAAGTTGGCCCGAGCGGGCGTGTTTTTGCACTGGATATTTTGGAAATGGACCCGATCCGAGGGGTTGAGTTTGTACAAGGCGATTTTCGTGAAGACGAAGTGCTGGCTGAATTTAATAGCCTGCTTAACGGACGACAGATAGACCTTGTCATTTGCGATATTGCCCCCAATATAACGGGTAATGCCGATACTGATCAGGCGCGCAGTATGTATCTATGTGAGCTAGGCTTGGAATTTGCACGTGAACAGTTGAAACCAGGTGGCAATTTTTTGGTTAAAGTGTTCCAAGGATATGGTTTTACCGAGTATATGACGGCGATGCGGGAAACTTTTGCCTCCGTTGTGACTCGAAAACCTAAAGCATCGCGTGACCGTAGCCCAGAAGTTTATTTATTGGGTAAACAAAAAAAATCTTAAACGCGTAAAATAGAATTTATACCCGTTTTAGAAACTCAGGAGTAAAGCCTTGAATAATCTCGGCAAGAATATCGCCATTTGGCTGATCGTTGGCTTAGTGCTGATGACCGTCTTTAATCAGTTTGCACAGCGCCAAGATGGCGCAAGCCAATTGCCCTACTCACAATTTATGGTGGATGTAGAGCAAGGTAAAATTGCGAGTGCTGAAATCCAAGGTAATCCATTGCGTGGGCAGCTTATCCGTGGCAAAAAAACGGATGGCAGTAGCTATTCCAGCCTAGCGCCTTTTGATTTCCGCTTGGTTGATACGTTGATTAAGCACAATGTGAAATTTGCAGCGAAGGCCGAAGAAGAACAAGGCTTTTTAACCAGCTTGCTTGTTAACTGGGGACCGATGTTATTGTTGATCGGTGTTTGGATTTTCTTCATGAACAAGATGCAAGGTGGTGGCAAAGGTGGTGCCTTTAGCTTTGGTAAATCAAAAGCCAAAATGCTTGATGAAAATAATAACTCAGTGACGTTTGCCGATGTGGCGGGTTGTGATGAAGCCAAAGCCGAAGTTTCAGAGATTGTTGATTACTTGCGTGATCCAAGCAAGTATCAAAGTCTTGGTGGCCGTATGCCGTGCGGTATCTTGCTGGTTGGTTCACCTGGTACGGGTAAAACCTTGTTGGCCAAAGCCATCGCAGGTGAAGCTAAAGTGCCATTTTTCTCGATTTCGGGCTCTGATTTCGTAGAGATGTTTGTTGGTGTTGGTGCTGCTCGTGTTCGTGACATGTTTGAAAATGCCAAGAAAAACGCGCCGTGTATCATCTTTATCGATGAGATCGATGCAGTCGGTCGTCAGCGTGGCGCAGGCATGGGCGGCGGTAATGACGAGCGTGAGCAAACGTTGAATCAAATGCTCGTTGAGATGGACGGTTTTGAAGGTAACTCAGGGATTATTGTCATTGCGGCAACGAATCGCCCTGATGTACTTGACCCCGCTTTATTGCGTCCAGGTCGATTTGATCGACAAGTTACTGTTGCATTGCCAGATATTCGTGGTCGTGAGCAGATTTTGGCTGTGCATATGCGCAAAGTACCGATTGCAAATGATGTTGATGCGTCGATTATTGCACGTGGTACACCTGGTATGTCTGGTGCTGATTTGGCCAACTTAGTCAACGAAGCAGCCTTGTTTGCTGCACGTCGTAATAAGCGTTTAGTCGATATGGATGATTTTGAGTCGGCTAAAGATAAGATTTATATGGGCCCAGAGCGTCGCAGCATGGTGATGACTGAAGATGACCGCCGGGCAACGGCGTATCACGAATCTGGTCATGCCGTGGTCGCAGAAATGTTGCCAGGTACCGATCCAGTGCATAAAGTAACAATCATGCCGCGTGGTCGTGCCTTAGGTTTGACTTGGCAACTGCCTGAGCGTGATAGTTTTTCTTTGTATAAAGATCAAATGCTAAATCGCCTTGCTATTTTGTTCGGTGGGCGTGTTGCAGAAGATTTGTTTATTCATCGTATTTCGACTGGTGCTTCAAACGACTTTGAGCGTGCAACCGGCATGGCGCGCGATATGGTGACGCGTTATGGTATGACCGAAAAATTAGGTCCTATGGTTTATGGCGATAATGAGGGTGAGGTATTTCTTGGTCGCTCGGTGACGACGCACAAAAATATGTCTGAAGCAACGATGATGCAGGTCGATGCTGAGATTCGTCGAATTATCGATGAGCAATACGCGGTAGCTGAGAAAATCTTGGAAGAAAATCGCGATAAAGTAGAAGCGATGACTGCGGCATTGATGGAGTGGGAAACGATTGATCGTGAGCAAGTGCTCGACATCATGGCCGGCCGTGAACCACGTCCACCTAAAGGTCTGCCAGTTACTGTTGCCGTGCCGTCAATTGATGTTGGTAACCTACCATCTGGCGGTGCTGAGGCTTCAACTACCCCGGCCACAGAAGTCTAAGTTTGATGGTTTAATTTGAAAAAGGCGACCATGGTCGCCTTTTTTCTTGTCTAGGAAAAGTATGTCAATGTTTTCGTGTGGAAGGTTTCAGCTGGATCTAAGTCGTCCATGGGTCATGGGGATTGTGAATGTAACGCCAGATTCGTTCTCTGATGGTGGGCAGCACGATACTTTAGTGCATGCCGTTGCACATGCTGAAAAATTACTCAAAGAGGGCGCTGATATATTGGATATTGGTGGTGAATCAACTAGACCAGGTGCCGCCGCGGTGCCTGTAGAAGAGGAGATTCGCCGTGTTATTCCTGTTATTCAAGCGCTATCAAGTTTGAATGTGCCACTATCGATTGATACTCGTAAACCTGAAGTAATGAGGGCCGCGATTGATGCTGGTGTTGATTTGGTTAACGATATTTCGGCGTTAGAAGGTTTAGGGGCGATAGATTTGCTGGCTAAAAGTGCGGTTGGTATTTGTTTGATGCACAAGCAGGGTGATCCACAAACGATGCAAGTCGCACCAAGTTATCAGAATGTTGTGGAGGAGGTAACTCATTACTTGTCTAAGCGGATTGAATTGGCGCAGGCGTCAGCAATCTCAGCAAACCGCATAGTAGCTGATCCTGGTTTTGGTTTTGGTAAAAGTTTAGAACACAATATTGCCTTGTTTCAATCCATAGACAAAATGGGCACTCTATTAGGAGTGCCATTGCTGATTGGAGTTTCGAGAAAAAAAATGTTGGGCGAAATCACTGGGCAGGAATTGCGTGAAAGAATGCTAGGTAGTGTCATTGCTGCGGTACTGGCAGTTCAAAAAGGGGCTTCCATTGTGCGAGTTCATGATGTCAGGGAAACGGTTGATGCATTAAAGTTGTGGAAAGTATTAAAATAGCTGCATTACAGGAAAGGGAATAAATAATGGCTCGTAAATTTTTCGGCACCGATGGTGTGCGTGGTTTAGTCGGTGAATATCCAATTACACCCGAGTTTGCAATGAAGCTTGGTTTTGCCGCAGGTAAAGTGTTAGCTGCTAGCAAATTACGCAAGAATGGCGAGCATGCCGCTGTATTGATCGGTAAAGATACCCGCGTGTCAGGGTATATGTTGGAAGCTGCATTGCAGGCAGGCTTTAATGCGGCCGGCGTTGATGTGTATTTAACAGGCCCGTTGCCAACGCCTGGGATTGCATATTTAACTCGAGCGCTGAGATTATCAGCTGGTGTCGTGATCTCTGCATCGCATAATCCTTATCACGATAATGGCATTAAATTCTTTGGTGCCAGCGGTCAAAAATTGCCAGATGACATCGAGATTGCGATCGAAGCAGCAATTGAAGAAGTACAGCCTTGTGTTCAGTCGAAACAGATAGGCAAATCAAAACGAATTGACGATGCAGCTGGCCGCTACATTGAATTTTGTAAGTCGACCTTTCCGAGTGAGCTTGATTTACGTGGTTTGAAACTCGTGGTGGACTGCGCTCATGGTGCGACATATCACATCGCGCCACACGTATTTCATGAATTAGGCGCTGAAGTTGTTAGTATTGGCGTCAATCCAAACGGATTTAATATCAACGAAGAAGTCGGTGCTACACATCCTGAGACTTTGCGCCTAAAAGTGCTTTCCGAAGGTGCGAATTTTGGTATTGCCTTGGATGGTGACGGTGACCGACTGATTATGGTCGACCGCGACGGTACGATCGTCGATGGTGATCAATTGCTGTATGTCTTGGCGAGTCATCGTCAACAAAAAGGCAATCTAGGTGCCGGTGTAGTCGGTACTTTAATGACCAATTTGGGCGTTGAAAATGCTTTAAAAGCCAAAGGTATCGGATTTGTTCGTGCCAAAGTCGGTGATCGTTATGTGATGGAACAACTTCGTGCCCATGAATGGCTGGTCGGTGGTGAAGGCTCCGGTCATTTACTGTGCTTGGATAAGCATTCAACTGGCGATGGCATTATCTCAGCTTTACAAGTGCTGCAGGCCTTGCAAGAAAGTGACCAAACCTTGGCTGGTTTTTGCAAAGATTTAACTTTGTCTAAGCAAGTGCTAAAGAATGTGCGCATTGCTAAAGGTTTTGACTGTCATGCTTCAGAAAAAATCTCTGCTGTTGTGAAGCAAGCTGAAGTAGAAATGGGTATTGAAGGGCGTGTTTTGCTCAGGCCTTCAGGCACCGAACCCGTTGTTCGCGTGATGGTTGAGCATACTGATCCAACTTCAGCACGTGAATGGGCCGAAAAAATTGCTTCAGTCGTACAGGCTGAAGCAGAAGAATAATATAGAAGAATAATATTGAATGAATAACTACCCAGTTTTTATTCGAAAGCTGGGTAGCTTGCTTTTGGGGTGGTTATCTAATTAAATCGAAACGTTGACATTGATTTCTCAAGATCATTTGCCACTATCGTCAAGCCATCCATTTCATGTTTCATCGCTTTGCTATCTGAGTTTGTTCTATTCAAACCCTGACTAATTCGGCTGACTTGCTCTGCGATGGATTGAGCTGAGGCAGTTTGCTGATCCACAGCTGCTGCAATCGATGCCATCTTTTCTGCGACTTCTTCACTTTCAATTCTAATTTGGGTTAAAGATCGAGAAACGGTTTGCCCGTGTTCACTAAAGTCACGTAAGTGAATGGCGGCAGCTTGTATCGCTTTTGTTGTGACCTTGGTGTTGTTTTGGGTTTTTTGTAAAATCTCTTGAATTTTTTTTGTTGAATCGGTCGTGTGTTGCGCTAATTTTCTAACTTCATCAGCGACAACTGCAAAGCCTCGCCCAGATTCACCTGCCCGGGCAGCTTCAATCGCGGCATTTAAGGCTAGTAGGTTGGTTTGATCGGCGATGTCTTTAATTGTGCTGCTGACCGCAACGATATCGCTAAATGAGAGCGACAGTGTTTGCATTTCTGTTTCGACTTGTTGGAAGTGGCTTGAAAATGAGGCTAGATTTCTGAGTGTTGTTTGTCCAGCTTGATCTGCATCGATTGTGGCGTGCAGCGATGACTGTGCTGTCGCCGCAGCCTGAGAGGCGAGTTGGCCAACATATGCAATGGCAGCGCTGAGAGTATCACTACCTTGGCCGATTTCACTTAATTGCTGTGATTGCGACTCGGTATTCTGGCTAACTGCGCTACTTAACTCCGTAATTCTTTGTGCGTCAGCACGGCTTTCAATCGCGGCATGACTAGTTTGAGTAAGGACGCGGTGTAGTTGTTGCAAAAACTGATTGATAGCCACACCTAAATGGCCGAGTTCATCTTTACTTTCCGGCATCCGCATAGAGATTTGCCCGTCACGGAGTTGATTGGCCACTGCACTCATCGTGTTTAATGATTTTTGTAGTCGTTTTGCAAAACCCAATTGTGAAAATACAATAATTAGGCCGGCAAAAATGATAGGGATAATCACCCCCCAAATCAGTTGTTTGATGTCTTTTTCGATAATCTCTTTGGCTTTATTGGCATCAAGCGAAATCGCTTTTGATAGCTCAGAAATCTGTGCGATTGCAGGTGTCAAATCATTACGAAACAGCTGCTCGGGAATGGAAATTGCATCCTCTGGGCTCGTTTCTGCGATTTGTACAGCATTGCGAAACTGGCTCAAATAGCGTTGCCATTTTTGTTCTAAGGACTGTGTGAGAACATTCGATTGCTCAGCAGTCAGCACTTGGCTGAGTTGTTTTTGCGCATCGGCCACTTGGGCCTCGCCTTCTTGTAGGCTTTGATTAATATCGGGTGACATCACGTCTAATCTAGATACTGAAAGCATCGTTGATTTCATTTGTGCTAACTGATTGAGGCTGGTTTGCATTTGCTGATTGGCATTGAAGTTTTGATTCAAAATACTTAATTTCCAACTGCAGATCATAACGGCAACGAAGAGGGCGCCGACAGTGATGGCGCTGACGAGTTTGAGCTGTGTGGAGATTTTCATTGGTGACCGACATTGAATGAGCATGATTTTACAGAATAGAGTAGTCGTGTTTCATTTGTGTTACATCAAGTGTTGTGCGCGAAAAGAATGGGTATATCCATACGATTAATGCTATATATGGCGTAGGGTAATATACATAACAAAAAAAGCCGCAAAAAGCGGCTTTTTTCATGGGTTAAATTTTGGTAATTAACCAAATTTACCCGTAATGTAGTCTTCAGTTGCTTTTACTTTTGGAGCAGTAAAGATCGTATCGGTTTCATCCATTTCGATCATTTCACCCAAATACATATAAGCGGTGTAGTCAGAAATACGCGCAGCTTGTTGCATATTGTGGGTCACGATCGCAATCGTGTAGTCTTTTTTCAGTTCATGAATCAATTCTTCAACGTGAGCGGTTGAGATTGGATCCAGTGCTGAGGTTGGTTCGTCGAGTAGCAAAATCTCAGGTTTAACGGCAACCGCACGTGCAATGCATAAACGTTGTTGCTGACCACCAGATAAACCCAAACCTGATTGTTTGAGCTTGTCTTTAACTTCGTTCCATAGTGCCGCTTTGGTAAGCGCCCACTCAACACGATCATCCATTTCGGACTTGCTAAGCGATTCGTATAGCTTCACACCAAAGGCCACATTGTCGTAAATCGACATTGGGAATGGCGTTGGCTTTTGAAACACCATGCCAACCTTGGCACGTAGCATGTTCAGGTCAACATCCGAATCGAGAATGTTTTTACCATTCAGAATGATTTCGCCCTCGCCGCGTTGCTTTGGATAAAGATCATACATGCGGTTAAAAGTACGCAAAAGTGTTGATTTGCCGCAGCCTGATGGACCGATAAACGCAGTTACATGGCCTGCTAGAATATCTAAATTGATGTTTTTCAAGGCATGAAAATTGCCGTAATAAAAATTTAGATTCTTGATGGACAAGCCCGATTTGATTTGATTGCTCATAATTTATTCCGTCACAAAGTCAATAATTAGTGTTGATTAGGCTGGCGCAGCATGACGCGTGCAATGATATTCATGGCCAAAACAAACAAGCCAATCATCAGCGCTCCCGCCCAAGCAAGTTGATGCCAGTCTTCATAAGGGCTCATTGCAAATTGGAAAATCACAACGGGTAAGTTGGCCATCGGTTGATTCATGTTTGAATAGAATTGGTTATTCAATGCAGTAAAGAGTAATGGTGCCGTTTCGCCCAAAATACGCGCAATTGCGAGCAATATGCCGGTTGCAACCCCAGATTTCGCGGCCTTAAGCGTCACTTGCGTAACCATTTTCCATTTTGGCGCACCTAATGCATAGGCAGCTTCGCGCATCGCAGTAGGAACCAGTAAAAGCATATTTTCTGTGGTACGAAGTACAACTGGAATTACCAAAATGGCCAAGGCAAAAGAGCCTGCCCAGCCAGAAAAGTGCCCCACTTGTGCCACATAGACAGTAAAGACAAAAAGACCAATCACGATCGATGGTGCAGAAAGTAAAATGTCGTTAATGAAGCGAGTTGCGGGTGCTAGCCAGCCTTTTGCGCCAAACTCTGCAAGGTAAGTGCCTGCCAAAATGCCAATCGGCGTGCCGATCAAAACACCAACCGCAGTCATTTGCAGGCTGCCCATAATGGCATTGGCTAAACCACCTTGGCTACCAGGTGCTGGTGTACTTTGTGTCAATGTCTGGATTGTTAGACCTGCGAGACCATGTGAAAACAGGGTATACATAATCCAAAAAAGCCAAAAAAGACCAAAAGCCATCGCTAGCATAGATAAAATCAAGCTGACTTTATTTAGTAGACGGCGGCGGAAGTAGAGATTTTTATTCATTGTCATCATGATGGCCACCGATTAAGAGTGTGAGCCTTCATTGCGGTTTAAGCGCAAGAGGAGCAGTTTAGAAAGCACCAATACCACAAAGGTAATGAAGAACAATAACAGACCAAGTTGAATCAATGACGCGGTATATAGTTCACCATGTGCTTCAGTAAATTCATTGGCCAGTGTTGCTGATATGGTCGTTGCGGGGTCAAACAATGAATTCATTTCATTCATCGAATTGCCAATCACAAATGTAATCGCCATGGTCTCACCAAGGGCGCGACCAAGACCTAGCATGATGCCGCCGATAATGCCTGTTTTGGTGTACGGGACCACAACATGACGGACCACTTCCCATGTGGTGCTACCTAGCCCGTAAGCAGATTCTTTTAATAGTGGTGGTACGACTTCGAACACATCACGCATCACCGACGTCACAAATGGAATCACCATAATGGCAAGGATTAAGCCGCCCGTAAACATACCAATACCCATTGGTGGGCCATCAAACAGCGCGCCAATAAATGGGATGCCAGCAGTGCTCTCAGTTAACCAAGGCTGTACATGTTCGGAAAATAATGGAGCGAAAATAAACAGACCCCACATGCCGTAAATAATAGATGGAACGCCTGCAAGTAATTCAATACAAATGCCGAGTGGGCGACGTAGCCATATCGGTGAAAGCTCAGTCAAAAAAATGGCAATACCAAAACTAATTGGCACTGCAACTAAAAGTGCGATTGCGGATGAAATTAAGGTACCGCGAATCGAAGGCCAAGCACCAAATTGCTCGGTGACTGGATTCCAATCAGTAGAAGTAATGAATCCAAAGCCAAATGCTTTGATGCTGGGTAGCGCACCATACAGCAGAGAAATAATAATAGCGCTGAGTAGTGCTAGTACGAAGAAAGCAAAGAAACGGGTGCTATTTACAAAAATTGTATCTTGCAATCTTTGTATTTTCATCCGTTGGGACAAATTTGACATCGGAAATTCTCCAGACCTACATTTCTACAAACTAAGAAGCACACAGACAGAGCTGCCTGTGTGCTTCTTTTCGCGCGCGGATTGTAACTCTGCGCTCAATTAGTGTGTTAATTATTTCCAGATTGGTGCTTTACCGTCGGTCATTTGTGACTTCCAGTTGGCTTTAATCATTGAAACAACATTGTCTGGCATTGGGATGTAATCAAGATCAAGTGCTACTTTGTCTGCATCAGCGCCATATGCCCAGTCAAAGAACTTCAAGACTTCAGCTGCTTGTGCCGGTTTGTCTTGTTTCTTGTGCATCAAAATAAAAGTAGGGCTTGCAATAGGCCAAGCATCTTTACCTGGTGCATTTGTTGTTACCAAGAACATGCCTGGCGCGTTTTTCCAGTCCGCGCTAGCGGCTGCTGCAATGAATGTATCTTCAGAAGGCTTAACAAATGCGCCGGTAGAGTTATTTAGTTGCGTGTATGAAAGTTTGTTTTGTTTTGCATAAGCAAACTCAACATATCCAATTGCACCTTTGATTCGTTGTACGTAGTTAGCAACACCTTCGTTGCCCTTGCCACCAACACCGGCCGGCCATTGAACTGAAGTATTTGCACCTACTTTCTCTTTCCACTCTGGAGAAACTTTAGACAGGTAGTCAGTAAATAAGAAAGTTGTGCCTGAGCCGTCAGAGCGGCGAACTACGGTGATGTTTAAGTCAGGTAAAGCAACACCTGGATTTAAAGCCACGATCGCTGGATCATTCCATTTTTTGATTTTGCCGAGGTAAATGTCGCTCAGTACTGCTGAGTTCAACTTCATTTGGCCTTGTTGTACGCCTGGGATGTTAACAACAGGTACAACACCGCCCAGTACTGTTGGGAATTGCATCAAACCTTCTTTATCCATATCAGCTGGCTTAAGTGGCATATCAGAAGCACCAAAATCTACAGTTTTTGCAGAGATTTGTTTGATGCCGCCGCCAGAGCCGATTGATTGATAGTTCATGCCAGTGCCAGTCTTTGCTTTATACATTTCAGCCCATTTTGCATACAGCGGGTATGGGAATGTTGCGCCAGCACCTGTGATATCAGCAGCAATGGCTTGAGTAAACAGGCCAGCAGCTAAGCCAGCAGTAATTAGCATTTTGTGAGCTAAAGTCATGGTAATTAAAATCCTAAGTGATCAGAAGTGAATATTTATTGAACAGTACGCATCCTAAACACAAATTGTTTCCGTAATATTACAAAATCTCGTTATGAATAGACTTGGGTGGTTTATGTGGACGGAGTTCGCTTTACATCGGGCTTGGCAAGGGGGCGTTGCTTGCAAGTTTTTGCGTGCTAGGGCTTGTGTTGACTGGTAGGGGATATTAGCGTTTGACGTTTATTCTGTGTGGGCGTTACCATTTCAGCCTCATATGAGGAGTTAAAATCTGTATGGCTAAGCAACTTGTAGTGGGTAATTGGAAGCTGCACGGTAGTATTGGACAGATCAAGTCGGTGCTGGGTGAAATTGCACAGGCTAAGTTGCAATCAAATGTGGGTGTGTGTGTACCATTTCCCTACTTAATGCTGGCGAAACAACTACTACACAATACTCATGTACAGTGTGGTGCTCAAGACCTTAGTCAGTATCATATTGGGGCTTATACTGGCGAGGTGTCCTCAGGGATGCTGGCAGATATCGGTTGTGAAATGGTGATCATTGGTCATTCCGAGCGTCGACGATTATTTGGTGAGACGACAGAGCAAGCTGGTGTTAAAATGCGAGCGGCCTTAGATGCCGGCTTGTTTGGTATTTACTGCGTAGGTGAATCAGCAGAGCAGCGTCGTGAGGGTCGGGCGGAAGAAGTTGTTGCTGCACAGTTACAGGTGCTGCAGCAGTTGCCAATTGGTTTGTTTGCTGTTGCATATGAGCCATCTTGGGCTGTAGGGAGCGGAATGGTTGCATCTAGCGAGCAGATTTCACCGATGCACGCATTGATTAAAAGTCAATTGGATGAACGAGTTAAGGTTCTCTATGGTGGTAGTGTTAAGTCGAATAATGCTGAGTCAATTTTGGCTGTGCAGCATGTCGATGGGGTGTTGGTGGGTGGCGCAGCGCTATCCGCCTTCGAGTTTGTAGAGATTTGCAAAGCAGCGCGCTGATGGTACAATTCACGCCGCGATTGAAATGAGAAAATAATGGACTTCGTTACCAGTTTAGTGCTTGTAGTAAATGTGATTTCAGCGATTGCTGTCATTGTGTTGGTCTTGATGCAGCATGGCAAAGGTGCTGACATGGGGGCTGCTTTTGGTAGCGGTGGCGGTTCTGCCGGTAGTGTGTTTGGTTCTTCAGGCTCTGCCAACTTTCTGAGTCGAGCTACTGCAGTCGCTGCAACGTTTTTCTTTGTGACTTCAATGTCCTTGGTGCTTTTGACTGCACCTAAGCAAGCGAAGTCAATTATGAGCACTGTGGAGCCAGTAGTAGCTTCACAAGTTTCAGGTCAAAAAATTCCTGATTAAGTTTTGCGTTTTTTTGCAGGCTTGTCGGTTTAAAGCCAAATTCTAAAAATCCTATGTGGGATTGCTAGATTTGGTGTTTCAAATGCGCTGGGGTGACCCAGCGTTTCTGTGTAATAAAAATAACAATAAGCTGTTTAGACTTTTTGTAAATGTTCTGCGCTGGGGGATTTTTATGCTGGAAAACTATTTCCCAATCTTGTTGTTTCTATTTGTCGGATTGCTAGTCGGTGTTGCGCCGCTAGTGATGGGCTATGGTATCGGCAAGGTGATGGGTACAGTTCGACCAGATACTGCAAAAAACTCGCCTTACGAATGTGGTTTTGAGGCATTCGAAGATGCACGCATGCAATTTGATGTGCGCTATTATCTTGTGGCAATTTTGTTTATCTTGTTTGACTTAGAGGTTGCATTTTTGGTTCCTTGGGCTGTTGTGCTTAAAGAACTGGGAATGTTCGGCTTTTTATCGATGATGATTTTCTTAACCATCTTGGTGGTTGGCTTCATCTACGAATGGAAGAAGGGCGCTCTAGAGTGGGAGTAAAGCAAATGGAAGCCCAAGATAAAGGTTTTATTACGACGACAGTGGATGCTGTAATCAATAGTGCTCGTACAGGTTCTTTGTGGCCAATGACTTTTGGTCTTGCCTGTTGTGCTGTTGAAATGATGCATGCCGGTGCTGCTCGTTATGACTTAGACCGTTTTGGTGTCGTGTTCCGTCCGTCACCACGTCAGTCCGATTTAATGATTGTTGCAGGGACTCTCTGTAATAAAATGGCACCTGCATTGCGTAAAGTTTACGATCAGATGCCAGAACCACGCTGGGTAATCTCTATGGGTTCCTGTGCGAATGGTGGTGGGTATTATCATTATTCCTATTCTGTAGTGCGCGGCTGTGATCGTATTGTTCCAGTTGACGTCTATGTTCCAGGCTGTCCTCCGACAGCTGAAGCGCTCTTGTATGGCATCATTCAGCTGCAAAACAAGATTAAGCGTACCAATACCATTGCGCGCTCGTGAGGTGAACTATGGCGACTAAGTTAGAAACGCTCATGGGTAGTCTGCGTGCCGCTTTGGGTGAAGACAAGATTGTCTCGCTTGAAACAGCATTGGATGAAGTGACGCTAGAAGTTTCAGCAACAAATTGGTCAGAGGTTGCTTTGCAACTTCGCGATCATGCGCAATTGCAATTTGAGCAATTGATTGATGCCTGTGGCATGGATTACAGTGCCTACAAAGACACTGTTTGGGAAGGTTGTCGCTTTGCGACGGTTTACCATTTCCTATCTTACAAATTTAATGTACGTCTGCGCGTTCGCGTATTCTGTACCGATGATTCATTTCCCGTAGTTGCGTCAGTCGTTGATGTGTGGCCTGCAATTAACTGGTTTGAACGTGAATCATTTGATCTGTTCGGTATTGTTTATCAAGGTCACCCTGATTTACGTCGTTTGCTGACTGATTATGGTTTTGTTGGTCATCCTTTCCGTAAAGACTTCCCGTTGTCGGGTTTTGTTGAAATGCGATATGACGCTGAGCAAGCGCGCGTAATTTATCAGCCTGTTACCATCGATCCGCGTGAAATTACGCCGCGCATTATCCGCGAGGAGAACTACGGTGGCTGAAATCCGTAACTACACCCTAAATTTTGGACCACAACATCCTGCCGCGCATGGCGTGTTACGCCTAGTGTTGGAATTAGATGGTGAGGTTGTTGAGCGTGCCGATCCACATATCGGCCTCTTGCACCGTGGCACTGAAAAATTGGCAGAAAGCAAGACATACATTCAATCATTGCCTTATATGGACCGTCTTGACTATGTGTCGATGATGTCCAATGAGCATGCTTACTGTATGGCGATTGAGAAACTACTCAATCTTGATGTTCCAATTCGTGCTCAATACATTCGAGTGATGTTTGATGAGATTACTCGTGTACTAAACCATTTGTTGTGGATTGGTGCTCACGGTATTGACTGCGGCGCGATGACAATTTTCCTTTATGCTTTCCGCGAACGTGAAGATTTGATGGATTGCTACGAGGCAGTGTCTGGGGCACGTATGCATGCTGCATACTATCGTCCAGGTGGTGTGTATCGTGATTTGCCGGATGAAATGCCTAAGTATCAGGCATCAAAAATCCGCAATGCAGCAGCCATTAAAAGAATGAATTCGAATCGTGAAGGTAGTTTGCTCGATTTTATCGAAGACTTCACTAATCGTTTCCCAACTTATGTTGATGAGTATGAAACATTGCTCACCGATAATCGGATCTGGAAACAACGTACCGTTGGTATTGGTGTAGTGTCACCTGAGCGTGCACTGGCGCTAGGTTTTACAGGTGCGATGTTACGCGGATCAGGGGTCGAGTGGGATTTGCGCAAAAAGCAACCGTATGAAGTGTACGACAAAATGGATTTTGATATCCCTGTCGGTAAGAACGGTGATTGCTATGATCGCTATTTGGTTCGTGTTGAAGAAATGCGCCAATCAAATCGGATTATCAAGCAGTGTGTGCAATGGCTTAAGGCCAACCCAGGTCCTGTAATTACTACAAACCATAAAGTTGCTCCGCCTTCACGTGAAGGTATGAAGTCAAATATGGAAGACTTGATTCACCACTTTAAGCTGTTTACTGAAGGTATGCATGTGCCAGAAGGTCAAGCTTATGCTGCTGTTGAGCATCCAAAAGGTGAATTTGGTATTTACATGGTGTCTGACGGTGCTAATAAACCTTACCGCATGAAGATTCGCGCTCCAGGTTATGTTCATTTGTCAGCGCTAGATGAGATGTCGCGCGGTCATATGATTTCTGATGTGGTGGCAATTATTGGTACGCAAGATATCGTTTTCGGGGAGATTGACCGCTAATGTCTTTACACAGTCTTCTGTCCGCTGATTCAATTCAGCAAATCGATCGTGAAGTCGCTAAATATCCGGCTGAGCAGTCTCGTTCCGCTGTGATGAGTGCATTGCGAATTGCTCAGGTTGAAAAACGGTCTTTAACGAATGATTTAATTGAACAGATTGCACTTTATTTGAATATCGCGCCTTTAGCTGCGTATGAAGTTGCAACTTTCTACAATATGTTCGATATGAAGCCAGTTGGTAAGTACAAGCTCACTGTTTGTACGAATTTGCCCTGTGCTTTGTCGGGTGGCTATACCACAGCTGATTACCTCAAGAAAAAGCTCGGTATTGGTTTTAATGAAACGACAGCTGATGGCAAGTTCACTCTAAAAGAAGGTGAGTGCATGGGCGCCTGTGGTTATGCACCAGTTATGCTGGTTAATAATCACAGCATGTGTAATCACATGACGCCTGAAGCTGTTGATAAAAAACTGGCGGAGCTTGAATAATGACCGTCTACGTAAAAGGCGTTGTATTTGAAGGCGTCGAGTTTGAAGATCCTAACTGCTGGCACTTAGACGAATATGTTAAGCGTGGTGGTTATGCTGCTTTAAAGAAAATTATCAATGACAAAATCACTCAAGATGAAGTCATTGCAGAGATGAAAACATCCGGCCTCCGTGGTCGTGGTGGTGCAGGCTTTCCAACAGGTTTGAAATGGTCTTTCATGCCGCGTAGTTTTCCAGGCCAAAAATATTTGGTTTGTAATACGGACGAAGGCGAACCAGGTACCTTTAAAGATTTGGATATTCAGGTATACAACCCACATGCTTTGATTGAAGGCATGATTATTGGTGCGTATGCGATGGGTATTACCGTGGGTTATAACTACATCCATGGTGAAATTTTTGAAGCTTACGAGCGCTTTGAAATTGCCCTTGAAGAAGCCCGCTCTGCCGGCTTCTTGGGTGACAATATCCTTGGTTCAGATTTCTGTTTCCAACTGCATGCCCATCATGGTTATGGTGCTTATATCTGTGGTGAAGAAACTGCTTTACTTGAATCATTAGAAGGCAAGAAAGGGCAGCCACGCTTTAAGCCGCCATTCCCTGCTTCTTTTGGTTTATACGGCAAGCCAACAACGATCAATAACACCGAGACATTTGCCTCCGTACCTTACATTATCCGCGAAGGCGGCCAGAAATTCCTTGAGCTAGGTAAACCTAATAACGGTGGTACCAAATTGTTCTCGGTTTCTGGACATGTAAATCGTCCTGGTAACTATGAAATTCCGCTCGGCACACCATTTTCTGAATTGTTAGAAATGTGCGGTGGCATGCGTGATGGTAAAAAATTGAAAGCAGTTATTCCAGGTGGTTCCTCTGCGCCTGTGTTACCTGCCGATATCATGATGCAATGCACGATGGATTATGACTCGATTGCAAAAGCAGGTTCGATGTTAGGTTCTGGTGCGGTGATTGTGATGGATGAAACTGTCAGCATGGTCAGTGCTTTAGAGCGACTTTCGTATTTCTATCATGAGGAGTCGTGTGGTCAATGTACTCCTTGTCGTGAAGGAACGGGTTGGCTGTATCGTGTTGTCCATCGTATTGCTCATGGCGAAGGTAAAATAGAAGATTTGGATTTGTTGTCACGTGTTGGTGACAACATTGCCGGTCGCACTATTTGTGCTTTGGGTGATGCTGCTGTATTCCCTGTGCGTGGAATGTTGAAACACTTCCGCCATGAATTCGAAGATTTGATTAATAAATCGCAATCTGCCAAGGCCTTATAAATTGGTCGCGCTGTAATTAGCCAGATTGAAATTAGTCGAGTTTTCTTTTGAATTATTGCCTTTGAATCGAGTCGAGCATGTTGGAAATCGAAATCGACGGTAAAAAATTGACAGTCCCTGGTGGTAGCACTGTGATGGACGCAGCCAATTCAATTGGTGTGCACATTCCACATTTTTGCTATCACAAAAAACTATCAATTGCCGCAAACTGCCGTATGTGCCTAGTTCAGGTCGAAAAAGCACCAAAGCCTTTGCCGGCCTGTGCTACGCCTGTAACCGATGGTATGAAAGTCTTTACCCATTCTGATCAGGCAGTGACTGCTCAGAAAGGTGTGATGGAATTTTTGCTGATTAATCACCCGCTTGATTGCCCAATTTGCGATCAAGGTGGTGAGTGTTCATTGCAAGATTTGGCTGTGGGTTATGGTCAAACTGGCTCTGTATACTCTGAAGAAAAGCGCGTTGTCGCCAACAAAGACCTTGGTTCTTTGATTTCAACTGATATGACGCGCTGCATTCATTGCAGCCGCTGTGTCCGTTTTACAGAAGAAATCGCGGGCTTCCAAGAATTGGGTATGGCCAATCGCGGCGAATTTACCGAAGTAATGCCATTTATTGGCAAAACGGTAAACTCCGAAATTTCTGGCAACGTCATTGACTTATGTCCAGTTGGTGCATTAACCAGCAAACCGTTCCGTTATTCGGCACGGACTTGGGAATTATCGCGTCGTAAATCAGTGGCTGCTCATGATGGCCTAGGTTCTAACTTAGTTGTTCAGGTAAAGAACAACAAAGTAATGCGCGTATTGCCATTGGAAAATGAAGCGATTAACGAATGCTGGTTGTCGGATCGCGATCGTTATTCTTACGAGGCTTTGAACTCGGAAGAGCGTCTGACTCAACCTATGTTGAAACAAGGCGGCGTTTGGCAAACTACAGATTGGCAAACCGCACTTGAATATGTAGCAAATGGCTTGAAGCAAGTCATCGCCGAGCACGGTAAAGACAGTGTCGCTGCTGTTGCTTCGCCCAACTCAACAGTAGAAGAGCTTTTTGCTTTACGTAAAGTAATGGCAGGCCTTGGTGTTGAAGCGGTGCAGGCATTTGCGCGCAATGCAGACTTCAGTGTGAAAACGCAAGGCGCACAGTGGCTCGGTCAATCATTGGCTGAATTGTCGCAGAATGAATCAGTGTTAGTTATTGGTTCGACTTTACGTAAAGAACAGCCTTTACTCGCTCAGCGTTTGCGCCAATCGGTTAAAAAAGGTTTGGCACTTTCATTAGTCAATACGCATGCCGATGATCTGCTCACTAAAGTTGTAGGACAAGTTGTAGTTCGCCCTGATCAGTTGGTTGAAGGTGTGCTTCAAGTTGTTAAAGCGATTGTTGAATTGAAATCAGTAGCAGCTCCGGCCGGTATCAACTTGGATGGTGTTGTCGTTTCTGATGCAGCTCGAGCAATTGCGCAAAGTTTTGAAGGCAAAACAAAAGCTGCTGTGTTGCTTGGCAATATCGCTCAATATTCAGCGCGTTATGCTGAAGTTTATGCCGCAGCATCAGCATTAGCTCAATTGACGGGTGCCACTTTAGGTGTGCCAGCGATGGCAGCCAATAGTGTTGGCGCACAATTGATTGGTGCTGACTTGGGTGGCAATGTGTTTGCATCTGGCGCAGCTAAGAAAGCATACGTTTTCTTAGGTTTAGAGCCTGAATTTGATGCACACAATGGTGCCCAAGCATTGGCTGCAGCTCAGCAAGCAGAAATGGTCGTTGTAATGTCACCATTCCAAAGCTGTGCGATGGATTATGCTGACGTAATCTTGCCGGTTTCACCATTTAGTGAAACATCAGGTTCATTTGTGAATATGGAAGGCAAAGTACAAAGCTTTAACGGCGTTGTACGTCCATTGGGTGAAACACGTCCAGCTTGGAAAGTATTCCGAGTTTTGGGCAATATTCTTGGCTTTAACGGCTTTGAATATAATTCATCTGAAGAAATTCGCGACGAAGCGCTGGCAGGTGAAATTTCAACACGTTTGAATAATGCACTGACAAATACGGTCCAAGTTAGTGCGCAGTCAGTACAAGGATTAGTTCGCTTAGGCGAAGTACCTTTGTATCAAACTGATTCATTGGTTCGCCGTGCTCCAAGTTTGCAAGCAACTTCAGAAGCTGCGGTAGCAAGCACATTGCGCGCCAATTCAGCGACACTTGCAAAATTGTCTTTGTGTGCTGGTGATAAAGCGATTGTGAAGCAAGGGCAGGGTAGCGCTGAATTGATCGTGGCTGTTGATGATGGCCTTGTTGATGATGTGATTCGTGCCGCAACTTCGCACCCATTAACCCGTAACTTGGGTGAAATGGTCGGCGCTGTTGAAGTGCTCAAAGGTTAAGGGGGAGATAATGGAATTTATACAAAATATCCTCGCTGGCTTTTTGGGCGCAGAAGCAGCCTACCAAGGTGCGTTTTTCTTGTGGACTTTGCTCAAAATCATCTTGATTGTTGCGCCAATTATGGGGGGCGTTGCTTACCTCACTTTGGCGGAACGTAAAGTGATTGGCTTTATGCAGATTCGTATCGGACCAAACCGGGTTGGTCCGTTTGGTTTGCTACAGCCTGTTGCTGACGGTGTAAAGCTTCTACTTAAAGAAATCATTGCACCAAGCGCTGCTGATAAGAAACTCTTCTTTTTGGCACCCATCATGGTATTGGTCCCTGCGTTAGGCGCATGGGCGGTTGTACCGTTTTACCCTGGGTATGTATTGGCTGATGTGAACGTAGGTTTGCTCTACGTAATGGCCATTACTTCAATGGGTGTTTACGGAGTGATTCTTGCTGGTTGGGCATCAAACTCGAAGTATGCTTTCCTCGGTGGTATGCGTGCTGCGGCTCAGGTAATTTCTTATGAGTTAGCAATGGGTTTTGCGCTTGTTGGCGTGATTATGGTTTCAGGTAGTTTGAACCTTACCGCGATTGTTGAGCAGCAAGGGCAGGGCATGGCAGGTGGGTCTATTCTCTCGTGGAATTTGATTCCTTTATTGCCACTGTTTGTTGTGTACTTCATCGCAGGTGTTGCAGAAACCAACCGTGCACCATTTGACGTGACTGAAGGTGAATCTGAGATTGTTGCTGGACACATGGTTGAGTATTCAGGCATGGGTTTTGCGCTCTTCTTCTTGGCTGAATACGCCAATATGATTCTGATTTCAGCAATGGCGTCAGTGATGTTCTTGGGTGGTTGGTTGTCGCCTTTTCCAGCTTCAGTGCCTGTACTGGGTGCGGCAAGTCCGTTGTGGTGGGTTCTTAAAGTTGCGTTCTTATTGTTCTGCTTCTTGTGGTTCCGCGCTACATTCCCGCGCTACCGTTATGATCAATTAATGCGCCTTGGTTGGAAGATCTTTATTCCTGTGACTTTGGTTTGGATTGTCTTAGTGGGTGCTTGGATGATGACCCCTTGGTCAATCTGGTAATGGAAAAGGACTGAGACCATGGATAAAATTCTTTATTTCTTTAAAACCTTCTTGTTGGTTGAACTCGTGAAGGGCTTGTTGTTAACAGGTCGTCACTTCTTCCAACGGAAGATTACAGTGCAATTCCCTGAGGAAAAGACACCATACAGCCCGCGTTTCCGTGGTCTGCATGCTCAGCGTCGTTATGCCAATGGCGAAGAGCGTTGTATCGCTTGTAAATTGTGCGAAGCTGTTTGTCCTGCAATGGCGATTACGATCGAATCAGAGGCGCGCCCAGACGACAAAACTCGTCGTACGAGCCGCTACGATATCGACCTGACAAAATGCATTTTCTGCGGTTTCTGTGAAGAAGCCTGTCCAGTCGATGCGATTGTTGAAACGCATATTTATGAATATCACGGTGAAAAACGTGGCGATTTGTATTACACCAAGCCAATGTTGTTGGCAGTCGGTGACAAATACGAAGCTGAAATCGCTGAACGTAAAGCCGCTGATGCTAAATACCGCTAGGAAACAAACATGACTTTAGCGCTTTTTTATGTTTTTGCTGCCGTACTGATTTTTGCCGCATTCCGCGTGATTACTGCAAAAAATCCAGTTCATGCTGTGCTGTATTTGGTATTGGCCTTCTTTAACAGTGCTGTTCTTTGGATGCTGATTAAAGCTGAGTTTTTGGCTGTTTCGCTGATTGTGATTTATGTTGGCGCAGTGATGGTGTTGTTCTTGTTTGTTGTGATGATGTTGGATATCAATTTTGAAGCGCTGCGTAAGAGTTTTTGGAAGTTCTTACCAGTGGCGGCTACTGTTGCAATCATTATGCTGATTGAAATGGTAATGATTTTGACGCATCGCGCAGCACAAATAGACGAATCACGTTTACTTGAGCCAAGTTTCAACACTGCTTCAGCAGAGACTTTGGGTATGTTGATCTACACCCAATACTTCTTGCCATTCCAACTTTCGGCTGTGTTGCTGCTTGTTGGTATGGTTGCTGCGATTGCGTTGACACTGCGTAAACGTAAAAACACCAAGTACATTAATCCGGGTGAACAAGTTCGCGTTAAACGTGATGATCGCTTGCGGATTGTGAAAATGGCATCTGAGCCAAAAGATGTGGCTGATGATTCAGCTACTTCTCCCGATCAACCCGCAGCCTAATTGGCCTAGATAAGAGTTTAGGAGGATATGTGCTTACACTGACTCATTACCTTGTGCTGGGCGCAATTATGTTTGCGACCAGTGTGTTTGGCATTTTCATGAACCGCAAGAATCTGATCGTATTGCTGATGGCAATCGAGCTGATGTTGCTGTCGGTGAATATGAATTTCATCGCGTTCTCGCAGTTTTTGGGCGATACCGGTGGCCAGATTTTCGTCTTCTTTATCCTGACCGTTGCTGCAGCCGAATCGGCTATTGGCCTCGCTATCTTGGTGGTGCTCTTCCGTAATTTACGGACGATCAACGTCGAAGATTTGGATAGCATGAAGGGTTAAACCGGACAACATAGAATCGGATACGAATACCAATGGATATGAAATCGATTTATCTGCTTATACCGCTAGCGCCATTACTGGGCTCGCTCATTGCCGGCTTGTTCGGCTGGGCGATTGGGCGGCGTGCGGCGCATGTAGCGACCATCTCGGGCGTTGCGGTGTCATTTGCCTTGTCGGCTTACACTCTGAATTATTTGCTCAATGGTGGCGAATCATTCAATGGCAATATTTACACTTGGCTATCGGTCAATGGCGTAGATTTGAATATCGGCTTCTTGGTTGATAATTTGACTGCCATGATGATGTGTGTGGTGACTTTCGTCTCGTTGATGGTGCATATCTATACCATCGGCTATATGCACGAAGATCCAGGCTATCAACGTTTCTTTAGTTACATCTCACTCTTTACTTTTGCAATGTTAATGCTCGTGATGAGTAATAACTTTGTGCAGCTGTTCTTCGGCTGGGAAGCAGTGGGTTTGGTGTCTTACTTATTGATTGGTTTCTGGTTCAAACGTCCTACTGCGACGTTTGCCAATCTGAAGGCCTTTCTTGTTAACCGTGTGGGCGACTTAGGTTTCTTGCTCGGTATCGGTTTAGTTTTGGCCAACTTCGGTACTTTGGACTACGCCGAGGTATTTGCTAAAGCGCCAGAATTAAAAGACGCTACGATTAGCTTGTTTGCAGGTACGAACTGGTCATTGATGACTGTGACTTGTATCTTGCTGTTTATCGGTGCGATGGGTAAATCAGCACAGTTCCCGCTTCACGTGTGGCTGCCTGATTCGATGGAAGGTCCGACACCAATTTCAGCTTTGATTCATGCTGCAACTATGGTGACTGCTGGTATTTTCATGGTTTCACGTATGTCTCCGTTGTTTGAGATGTCTGAGACTGCGCTGAATTTTGTACTCGTGATTGGTGCAATTACCGCCTTGTTCATGGGTTTCCTTGGCATTATCCAAAACGACATCAAGCGTGTTGTCGCCTACTCAACTTTGTCACAGCTAGGTTACATGACGGTAGCGTTGGGTGCTTCTGCATACTCCGTCGCCGTATTCCACTTGATGACGCATGCGTTCTTTAAAGCCTTGCTATTCCTTGCGGCAGGTTCGGTGATCATGGGAATGCACCATGACCAAGACATTCGCAATATGGGTGGCTTGCGCAAATACATGAAGATCACGTGGATCACTTCATTGCTTGGTTCGTTAGCATTGATTGGTACACCATTCTTGTCTGGTTTCTACTCGAAAGATTCAATCATCTTGGCGGTTGAAGCATCTAACTTGCCAGGCGCTGGTTTTGCATATTTTGCTGTGGTTGCTGGTGTCTTTGTCACTGCGTTCTATTCTTTCCGGATGTATTTCTTGGTATTCCACGGTAAAGAGCAATGGATGCAGAAGAAAGATCACCACCATGGTCACGATGCACATGATGATCACGATCATCACCATGGTTTGGGTCCGAATGACAAACCACACGAATCACCGTGGGTTGTTACGTTACCATTAGTTTTGCTTGCTATTCCTTCGGTATTAATTGGCCTTGTTGCAATGAGCCCAATGCTGGTTGGTGATTTCTTCAAAGATGTCATCTTTGTTAATCATGATTTGCATGGTGCTATGGCCGCTGTTGGTGAGCACGCGAATGACTGGTACCACATGGGTATGCATGCTTTTGTAACATTGCCATTCTGGCTTGCTGTTGCTGGTGTTGCATCTGCTTATGTGTTCTATATGGTAAAACCAGCAATCCCAGCTGCGTTTGATCGATTCTTTACTTCGATTGGTGTTAGAAAGTTACTCGAAGAAAAGTATTACATGGATCATTTATACATCAATGTCTTTACCGCTGGCGCTCGTGTACTCGGTACAGTGCTGTGGAAAGTGGGTGATACCTTGCTGATTGATGGCTTGGTGGTGAATGGGGCCGCGAAAGTAGTTGGCTTCTTCTCTAGCATCATTCGTCGCATTCAGACTGGTTACATCTACCACTATGCATTTGCGATGATCATCGGCCTGTTGCTGATGATGACTTGGTTGGTAAAGCATTTGTTTTAATGGCTTGATCATTTAAGCGTTTAAAACGGATCCAGATTTAATACATAACAAGTAGGTTAACTTATGACGAGTAATCTCCTCAGCCTTGCAATCTGGCTGCCTATCGTGGCAGGTCTGATTGTGCTCGCGACGGGTGGCGATAAAAATGCTCCCGCTGCGCGCTGGCTGGCGCTGGCTGGCGCTTTGGTCTCATTTTTAGTAACAATTCCACTGTATACTGGTTTTGATACGTTTCACGGTGGCATGCAATTTGTTGAATTAACACCGTGGGTAGAGAGTTTTAATATCAACTACCATCTTGGTGTGGATGGCTTGTCGATGCTGTTCATTATCTTGAATAGCTTCACTACCTTATTGGTGGTATTGGCTGGTTGGCAAGTGATTGACAAGCGTGTGGCGCAATACATGGCTGCATTCTTGATTATGTCGGGTTTAATTAACGGCGCTTTTGCTGCAATGGATGCGATTTTGTTCTACGCATTCTTCGAGGCGATGTTGATCCCGATGTACCTCATTATCGGTGTGTGGGGTGGTGCTAACCGTGTATATGCATCGGTTAAGTTCTTCCTTTACACTTTGATGGGCTCATTGCTGACTCTGGTTGCGTTCATTTACTTGTATTACCAAAGTGGCGGCAGTTTTGAGATCGCGGCATTCCAACGCTTGCCGTTGACGATGGGCGCACAAACACTGTTGTTGATTGCGTTCTTCTTTGCATTTGCTGTCAAAGTTCCAATGTGGCCAGTTCACACTTGGTTGCCAGATGCCCACGTTGAAGCGCCTACGGGTGGTTCAATGGTGCTAGCGGCAATTACGTTAAAGCTGGGTGCATATGGTTTCTTGCGTTTTGTTCTACCGATTCTGCCTGATGCTTCACGTGAATATGCATGGATCATGGTGACGTTGTCGTTGATTGCTGTTGTTTACATTGGCATGGTGGCTTTGGTTCAGACAGACATGAAAAAGCTAATCGCTTATTCATCGATTTCACATATGGGCTTTGTGACGCTGGGCTTCTTTATGTTCGGTGGTGTTAGCGGTAATCAATTGAACTCTTGGGCCGTCGAAGGCGCATTAGTGCAAATGATTTCTCACGGTTTTATTTCTGCTGCAATGTTCTTCTGTGTTGGCGTGATGTATGACCGAGTGCATAGTCGTAAAATCGCCGATTATGGTGGCGTAGCTAATAAAATGCCGATCTTTGCTTCATTCATGATGTTGTTTGCAATGGCTAACTCAGGTTTGCCAGCGACTTCAGGATTTGTAGGTGAGTTCATGGTGATCTTAGGCGCGGTTCAGGTTAATTTCTGGTATGCCGTGGCCGGTGCTACAACTTTGATCTTTGGTGCAGCTTATACGCTTTGGATGTACAAACGCGTGATCTTTGGTGAAGTGGCCAATGACAATGTCGCTGAACTAAAAGATGTGAATAAGCGTGAATTCTTTATTTTGGCAATTTTAGCAATTGCTGTATTGGGAATGGGTTTGTATCCCGCGCCATTTACCGAGGTGATGCACCAGTCAGTGAATGATCTGATTTGGCAAGCTTCACAGACCAAGCTTAATTAATCCTTATTATAAGAAATAGGCTAGAACCATGACCTGGACCAGTCTTAATGCATGGGTGGCAGCACCAGAGATTTTCCTTCTGTGTGCAACTTGCGCCATTCTACTGCTTGACCTTTTTATTAGTGATGCTAAACGGCATATCACTTATGTACTTACCTTAATCACACTCGGCGTTACTGCTGCCTTGGTATTGAATGGTCATGATGCTCATTCAAACCTTGCGTTCAGCGGCCTATTTTTAGCTGATCCGATGGCGAGTTATGCCAAGCTTGCGATGATTGTTGGTGTCGCACTCGTGCTGATATACGGCCGCAGTTATGCCGCAGCACGTGGCTTGTTCCGTGGTGAGTTGTTTACACTATCTTTATTCTCATTATTGGGAATGATGGTAATGGCTTCGGCATCTAACTTCTTGGCTTTGTACGTAGGCTTAGAATTAATGTCTCTGTCGGTTTACGCCTTAGTGGCGCTAAATC
This sequence comes from Deefgea tanakiae, assembly GCF_019665765.1. GTDB lineage: Bacteria > Pseudomonadota > Gammaproteobacteria > Burkholderiales > Chitinibacteraceae > Deefgea > Deefgea tanakiae. Next base: position 894,933 of record NZ_CP081150.1, read on the forward strand.
GTGAATCAACTCAGTCAACCGAAGCTGCAATGAAATACTTTATCTTGGGCGCTTTAGCCTCGGGTATGTTGTTGTATGGTATTTCAATGTTGTATGGATCAACGGGCTCTTTGGATATTTTTGAAGTTTCTAAATCTATTCAATCAGGTCAAGCAAATAGCTTACTTGCCGTATTTGGTATTGTGTTTGTGGTTACTGGTTTGGGCTTTAAGTTTGGCGCTGTTCCATTCCATATGTGGGTACCAGACGTTTATCAAGGCGCACCAACACCAATTACACAGTTGATTTCTACTGCACCAAAAGCGGCGGTGTTTGTATTTACATTGCGTATTTTGGCTCAGGCTCTCGAAGGTTTTGCACCTGATTGGCGTGGTATGTTGATGGTGTTGGCAGTGCTGTCGATGGGCTTGGGTAACATCACCGCGATATCTCAAACCAATATCAAGCGTATGTTGGGTTATTCAACTATTTCACACATGGGCTTTGTTCTGCTTGGTATTTTGGTTGCAAACCCAGTTGGTTATTCAGCAGCATTGTTTTATGTCATTGCTTATATCTTGATGAGTGCTGCAGCCTTTGGTGTGATCATGCTCTTGTCACGTAAAGGATTTGAAGCGGATCAAATTGCAGACTTGAAAGGCTTAAATCAACGTAGCCCTTGGTTCGCAGCAATGATGCTATTTACGATGTTCTCAATGGCTGGTATTCCGATCTTTGTTGGCTTCTTTGCTAAGCTTGCAGTGCTTAAAGCGGTTGTGTATTCGGGCTTTGTTGGTCTTGCCGTTATTGCTGTTGTATTTTCTTTGATCGGTGCTTTCTATTATTTACGTGTTGTCAAAGTAATGTATTTCGATGACGCTACTGACAACTCACCGATTGAAGCAGGTGCTGATGCGAAGTTAGTACTTTCTGTTAACTGTTTGTTGCTACTCGTATTGGGCTTTATGCCTGATCGTTTGATGAACTTATTGTCAGACGCAGTGTCTCAATCTTTTAACACGCTACCTTTCTGATTCAATGCAAAACTTTCTGTTTATTGTCGGGTTAGCTGCGATTGCGGCTAACCTGCCTTTTTTTTCTGAAAAGATTTTTTTCTTTGCCAAGCCCAAAAAAGAAACTAAAGCTTTTGTGTTTAGATTTACTGAATTGATTCTGCTTTATTTTATTGTTGGTCTGATTGCGTATTGGCAAGAAGGGCGATTGAGTCCGGTTCATCAACAGAATTGGCCGTTTTATGCGACAACTTTTGCGCTGTTCATCGTCTTTGCGTGGCCAGGATTTGTTTGGCGATATTTTTGGCGCAAACCAGGTATTTAAAAAGAAAAGCTTACTTCTTTACTTGCCAAAACGTCGCTAGGTAATTAATATACTGCTTCTTTAGGCGCGTAGCTCATCTGGTTAGAGCGCTTCCTTGACATGGAAGAGGTAGTTGGTTCGAATCCAATCGTGCCTACCAAACAATTTAGGGATCAAACTCATGTTGAAAACCGATACGACCACCTTGATGATTTCGGGCTAGTCGTACGCGAGTTTGATATAAAAGTGCGGCTAGTCCGCACTTTTTTTTTGTTTTTTTAAATGCTGTTTGTCTCGGATTACCAGACAATTTGATTTAGGCGATGACTATGCCCGCTATTACGCTTCCCGATGGTTCAGTGCGTCAATTTGATGCAGCAGTGTCAGTGTACGATGTTGCCCACAGTATCTCTCCTGGCTTGGCTAAAGCGGCTTTAGCTGGCAAGGTCAATGGCCAATTGGTTGATACGCGTTTTGTAATGTTGAGTGATGTAACGCTGCAAATTATCACCGACAAGGATGCTGAAGGCTTAGAGGTCATTCGTCATTCTACGGCGCATTTGTTGGCCTACGCAGTTAAACAGCTTTATCCAACGGCTCAAGTAACGATTGGCCCAGTGATTGAAAACGGTTTTTATTACGACTTTTCCTATGAGCGCCCATTTACATTGGATGATTTGGCTGCGATTGAAAAGAAAATGACTGAGCTGGCTAAAAAAGACATTCCAGTTGAGCGTTATGAATTAAGCCGTGATGAGGCCGTTAGCTATTTTAAAGGCATAGGCGAGAACTATAAGGCTGAGATTATTGAGTCGATTCCGGCTGATCAAGTTTTAAGCTTGTATCGTGAAGGTGAGTTTACTGATCTTTGCCGTGGGCCTCATGTGCCTTCAACGGGAAAATTAAAAGTATTCAAGTTAATGAAGGTCGCTGGTGCATATTGGCGTGGCGATAGTAAAAATGAAATGCTCACTAGGGTATATGGCACGGCGTTTGCTAAGAAAGAGGATCTAGCTCAATACCTACATATGATCGAAGAAGCTGAGAAGCGCGATCATCGTAAACTGGGTAAGCAGCTTGATTTATTTCATATGCAAGATGAAGCGCCTGGTATGGTGTTTTGGCATCCGAAAGGTTGGACGCTTTGGCAGACTATTGAACAGTACATGCGTGCCAAACTCAACAAGCATGGTTACCAAGAAATTCGTACGCCGATGGTGATGGATCGTACCTTGTGGGAAAAGTCAGGCCACTGGGAGAACTACCATGACGGCATGTTTACCACTGAATCTGAAAAACGTGATTACGCAGTAAAACCAATGAACTGCCCTGGTCATATTCAAGTGTTTAACCAAGGCTTGCGTTCATACCGTGATTTGCCTCTGCGCTACGCTGAGTTTGGCTCTTGCCATCGCAATGAGCCTTCAGGCTCACTGCACGGTATTATGCGTGTACGTGGCTTTGTGCAAGATGATGCGCATATCTTCTGTACTGAAGATCAAGTTCAGCAAGAAGCTGCGGCATTTATTGATTTACTGAAAGAGGTTTATACCGACTTTGGTTTTGAAGAAATTCTAGTTAAGTTGTCAACTCGTCCTGAAAAGCGTATTGGTACAGAAGAAGCATGGGATCGAGCCGAGGCTGCACTAGCTGCTGCACTTAACTCTAAAAATCTGGCATTTGAATATCTGCCGGGTGAGGGGGCATTTTACGGCCCTAAAATTGAGTTTACTTTAAAAGACTGTTTAGGTCGTTTATGGCAATGTGGCACTTTGCAAATTGACCCGAATTTACCTGAACGTCTTGGTGCAGAATACGTGGGTGAGGATAATGCAAAGCATCGTCCAATCATGTTGCACCGTGCTGTTTTAGGCTCGCTAGAACGTTTTATTGGTATTTTGATCGAAAACCACGCGGGTGCATTCCCCGCATGGTTGGCTCCAGTTCAACTTGTTGTGATGAATATTTCTGAGTCACAACGTGAATATGCGCAAAAAACTGCTGATTTATTGAATCAAAGTGGACTTCGTGCATCAACGGACTTGAGAAATGAGAAGATTACCTATAAAATCCGCGAACATAGCTTGCAACGTCTTCCTTATCAGCTAATTGTGGGTGATAAAGAGCGTGATGCAGGTTTGGTGGCCGTGCGTAACCGCAGTGGTGAAGACTTAGGGCAAATGACAGTGGAAGCGCTGATTGCGCTGGTAAAAGCTGATTTGCCAAAAGTTTGACGCTTGCAGGTGCACGGTTTTGTTTTTGAATGACTTGGAGTAATAACAATAGCTGCTCAAGATAAAGGCCCGCGTATTAACGGTGAAATCACCGCGCGAGAAATTCGGTTGCAAGGTGTGGAAGGCGAACAACTCGGTATCGTCTCCCTTAATCAGGCTCTCCAGTTAGCGGAAGATGCTGAGGTAGATCTGGTAGAGATCGCACCGAATGCAGAACCGCCTGTTTGTCGTTTGATGGACTACGGCAAGTTCCGGTACGAAGAGGCCAAGAAAAAGCACGCTGCCAAGCTCAAGCAAAAGCAGGTACAGGTTAAAGAAATTAAACTGCGCCCTGGTACAGATGAAAATGACTACCAAGTTAAATTGCGTGGTGCGATTCGATTCTTGAACGATGGCGATAAATGCAAATTTACCTTGCGCTTCCGCGGTCGTGAAATGGCTCACCAAGAAATTGGTATGGCACAGCTTAAGCGCGTAGAAGCTGATTTGGCTGAGCTTGCAGTGGTTGAGCAATATCCTAAGCTAGAAGGTCGCCAAATGGTGATGATGCTAGGGCCGAAGAAAAAAGCATAACGGGTTGGCGACTACACCTGTTAAGGCCAATGAAATTGTTGGTCAGTAGTCGCGGTGGGGTGAAGGGTATTAAGTTCTAATGGCAACATCAGACGCCCTTTTGCCTAAACTAATAGGCCCTTGTGGCCAAGGCTAGCTGGAGTAAGTAATGCCTAAAATGAAAACCAAAAGTAGCGCCAAAAAGCGCTTCATTGTTCTTGGTGGTGGTGGTGTTAAGCGTAGTCACGCTTTCAAACGTCACATCTTGACTAAGAAAACGACTAAAACTAAACGCCAGTTGCGCGGTACTTCTATGGTTGATTCAACCAATATGAAGTCTGTACGTGCAATGATGCCATACGCTTAACTAAGGAGATAAAATATGCCTCGCGTTAAACGTGGTGTCACAGCTCGCGCTCGTCATAAGAAAGTCTTAGCCCTGGCTAAAGGCTATCGTGGTCGTCGTAAAAATGTCTATCGTATCGCTAAACAAGCGGTAATGAAGGCAGGTCAATACGCATACCGTGACCGTCGTCAGAAAAAACGTCAATTCCGTCAACTCTGGATCGCTCGTATCAACGCAGCATCTCGCGAGTGCGGTCTGGCTTACAGCCGCTTCATGAATGGCTTGAAAAAAGCTGGTATTGAAGTTGACCGTAAAGTATTGGCTGATCTCGCTGTATTTGATAAACCAGCATTTGCTGCGTTTGTTGAAAAAGCAAAAGCTCAGCTGACTGCTTAATCGGTTCTGCCGGTCATAAGGGAGGCTTTTAGCCTCCCTTTTTTATTCAAAATTTATGTAAAAAATCTAAATCAAGCTCAGATTTCTATCTGGTTTTTATTTAGCTTTTTTTATTACTCTCCTTATCGGGCATACAAACATGGATGCAAATATGCAGGCCTTGCTTGACGCGGGTTTAGCGGCGTTGAATGCGACTGACGACCCCGTTGAGCTCGAAATTGTCAAAGCAAGCTATATCGGAAAACAAGGTTCGATCACTGCGCTGATGAAGCTATTGGCAGCGATGCCACCCGAAGAAAAAAAAGCGTTTGGTGCTCAGGTTAATTTGACCAAACAAGCTTTTGAAACTGCACTGAATGCTAAACGTGATGCAATGGCTGCGGAAAAGTTAGCAGCTCAGTTGGCGGCAGAGGCACTCGATATTTCATTACCTGGTCGAGGGCACGCTAAAGGCGGTTTGCATCCTGTAACGCTCGTGCAGCAACGCATTGAAGCCTTATTTGGCAGTATGGGTTTTGCGGTCGCTGATGGTCCGGAAATTGAAAACGACTTTCATAATTTTGAAGCACTCAATATTCCAAAGAATCATCCTGCACGCGCAATGCAAGACACATTCTATGTTCAGAATGAAGGTGAACCTTTAGTACTGCGTACACACACCAGTCCAATTCAAGTTCGTTATATGCTTGATAACGAGCCTCCGATCAAGATTATTGCACCGGGTCGTGTTTACCGCGTTGACTCTGATGCGACTCACTCACCGATGTTCCATCAAATGGAAGGCTTGTGGGTTGAAGAGGGCGTCTCTTTTGCTGATTTGAAAAGTGTGATTGTTGATTTTCTTCGGCGCTTTTTTGAACGTGATAATTTGGAAGTACGTTTCCGTCCATCATTTTTCCCATTTACCGAACCATCGGCTGAAATTGATGTGAAGTGGTCCAAAGGTTGGATGGAAGTCGGTGGTTGCGGCATGGTGCATCCAAATGTTTTGAAAAGCGTGAATATTGATTCCGAAAAATACACCGGCTTTGCCTTCGGTATCGGTTTAGATCGATTTGCGATGCTGTACTACGGCGTGAATGATTTACGGCTGTTTTTTGAAAACGACGTGACTTTCTTGTCTCAATTCAAATAAGCGGAGCATTAATCATGCAATTTTCAGAACAATGGCTACGTAGTTGGGTTAATCCCGCGTTGAGTTCGGATGAACTCGCGCATTTGTTAACCATGGCGGGTCTGGAAGTAGAAGAAAATGAAGCGGCAGCACCTGCATTTACAGATGTTTTTGTCGCAGAAGTATTGAGTGTAACTAAACATCCGGATGCTGATCGTTTGAATGTATGCAGTGTCAATGTGGGTGAAGCTGAGCCGCTGCAAATTGTTTGTGGTGCCCCCAATGTAGCTGCAGGTTTAAAAGTTCCTTGTGCGCGCATTGGTGCGGTGTTGCCGGGTGATTTTAAAATCAAGAAAGCCAAAGTTCGTGGCATCGAATCATCTGGTATGTTGTGCTCGGGTGATGAGATGGGTATAGCCGCAGACGTTGATGGTTTATATGTGTTGCCAAGCAATGCCCCTGTAGGTATGCCGATTCGTGAATACTTAGCACTGGATGACCGTTTACTGACTTTAAAACTCACACCGAATCGCACTGATTGCTTGTCGATTCGTGGTATTGCGCGTGAAATTGCGGCATTAACAAAATCCCCGTTAAATCCAATTGTGATTCAAGCAGCGGCACTGAGTACTGAGTTGTCGATTGCTGTTGCATTGAATGCAGGTGATGCTTGCCCTCGTTATGCAGGCCGTATTGTTAAGGGGATTAATCAAGCCGCTGCAACGCCAGATTGGATGAAACAACGCCTAGAGCGTTCGGGTATTCGCTCAATTTCAGCGATTGTTGATATTACCAATTACGTTCTGCTCGAACTCGGTCAGCCGATGCATGCGTTCGACGCAGCAAAATTATCGGGTGGCGTTCAAGTTCGTTTTGCCCAAGCAGGTGAAACGATTACCTTGCTTAATGAGAAAGAGTTGACGTTGAGTGACGATTTATTGGTGATTGCCGATGATCGTGAAGCGTTGGCTTTGGCTGGGATTATGGGCGGTTTGGCCTCGAGCGTAACTGAAGCGACCACCGATATTTTCCTTGAGTCGGCCTTCTTTGCGCCTGAAGTGATCGCTGGCAAAGCGCGTCGTTTTGGCTTCTCATCAGATTCTAGTCACCGCTTTGAGCGCGGGATTGATTTTGGTAATGTCCGTGAAGCACTCGAGCGTGCAACACAACTAGTTGTTGAAATTTGTGGTGGTCAAGTTGGGCCTGTGACAGAACAAATCACGACACTACCTAACCGTAAACCCGTTCAATTGCGCGTAGCCCGTGTTGCTAAAGTGCTAGGCGTTGCTCTACCTGCCGATGAAATCATATCGATGTTGCAAGGATTGGGTTTGGCGTGCGATTTAGCTGCTGATGTGATTATCGTTACGCCACCTTCATATCGTTTTGATATTGAAATCGAAGAAGACTTAATCGAGGAAGTTGCTCGCGTCTTTGGTTATGACAATATTCCAGTGAGCCCATCACTAGCGCGTATGAGTATGTTGCCGCAAGCGGGCAATCGCCGCAGCAAGAATGTTCTTAAGTCGATCTTAGCTGCAAGGAATTTCCAAGAAACGATTTCCTACGCTTTTGTTGAAGAGAAATGGGAAAGCGATTTTGCCGCTAATGCTAATCCAATTCGCTTGATGAATCCGATTGCAAGCCAAATGAGCGTAATGCGCTCCACCTTGATCGGTGGCCTAGTCGCTGGTTTGCAACACAATTTGAATCGTAAGCAAGATCGAGTGCGCTTATTTGAAGTGGCTCGCGTCTTCAACGGGGTTGCCGCAGATCAACAACCAGAACGTATTGCTGCATTAGCATGGGGTGGTCGTTTTGCCGAGCAGTGGGGCGTCAGCAAAGAACGCGTTGATTTCTTTGATGTTAAAGCCGATGTTGAAGCGCTGCTCGCACCGCGAGTGGCAGAATATCGCCGCGCCAATCATCCTGCATTGCATCCGGGCCGCTCCGCAGAAGTCGTGCTCGATGGGCAAATCATCGGTGTTGTTGGTGAATTGCATCCGAAATGGGTGCAAGCCTATGACTTAACGCATGCACCTGTTGTACTTGAATTAGATGTTGCCGCCTTAGTGCAAGTTGAAAAACTGCAATCAGCACCGGTATCTAAATTTCAAGCTGTGCGGCGCGATTTAGCGTTGTTAATGGATGAGTCAGTCTCTGTTGACACCTTGCAGGCTGCATTTTCAAGCGCAAAATTATCAGTAGTGGACAGTATCGAAGTTTTTGATGTATACCGTGGTAAAGGTCTGCCAGAAGGTAAAAAGAGCCTTGCATTCAAAGTCTTAATGCAAGATACTCTCAAAACTTTGACTGACGTAGAAGTCGATGAAGCAGTAACAAAATTACTCCAGAAGGCAGAGGAATGCGGCGCGATCTTGAGAGCATAATGCAGTACGAAACTAGCACATTAACACTAACAAAGGCCGACCTAGCCGATATGTTGTTCGACAAGGTGGGTTTGAATAAACGCGAAGCAAAAGATATGGTTGAGTCATTTTTCGACGAAGTCCGTATCTCTTTGGCTGAAGGTGACACCGTCAAGCTATCTGGTTTTGGTAACTTTCAGTTGCGCGATAAGCCGCAGCGTCCAGGTCGTAACCCAAAAACTGGCGAAGAAATTCCAATTTCTGCTCGCCGTGTGGTTACATTTCACGCAAGTCAAAAGCTGAAGGGAATGGTTGAAATCCACTATGCAAAACTCCAGCAGCGTTATTCCAACCAGTGATTTGCCCTCAATACCTGCAAAACGCTACTTCACCATCGGTGAAGTTAGCGATTTGTGTGGCGTAAAACCCCATGTTTTACGCTATTGGGAGCAAGAGTTCACTCAGTTAAAGCCTGTAAAACGTCGTGGTAATCGGCGTTACTATCAGCATCATGAAGTGCTGCTAGTGCGGCGAATTCGCGGTTTATTGTACGAGCAAGGTTTTACCATTAGCGGCGCGCGTAACCAGTTAGGTAGCAGTGCAGTGACGATGGGTGAGTATGCTGACGGCGAAGTGAGTTTGACTGAATTACGCCATGAGCTAGAAGACTTACTATCTTGGCTTGAACAGTAAGCTGGTTTACGATAGAATTTGACCTCTCGGAATATAGCGCAGCCTGGTAGCGCACTTGGATGGGGTCCAAGGGGTCGCGAGTTCGAATCCCGCTATTCCGACCAATAAAATCAATGGGTTACAACTTCACGGTTGTAGCCCATTTTTTCTATGCGCCAATTTTGTGCGTTTATGGTTACAGTTATGGTTACACTTGGCGTGAGCTAGGCTGATACAACGCCGCCATTCTAGGTAATACGCTTACTGATCGACTTCGTGACTCTCTCCATGCCTTTATTGATCAATCCAAGCTGTGCATCAACATAACTCTCTGCTTGGTTTGATAGTGTTGCTTGTTGTTGATATAGGCTGTTGTAGGTTTTCCAGTGCATGCCTTTGGGCTTCCCGCTTTCTCCATTGAGAAAACCCGCTGGCCAGCGCAATTGATCCCTGATCTTGTCTAATTTTCTAATTTGCCTTTCAAGGTGGCTTTCATGCTGGCTGCTGTAGCTCAGTCGGTAGCACTTACGGCAGGCAGGCACTTTGCCGATGTAGATAATTGCAGCACGCCGATTGCAGCAAGGGCAGATAAACCACTGCCGTGATCCGCCTAAATTGCAGGCCGTTTTACTTAGTTTAATTTTGCAATCTACGTCCTGCCACTCTCCATTGCGTTTAATCCGATATTGCAGCGTGATTGCGTTCTCTGCAACTTTGACTGTGATACTGGCAACACGCTCGCCATTCCGATGCCATGACCAATCAAAATGACGCTTTGACAGCATGCCATCACGTTGCCAGCGGCGTATATCGACAAAACGGTAATCGCTGGTTTTTGCTTTGCTGCTGTATGAGTAATTCCGACCACTACCAAAACCGCCCATGATGAGGCTCTCCATTTTTTATACGAAATCATTAAGCAAATTTATTGAGTTGTATTGCATGTTTCGGCTGGAACTTGCGGCTTGTTCATCGCCACTCGCGTTGCAGAATTGCGCTAGTAAGATGGTAATTTCTAAGAGGGTGTACAGCAGGCGGGGCACGAGAATCGGCTAAAAGTGGCTGACTGCCCCAGCTCATGGGGCAATCTTTCGATAATGGCTGAAATCGTGCCCCATCTGGCGGGGTAGTGTTCACGCTATTGCCCCAGCACGCGGGGTAGCGTTTGTATTTATGATGAGTCCTGTTTCGTTTCTCCAATACGATAACGGCACCTTGGTCGGGCGAACGTCTAGCGGTTTGCCTTTCTGGTGGTCGTCGATCTTGTAAAAGCTAAACGCGAACAAACTGCATTGATTGCGGCCACCGTGGCGGGTGCGAATGAGCCAGCCTTTATCCTCTAGCTCTTTCAGTGCCTTGGCCAAGGTCGCTTTGCTGCGCCATCCTCTGGGCTGCATCAGCGTCCATGCTGCCGATAAATAACCATTGCGATTCGGGTGCCACTGGCTGGCTAGATCGAAAATCAATTTCACGGCATAGGGGCTAAGTGCGGCAAATTCTTCGGACGTAATCACGACCATCGGTAGGGGCATGAATAAACCTTTTTCACGCCCCTCCTTTAAGTCGCGCAGCGCGGCCGCTTTGGCTTTGCTGCCAGCCATCGCTACCCCTCCAGCAAGCCAGCAGGTAAGAACAAGCTTTTAAACATCGCGAGCTTGGCTTTGACTGCTTGATAGGCCTGTTTATGATCCGCGCCAGTCGCAAGCGCGTATTGCACGCTCTCGGCCGCCAGTACATAGCAGCAGCCCAACGTGGTGAGTTGAGCCGTGCTTAGTTTGGCTCGCTGCCCCTTGTCGATGCCGATGGTTTTATTTACCAGCTTTTCTAGGTTGATGTGGTGAAACTTCGCGGGCGTGCTGCTGCCGTGCTGCTGGGCATATTCCGCAAGCTGGCTGGCTGCTTGGTGTGCATGGCGATACGAGGGTAGGTATTGCTGATCTCGTGCCGCCAGTGTGCGGCGTGCCTCGCCAAACGCTTGGATCAATCGGGCTTTCATGGCGCGAATCTCTGGCGTATTGCGGGTATAGGTTAGTACCAGCATGGCTTGATCTTCATTCAACAATGCAAACCGTTCAGGTCTGCCGCCTAGCTCTTGGGGTTTTGCGCTTTCAAAGCGCATTACTCCCAATGCCACATAGTCGCCTTGGTGTTGCTCAATACGGCGTAATAGGTGGCGATGTTGCACGCCTAATTTTGCAGCCAATAAGCGCGAATCAATCAATGGCTCGATATTGCTACTGATCAATTGCAAATCTTGCTCAGGTACAGGGATTAAATAAGCCATGATTATTGCTCCTTGCGTGGGCGGCGTTTGATGAGGGAATAATGCGCGATGCCGAAATGCTCGCGCCCATCACGGTCGACGGTGCGGCGGCGTTCAACGTGGATTTCTGCGCCTTGGTCGACTAACTCCATCACGCGGCCAGCGGGGTGCAATACGTTATACAAGTCACGCAATTCAAACGTGCTCTTGGTGCCTGTTAGTAAAGCTTGCTCGGTTCGATCTTGTTGCGCGACTCGGTCGGTGCGCTTATGCTGGCGATTGTGTTTTGGGTCGTCGTTGCCTGCGTGGTCGCGGCGATCTTTTTTGTTCACGCTTTAGCCCTCCCGTTTTGCAGGTTGGCAGCGGGCAAGATAGGCGTGCAAACTGTCGGCAGGGATTGCGCTGGCATTGGTCGACAGTTTGACCAATTCGAGTTCGCCTTGTTTAACGAGGCGATAGATCGTGGCGCGGCTCAAGCCTAGCGTGGTCACTGCGGCATTGATTCGGTACATCAGAGGTGTAGCGGGTAAGGGCATAAAGGCCTCCATGCGTTGGTTTAACGTGATGCATCAGGGCGATGCATGGAGGCATTTTGAATTGGCAGATCTATGTGAAGTCGAACATCCGAAAAATCAATTCGGATATTCGATTTACTCTTATTTATAAATTTGGATCAACTCACGGCCTTGTTTAATCATGTCGCCGAGGCGGTCTTGTTTGTAGGCTCCATTGATGCCAAGCCGTAATAACTCATCGGCAACAGCTATAGCGGCAGCATCGTGTTTTGATAAATCCCCAGCAGTGCCTGTCCGTGTGTCTTTAAGGATCGCGGCACAGAGTGCAGCAATGGTTGCTGCTTGTTTATTTTCAGCCTTTGGGCTTGGTTTTGTTGATTCTGGTGCTTGTTCGTTGTCTACAAGTGATAGCTCAAATTTTGCAATGTCATCTGTTTGAGCGACGATCACCGCATCGTCTGGAATTCCACCAGCGGGGTAATAGCTTTTGGGGTCATCATAAGGCTTTCCTTCAAACTGTTCTAAAACCTGATAATAATTTCCATTGTTATCACTTACGATCACGCCTTCTAAGCAGACAAGGGAAACACTTGGCCCGTTAGTTTCTTTTTGGTAGGCATGCATAACATCTAGTTTCTCTGCGCCACTCATTGTTAGGTGGTAATAATCAGATAAGGTAATGATTGAGCTGTTATCAAATTGATAGAAAAAGTCATCTTTTTTCACGCCACGATAGCAAAAAAGTATTTGGTTTTCAGATTGAAATTTCATAATTGCTTGTTGGATTTCGTCGCTTTGAGTATCAAGCCATTTACGTGTAACAGTGAAGGGCACTTGATTTGTCTTGAAGAAATCTAAAACTTCTTGTCGTGCATTTGGCAAAGGACAAACAAATATTTCCGCTTCAAATTCTGATCGCTTTATTCCAATATGCGCCCTTGCATGATTAACAAAATGCACAGATAGCTTTAAGTGCCCATCTAGCCCAAGATTTAGCACATCTGCAATAGTCACTTCTTCATTGAGTGATGCGCTCAAGCGTTTTGCCGTATCGCTTAATGACATGGCTTTTTTTAACTTAAATAATTTGCTCATCACGCCCCCTATGGCGTAATTCCTGTAATTGATTGCCTGCGCCAGCGGGTCAGGGTTACCCGTTTTCAATCCGTCGATCTAGGCGCGGCAAACTCGTTTATGCGGTGTGTCGGTTGAGTAGAATCACATTGTCGGCCTCGGTGTTAGCCAACAAGGCCAGACGTTCACCAAGCAAAATAAACGCTTCCCGTTGCTCGGCTTCTAGCCGCTGCAATTGGTAGGTGCGAATGACTTTGTCTTTCTCTTTGTGATTTAAACACTTTTCGATGACATGCGGTGCAACACCCAGCTCGCCCATGAGCGTGGCAGCGGTGCGGCGTAGATCATGCGGTGTCCATTTTCCACCTGATAACACTAAGGCTTGCGTATTTTGACTGCGGCCACTCATGGCAGTGTTGGTTTGACGGTCGCTGATTTGCTTGGTAAGTGTTTTGACACAAACATGGCTTTCGCCTCTGCGGTCCATAAAGAGCCATTCAGGATGTTCTAACAACGAGAAAATTTCATTAAATCCACTCATGGCAAAGTCGGAGAGGTAAATCAGGTGGCTAATGCCATTCTTGGCGTTATCAGCAGGAATAAACCAAGTGCGAGTGGTGAGGTCGATGTGGCTGCGTTGCGCGCGCAATAATTCACCAATGCGGGCTGCGGTGCCAAGCAATACCCGAATCGCTGCTTGGTATTTGAAAGACAGTTTGCAGTTGGGTAGGGCGGTTTGTAATAGGTAGCGTAATTCGCTTTCACTCAATACACGGTCGCGCTCGATACTATTGCCGCCGAATGAGGTTTTTTTCAGGTGGCTGGTGGGGTCGTTTTCTAGCAGTCCAGCACCAATGGCATAGCCAAAACATTGCCGTAAATCGGAAAGTGTATGGTTGGCCATGCGCTTGGCACCACGCTCCACAATGTCATGCAAAACCCGCGCAATGTGTTGGCGATTGATTTCATCGGCATAGAGATTGCCCAGCAAAGGGAACACGTCTTTTTGAAATGAGCGACGTGTTTCGCTACCTTGATCTTTTCGATTCGATAGCTGTACGCGCTCCCAGCGATTAAATAGCTCGGAAAAAGTCATGCGTGCGGCGTGAAGGGCTGCTTCGGCTGCTTTGGTTTCTCGTTCAAGCTCGGCCAGTTTTTGTTGGTGCTGTTGATCGAGTATCAGTTGTTGATCTGCTGCGGCTAAGTCTTGGCGAGCTTGGGCGGGGTCGATACCCTTGGCCAATTGCAAGCGGCACCACCCGCGCCAGCGTCTTGCTGTGCTGAGGCGGTGCTCGTCTGGCTTGGCTTCACCATCGCGCTCGCGTTCATCTTCATTGATACTCAAAACACGGCGGCGGCCTGCAAACTGGTAGCGCATTTGCCAATATCGCCCGCTGGCGGTCACGCGAAATTCTAACCCATCGCCATCACGCAAAATGGTTTCAGTTTTGCCATCTGCCACCTTGGCATTGTCGATTTCTTTGGTGGTGAGTTTCTTGATTGCCATTTCTGCGTCCAAAATTCTATGGTTACAGTTATGGTTACACTTGGCGTGATTTTCAGCAAGACGTGCTGATACAGGGTGAAGTGGTTAAATGATGAATAATTCAATTAAATCAATGTATTGGTTTGTTTTTTGATTTAGGGTGATACACCAAAAAACAACATTTAACCTTTATGGGGTCCAAGGGGTAGCGAGTTCGAATCCCGCTATTCCGACCAATATAATCAATGGGTTACAACTTAACGGTTGTAGCCCATTTTTTATTTTTAGCTATTTTTCTCTGATTCGGTACAACTTCGGTACAACTTTATTTTTACAGTGCTTAAACCCAAATTAAATTTGGGGTTTATCGCAGAAACTGCACTGGCTCGACTAATTTGTGTTGTGTGTAGGCAACTCTGGTACTTAGTCGAAGGTTTTGTCAGGTATTTCAACTCTCGAATGTGAAAATGCCCTGCATGTTCAGTACAGGGCACTCTGGTATGAATCTCTCGTTTGGTTTGCGTGTTCAAGTCGCCTTCCATATGAATCATGATATGGCGTATACATTTTTAATGCCGTGTATTTGTGCCTAAATGACGATGTATTAATTTACATTGCATCGCGTTAGCCATACGCACTATTCAAACCTATTCAGGTATCAAAATAAAGACTGCTGTGGCGAGGGTAGGGGGGGCTGACTTGCTACAGTGCTCGTTCTTGCATCAACTCCGCTGGATAATTCTTCAAAAACGTTCGTGGCAGCTCAGGGGGTTTGCAACTTAGCCAATTGTCGTACTCGGTCTCAGGTATGACGACCAGATTTCGTTTTTCATCAGCGGGCTTGTGCATCCAATTCTTGAGCGGGTGCTCTTCAGCGTTGATGGTAATTTGTGTAAACGAATAGCTGCGTAGTCCGTTTTCTTCTTTCCATGTGCACCACAGTTCTGCCGCCACAAATGGCAAATTGTTTGGAGATGCTTAGCGAGTATTAGTTAGGTATTGAGTATAAAAATGCCTGCTTATTCAGTCTGGTAATCTAAATGGATTTGATGAGGGGGGACTGATTCTTATTGAATGAACTCAAAATCAAGAATTGGTTGTGTAGCATCTTTTAGCGGCTTCAGGTCGTTACATTTAGGCGACGGTTCGCTATTTGCCCCTGATATAGTAGTGCCGAGGTCACTTAAAAAATCACTGTAACGGTAGTCTCTAGCAAAGTAGGAAAAGGATTTCAAAAAGTAATAGTTCTCATGATTCATATAGCGTTGAGTAATCATTTGAGCTATTTGCTGCGCAAATCCATGTGTAAACTCCGAACTGAGATTAAGCTCGGTTACGCCAATGCAGGGAGTTTTCGCCGGGGAAGCACCTAAAGGTTTAAGTTCCTCTAGATAAGTTTTAACCTCGTCAGGCCAGCCATATGCAATAACAGGTCCGACGGAGACCCCAAAAATTGAATCTTTATGTTTGTCCAACCAAGATATTGTCTGGTGAACTGTTTCCGAGGTTTCACCGGCATAAAGTAATATATTAGCTTTAACCTTTATGCCGTTAGCGGCGCACGCGTCCATTAGTTTTGCAGCTCTATCAAGATATTTTTGTGGTGCACGTGTTTTATTCATTCGGGTTAATTGAAGCGGAGATGCGCTCTCAAGCCCGAGGTCTAAAATCGTCAGACCAGCTTGAGCTAATGTAGGAATAAATTCCGGACGTAGATTGTCAACTCGCCCCTCTGTTCTCCACTGAACCTGCATTTCACTTTTGAGTAACTCATCACGTAAATCGTTAGCCCACTTTTCTGTTGGAACTAACATTGCAGCCTCAAAATATGGGGTCATTTTGATAAGTTCATCATGAATTAGTATTTGCTTTAACTCTGCAACTGAATCGCCCCGGGTTTCCTAGACACCTAAAGAGCCTCAAAATGAGGTAATTAGGAGGTCTTATGAGCAAATCTAATCGCTACACCGAAGAGTTCAAAATCGAAGCCGTCAAGCAAGTGACAGAACGCAACTATCCTGTCGCAGAAGTCGCTGAGCGACTGGGGGTTTCAGGGCATAGCATCTACAGCTGGATTAAGCGCTACGCCACGCCTTTACCAGAACAACCGCAAACAACTACTCAGCAGGATGAAATTCGGCAACTAAAAGCTGAACTACGTCGAGTAACTGAAGAGCGTGACATCCTAAAAAAGGCCGCCGCGTACTTTGCCAAGCTATCCGGGTAAGGTACGCCTTCATTCGTGACCATCAAGCACTACATCCAGTTCGACGGCTCTGCCAGATGATGCAAGTCCATCCCAGCGGCTACTACGCTTGGCTGCAACGACCACAATCATTGCGCACGATTGATGACCAGCGCTTGACTGGCATCATCACTGAAGCGTGGCAAGAAAGCGGCGGCGTCTATGGTTATCGCAAGATTAATGATGACTTGCGTGATATGGGCGAACAATGTGGCAAGCATCGCGTCGCGCGCTTAATGCGCTTAGCTGGCCTTCGTTCACAAACAGGCTATCGTCGTCGACGTGGTTTTTATGGTGGCAAGCCCACCGTAACGGCACCAAACCATTTGGCTCGGCAATTCAATGTCGATACACCTAATCAGGTTTGGGTGACTGACATTACCTATATTCGCACACACGAAGGTTGGCTTTATTTGGCCGCAGTATTGGATTTGTTCTCAAGACAGGTTGTTGGTTGGTCGATGGGCGCGCGGATGGACCGTGAGTTGGCGATTAAAGCTTTATTAATGGCGGTTTGGCGACGTCAGCCCAAGCAAGAGGTCTTAGTGCATTCGGACCAAGGCAGCCAATTCAGTAGTTATGATTGGCAGGATCTACTGCGTGTGCATAATTTAAAACCGAGCATGAGTCGGCGTGGCAATTGCCATGACAATGCGGTCGCGGAAAGTTTCTTCCAGCTATTGAAGCGGGAACGAATCAAACGACAAACCTACCGTAATCGAGAGGAGGCACGTCGAGATGTGTTCAATTATATCGAGATGTTTTACAACCCCAAGCGCCGCCATAGTTTCAATAATGGGCTATCACCAGTAGAGTATGAAAAGCAGTATTTCGAAAGGCTCGGCAGTGTCTAGAAAACTCGGGGCGATTCAATTATCATCGAATGAATTAGGGTTTGATATCAATACGAATGGAATGGGGCATCTGCAGGTACGCCCTAAGAGCTTAGGCCGTTTAATGGAGCAGCTCTCACGTTTACCAAGTTTACCGCAGCTTCAAATGCAGTTCCCAAATCAAGAAGTCAGTCCTTTTGTTCGGTTACTACTGAAGGCCGTTGATGATCAGGAATGGCGTCATGTACCGCCATTCTGTGTCATGTCAGATGGTTGTTATGCTGGTGAACACTTTAATCGTACGTTATTAAAAATACGTAAAAAAGCAGGTGATGAAGCGTTTAAAAAAGAGGCCAGCATTTGGTCTGGGATGTACTCAGAAAATTTCACTGGAACGATGAAGTATGTGGATTATTTATTCTCACGCTACAGCAAATTATTAGTTGTACGGCTGGATCTAGATTTTAAAGAGGATTACCCCGCTAGGTATGACGCTGCTTTGTGCAAGCGTCACTTAGATACCTTTTTAAACAACAGGCGCAACAACAGTCTATTTGAGCATTGTGTTGGGTATGTCTGGCATATCGAGTTCGGAAAAAAGATGGGATTTCATTGCCACTGTATTCTGTTCTTTAACGGTAATAAGGTGCAACAGGGGGTAAATTGGGCCGACAGAATCGGACAGTATTGGAGTCAAAAAATTGTAGGTGGATATGGTTCGTATCACAACTGCAATAAAAATATTGATGTACTCAAGAAGCTAGGACGTTTGGCTGTTGGCATGATTCATTATTCGGACGCTGGGTTGCGAAAGAATTTGATGCGATATGCGGTGAGTTACCTAACTAAAATCGATGAGCTGATTAGATTGCAAATCCCTGAGGACATGCCTAAGTTCAGAACGTTTGGACGAGGTGAAATTCCAAAGTATCGAGAGGTTAAGAAACGAGGAAGGCCGAGAGATGCAGAGCAAGAAAACATCATCAACTGAGAGCGGTTACCGATTTGGTGTTATTTTGTTCTTATAAAAGAAAAAGCCCTGAATAATCAGGGCTTTAGACTTGAATGTTGGTGGAGGTGGGGTCTGCCAATATAGTGTTGCGTTATGTCTCATAATGAATTGTAAATGTATTATAAAACATATAGTTGCATGTGTTTATCTGTTATTATTGTCTCACTAAGATTCATTATAAACCACGTCTAGTGGTGGGAAGAATGGTGGGAAAATATGGCGATCATTACCGATACAAAGGCACGGAGTATTAAGCCCACGGATAAAACGCTAGCTCATGGTGGCGTATCGGGTTTAAGTTTGGTGGCCAGTAAGAATAAAGGCATAGGATATTGGGAGTTACGTTTTACGAGCCCAACAACTGGAAAGCGCCGTGTGATTGGGTTTGGCACTTATCCTGATGTTTCCATTTTGGAGGCGGGTAAGTTAGCGCAATCAGCGCGTGAGCTTCTTACTCAAGGTATTGATCCGCTCGACCACAGACAAGAGGCAGAAAAGATCAAAAGCGCAATGCCTTCATTTGAGCAGGCTGCGCGCGCTCTTCATACTGATTTGTCACCCAGCTGGCGTAATCCAAAGCATGCTAATGACTGGATTAACAGCCTTATCATGTATGCATTTACGGATTTGGGTTCGACTCCTGTCGGTGATGTAACCCCTAAGCATATTGCGGATGTATTGCGGCCGATCTGGATTGAAAAAGCCGAAACGGCAAGTCGAGTAAAACAACGAATGAGTGCCGTGATGAGTTGGGCTTGGGCGCATGGATATTGCTCGGCGAATCCAGTCGATGTTGTGAATCACTTATTACCCAAGCAAGAAGGCAAAGCCAGCCGGACGGAGCATTTCCCTGCGATGCCTTGGCGTCTTATTCCTGAATTTGTTACTAGTAAAATAATGGCAGCCCAACGCTATGACTCAACTCGGCCTTTGCTTGAGTTTTTAATATTGGTAGCTTGTCGTTCGGGTGAAGCACGGGGAATGACGTGGGATGAGGTTGATTTGGTCGCTGGCATTTGGACCATTCCTGCAGCACGGATGAAAATGAAGCAAATTCACCGTGTGCCCTTATCAGATCGTGCTTTGACGATCATCGAGGGGCAGAAGGGCAGACATGCTTCTTTGGTGTTTCCTGCTCCGCGTGGTGGTGAGCTATCTGATATGGCATTAACATCATTTCTGCGCCGTCACGAAGCAGTGAGTGGTACGGCCAATCGAGTTGCAACAGCCCACGGATTTAGATCATCATTCCGCGACTGGGCAAGCGAAAATGAATACCCGCGAGATTTAGCAGAGCGCGCATTAGCACACAGTGTTGCGAATAAAACTGAGGCAGCATACCACCGCACTGATTTATTAGAGCAGCGCCGTCCGATGATGCAGGCTTGGTCAGACCATGTGACTGGCAAACAAATCAGTCAAATGAATAGTGGCAACAATGTACATGTTCTAAAGCGCGCATAAAAAACGACGCCAAAGTTACTCTTTATTTTTGCCAAAGAAAAATATCAAAGCAACCTCTGAATACAGGCTCTTTGTTGACCAGTCTATTGATTTTGGGGCTTTTCAACCGAATCGGGTATGTGCTCAAAGAGCTCCGCAATACCACAACCAAAGTAAGTGCAAAGCGCGTCAACAACATCCAACTCAATTCGCTCAGCGGTTTCGTGATAGAGCCGCGTGAGTGTCCCTCGATTTAAACCGGTATCGCGCGCTAGATCGCTTATTTTTAAGCGGCGTTCACCCATGATTTTTGATAAGTGGCACTTAACCATTTGTTGCTCCATGGAGTCATAATGACTTTCTGTGGAATATACTTTACTACAAAGTAGAGTATAAGACAGTCGGATTGATCTTCTAGGGGCCAATTAAAATTCATAAAAAGTCAAATTGGCCTTCTGCGAGGCCTGATTTTAAGGTTGTGTTATGAATAAATCAATTTAGATCTGCGGCAAGTAGTAGATAACCAAATAAGCGGGCCGTATTTCCGCTATTTTTGAGTCGTAGTCAGCGAGCCTCAGATTCATCACTTTCAATTGATCACATACACAATTGGTAATTAAAACGTATATACTAAATATGTACGTAGCGTAGGAGCATTAAGTAATGTCAAAAGAAGCCGTTTTTACAATGAAATTAGAGTCCGATTTACGTGCGGCCTTCATGGCTGAAGCGGAAGCGGCACACCGCCCAGCTTCGCAAGTGATGCGCGAGTTGATGCGCGAATTTGTTCAACGCCAGCAAGAGGCGCGTGAGTATGAAAGTTTCTTGCGTAACAAAGTAGAAACAGCTCGGGGGTCAATGCGAGCGGGGTTAGGCCAATCGAATGATGACGTCGAAGCAAGCTTTGCAGCGCGGCGCGCAAGGTTTGCGGATAAAGCATGAGAATTGTTTGGACGCCAGAAGCGCAGCAAGATCGTGAAGATATATGGGATTACATTGTTGAACATAATCCCAACTCGGCCGTCCTGATGGATGAACTCTTCAGTCAAGCTGTTGCTAGGCTGAGTGAATATCCGCTTTTAGGAAAGGCAGGGCTAATTCCAGGTACCCGCGAACTCATACCACATGAGAGTTATCGATTGGTGTATGAAATTGAGAATGAAACTGTATGGATTTTAACTTTGGTGCACGTCTCAAAACAGTGGCCGTCACTTCGGCATTAATAAGCAGCCACTGGTTTAGAGCTCTTTAATTTAACGCATCTTTAAGTGCTTTGCTCACTGTGAATTTCGCAGCATTCGAAGCGGCGATTGTCAACGTTTCGCCAGTTTTTGGATTACGGCCTTGGCGTTCAGGCTTGGCTTGAGCAGAAAATTTACCTAAACCAATCAAAGTCACTTCATCACCCGCTTTTAGGGTTTCAGTGATTATGGCAGCCAAGCTTTCAAGTATCGCTTCAACGTCTTTTTTGTTGGCTAGTCCAGAGTGGTTTTGAAGTGCTGTAATTAATTCTGCTTTATTCATGGTTCGATCCTGATGGTGATATTTGAGGTTGATGAAGCGCCTATATACGCTTGACTTGGCTTTCGCTACAACCGGCCAATTTAGAAGGATTCTGTCGCATTCACTTCACGATGGTGCAATTGACCCTGAGCCGTTCTGGTACCGTTTTTAAACTTGATGCAACTTTCCCAGCAAAGTATAAAACTGGTCGGTAGTATAGGGTAAGTCCAAGCCATTTTTATTTTGATGTAGGTTTCGGCTATACGCCAGCTACCGACGATAAGTCGTTTATATTGGCGGAATATCAGCGCAAGCAAATGTAAAAACCGTGTTGCCAGCGATTTTTTGTCGAGTGATCCAGCCTCACGCCGCGATCTTGCTTCATTTCTCCAAGGTGGCGGTAACTTAGCGATATGCTGCAAGCCAGAATATACAATCCAAGATGATATCGATGGGAAAGCGCATTCTTTGTTGTGATGAGTAGGGCATAACTCTCGAGGTGAAAGCATTTTTGGGTTATTGAATGCCTGCAATGACTACAATTGCAGACCTTGAAACAATACCACGAAGCGTCAGCAGCTCGGCCTTAGCAGTCACCCGCAAAAACCTCATGGTCCAAAATTAAGGCTCCTGAAAAAACTGGAGCTTTACCTGCAAACTCATCAAAGCCATTCCAACGTGTTGAAGTGTGTTTGACACTTAAGGCTGCAAGTACGCGATAATATGCGCCGATATGTAGCACCTAGATTCACTTTTGTGGAGCCCGTGATTTGTTAATTAATTGTGCCGTCTATCAATACGGAAAAAAAGTTGCAGATATTCCAAAACCTGAAATCAGTGATTACATAGAGCAATCTGATGCTTTTGTTTGGGTGGCGTTACGTGATCCTGAGCCCGAAGAATTGGATGAAATGCGCGAGGAATTCGGCCTGCATGAATTGGCAATTGAAGATGTCCAGAAAGGCCATCAGATGCCTAAAGTTGAGGAATATGGCCAAACACTATTCGTTGTTTTACATCTACTTGAATTAGATGCTGAAGGCAAAATTCAAATCGGTGAAGTAGGTATTTTTGTTGGTTCAAATTATGTTTTATCAATTCGCAACCGTTCTCGCACCAACTTTCTCAATGTGCGTGAGCGTTGTGAACGCGAGCCACATTTGCTCGAACATGGTGCTGGTTTTGTACTTTACGCATTGATGGATGCAGTGATTGATCGCTACTTCCCTATTATTCGTGCACTAGAGGCTGAACTTGAGAATATAGAAGCAAAGATTTTTTCTGGTGATTCGACGACCCGTGCCAGCATTGAAGAAATATACATGCTGAAACGAAAACTAATGATCGTGCAACATAGTGTGAACCCATTACATGAAGCAATTACTCGGCTGCATGGTGGACGAGTTCCACACGTATGTAGTCCCTTGCAAGAATATTACCGTGATCTAGATGATCACCTTGGGCGTATTACACATTCGATTGAAGGTATCCGCGATATGCTCAACACAGCGATTCAGGTCAATCTGTCAATGATTTCTCTTAGTGAATCTGCTGTTACTAAAAAACTGGCCGCATGGGCGGCACTATTTGCTGTTCCTACCATGATTGCTGGTGTTTATGGAATGAATTTTGAGCATATGCCCGAATTGAAGTGGGCTTTTGGATACCCAGCGGCCTTAACATTGATGGTCGTTTTGGATATTGGTTTGTGGTTTTACTTTAAGCGTGCGGGGTGGTTAGGTGGCAGCGATCAGATGATCACAGTAAAGATTAAAGATTAGGAGACATCAACAGATCGGCCTTGGCGGATCGTCCGGCCTCTCTATCTTTGGGCGAAAGCGATGTGCCCTGCAACAGGTAACTTTTTATCCAAGTGGCTTCCGAAGTACTTCTTTGGCTGCCCTTGATTGGAACCTGCCACATACTCTGGGAAAATATCTGTAGCTGAATAGTTCATCTGCTCAAAACTCCTCACAATGTCATTCATTTTTATCACGGCCTAGTTGAGATAACTGGCCCGCTATTTTGGTTTTGTTGCTTGTGTGCATGATAATGGCTTTGCTGATTTGCTGAGTGGGTGCTGCTTTAACAATCGAAATTTGCGGCGAATGATTAAGTTTGAATATACTCACAGAGTCAGCCAAACTTTGCGCTTGTTCTTCTAGCGACTCTGCAGCGGCTGAGGCTTGCTCTACGAGTGCTGCATTTTGTTGGGTCACTTCATCCATTTGCATAATGGCTTGGTTGACCTGGGCAATTCCTGCACTTTGCTCAGCCGATGCGGCGGAAATTTCGCTCATAATATCGGTCACGCGCTGAATGCTGCTTTCGATTTCAAGCATGGTGTCACCTGCTTCAGCAACCAGTTTTGTACCGCCTTCCACTTGATTGACCGAGTCACCGATCAAGGTTTTGATTTCTTTGGCGGCAGACGCTGAGCGCTGTGCCAGATTACGAACTTCTGAGGCGACGACAGCAAAGCCACGCCCTTGTTCGCCAGCACGAGCGGCTTCTACAGCCGCGTTGAGAGCCAAGATATTCGTTTGGAAGGCGATACCGTCAATCACGCTAATGATGTCGACAATTTTGCGCGACGCATCGTTGATTGAGCTCATGGTTTCGACCACTTTACCCACCACCGCACCGCCTTTGCTGGCGACTTCGGATGAAGATCGCGCCAATTGGCTGGCAACGACGGCGTTTTCAGCATTTTGTTTCACGGTGCTGGTGAGTTCTTCCATGCTGGATGCGGTTTCTTCAAGGCTGGCGGCCTGAGCTTCAGTACGGCGAGAGAGATCGGCATTGCCCTGCGAGATTTCTTTGGCAGCGGTGTTGATGGATGCGCCAGAGTATTGGATTTCGCTCACTAAACGCTGCAAGTTTTCGACGGTGGCGTTCACGCCCTGTTTGGTTTCGCCAAAAAGACCCGGATAGTCTTGCGTGATGGTTTTAGTCAGATCTCCGTTGGCCAGTGCATTGGCCACCCGCATCACGTCGCGCAGGCCAGTATCGGTGACCGTTGAGAGTTGATTGAGTAATTCAGAAAGCCGTAGCGTGTAGCCTTGTTTGTCTCCTAAATTAATTTTGACGCTGAAATCGCCTTTATTCGCGGCGGCTTCGACGGTGTGCTCGATTTCGGCGACGATTTTTTTCAGTGCAACAACGGTGGCATTGACGCCATTTTTAGTTTGCCCAAAAAGGCCTGGGTAATCTTTGTTAATGGTTTGGGTTAAATCACCAGCGGCCAGTGCATTTGATACGCGAAGTACATCGTTAAAACCTACATCGCATGTTTCAGTCAGTTGATTGAGATTTTGTATCATCTCTTGGAACATGAACTCATATTTTTTTGCATCAGCGCGTTGGCTAAAATCGCCACGCGAGCCTGATTCGGCCAGTAATTTGACGTCGCTGCTGATGGAGAGCAGTGCTGATTTTACATTTTGCAGCGCTGTGGTGATTTTGGCTTTATCACCGGGTAACTGTGGCATATTGGGAGTGAAGTTGCCGCGCGAGTATTCTTTGATTACGTCAACAATTTGGTTTTGCACTTCGATGTGAGAATTGACAAGGGCATTGGCTTCTTTGGCCATCACTGCGAATGAGCCATTAAATTTTGCGGCATCCATTTGGCTAGATATCCAACCTTGCGCATGTTGCTCGGCCATGTGATTTTGTTCCGCCACAAAGCGTTTAATGGCTTCTTGCATTTGCTGCATCGCAAACATCACGCTAGAAGCATCACCTTCATGGAGTTTGATTGCATTGCTCATATCACCTTGCGAAACGGCCAAGGCCACCGCTGCTGCTTGTGACGGCTCGCCGCCAAGTTGTTTCATCAAAGTACGGACAATGAACCAAGCCACGAACGATGTAATCAACAATGCGACGATGCTTAGCATGGTAATTAGGTTTCGAGCTGATTCAACCAATGTTGCTGCTTGCTTGCCTTCTTGAGTCATTAAATCAGATTGAAATTGAGTCAATAGGCTGACTGAATTTTGATAATTCAGATTAGCATCACGCAAATCTGTCATTAGCAAAGCTTGGGCGGCTTCTTTTTTGTTTGGATCTTTAATTAGGACTAAATAACGTTCAAGATTTTTTGAAAAAATATCACGCTTTTCTGCTGCATCTTTAAGTATTGCAATCCCTTTCTCAAGTTTAACTGTTTCTTCTAATTTTTTATATTCTGCTGTATTGTCGGATCTTAATCCGGCAATTATTTTCAATCCACCATCTATTTTTTGTTGATCATTCAATAGCAATAAATTTCGGTTGATAATCGCGAGTTGATTAAGGTTGTCTTTTATCTTGTTGGCAATCACTGTTTTAGGGTAGCGATCATTAATAATAGATTCAATCTTATCATTGAGTGTACTGAGCTGAGTTAGAGCAATAACGCCTGTAATGAGCATTAATACAATAACAATGCCAAATCCTAGCCCCAATTGAGTACGTACTTTCATCGATTGAACTGCAGACATATTTTATTCTCCGTCCGTTTTATGCTGGCGTTGATTCCAAAAGTCGCATTTTGTCGTTGGCGAGCAGAGCTTCAATGTCCACAAGGGCAATCATGCGTTCATCTACGATAGCTAAGCCTAATAGATAGCAAATATCAATCGTTTCACCAAAGTCAGGTGGCGGCTTGATGTGCTCTGGTGATATTTCTATTACATCAGATACCGCATCGACCACAATGCCCATCAAACGATCGACCAAACTTAAGATGACAACAATCGTTGTAGCCGAGTAATCAAATTTCACAAGGCCAAATTTAATTCGTAAATCAATAATCGGAACGATATTGCCCCGCATATTAATAATACCTTTGATGTCCTTGGGAAGATTAGCGATTTGTGTGACCGGTTCGTAACCTCGTATTTCCTGCACTTTAATTATGTCGACCGCAAATTCTTGCTCACCTAAGCTAAAAGTTAACAAGCCATTCTGAGAAGCACATTCTAAGGCCCTCTGTTTTATAATTTCTTTGTCCATTTGGTACCTCGAAAGAGGGAGGGGCAGAATTGAGATAGGGACTGAAATTAGTAATATAGATGAAGAATCAAACTTTTTTACAGAAATCAGCGACTCATCGCCGCAGGCGAGATAGCTGTGCGCAAACCTACGTCAAGAAATAAGTAATAATTAACTTATCATACGGAGTTGCCGCAAGGATTCGCGGCAACATGCGACGGTCGCAGATAATAAATCCTTTCCACCCACGAGTCAGTCCGGCCATGGATGGGTACCTGCTTACGACACCTGATAGTAAACAGTAGAATTTAAAGAAATAGAAAAAGAATCTCAAAGCGCTCTTCTTCTATTTATTCGCTGAGTTTGACGATGAAAAGCCTGTGCAAAAACGCAAATGGCAGTACATTTGGATTACTCCGCTGCTGAGCCCTTAAACTTCAGCATTGACACCTTGGCCAAAGCACTCACTGATGTGCCGTAGCTGAGCATCATGTCTGGTAGGCATGAGAATGCTAGCGAGCATTTCTATCTAAGACTTTAAGAAAAGTAGGCTTTTTTCTGTACCCTCAAGGCTTTTTCTAGGCAATAACTTAAGCTAGCGGCATAAATCAACATAAAAACGGGTATTGCTTTAAATGCCAATAAGTATAAGGCCAAGAAAGATATACCCATGGCAAGAGATAGGTAGGCCAGCTTTTTTAGCCAGCGTTCTGGAAAAAGTTGTCCCATATGTCGCAGACTGCCACCGCTTTTGACTTGTAGTCTGTACTCCATCCAGAGCAAAAAAGGGATAATTTTGGCTAGCATGGCGGTGATAATCGGGATGACGCCTGCGAACAGAAAATAGCCTGCTAACATGACTGGCGCTTGCGAGGGAGTGCTCAGGAGTGTGGCGCACTCATCAATCCACGGGATCAGTACCGTTACCAGTAGCAGGTTAAAGCCGCCCCAGCCCCATAAATAGCGCGCAGGGTCGGCGCGGCGCTGGCTTTGTTTGAGTAGTTTAAGTAGCGTCAAAAACCAGCTCAGTACGGGGAGTGTAAGCAGAATCAGCAAACGTGCATCAAGCACAACTGCCAATACAGTTGCCAGCAAGGCTAGCGACAAATAGCGATTTAAACGGCTTGGCCACGCCGGTGCGACCAGAAACATCGGAACGACGGTAAAGGCAACGGCGACGATCAGACCAACGATCCAGCCCATGCTGCCTAGCGCAATATGCGCGCGCAACAGATCGTGCAGCGCGATTGCGGGCCAGCCCGTGCTGAGCAAACTGACCAGCAGCATACCGCTCAGAGCAGTTAAGCCCAAACCCACGATCGCCCAGCGCAACGGCGTCGCGACGCCACTTCGCCATAGCGCGATCAGCAGCCAAAGCGCCAATCCACCCAGACTGGCAAATAGGATAAATGCCGCGCCCTGCAGCCAGATCAGCTGCATTTGCCACAAACCGACTGCCAGTAGCACGGTTCCACTTTGCAGTGCCAGCCATAGCAGGCTACCCCAGAAGAGCGGATTTTTCGCCCGAACACCCGCTAGTACCGCGCTGACCTGTAGCAAAGCGCCAATCATGATATTGCCCACAAAACCCAACATCAACAGATGTGTGATGGCGAGCATGGAGGGTGAAAATCGCTGCTGCCAGTCGCTCTCATCCAAACTGAATGCCAGTATCGCGACCAGTGCGAGCCAAATTGGCGCGGTACGGAAAAAACGCAGCGGCAGTGCAACGGGCAAGCTAAATTCAGGCTGGAACATTGCTCAGTCTCGATACAGGGTCAAAATGGCCGAACCATCAGCTTGCGCAACACACTCCCAGTGGCAGGAACGTGTTCGTAAATAATCGTACAGCGGGTAAGGTGTGTGGGGCAGATGTGCAACGAGGTTTTCGCCCGCTATCGCCACATCAAGCCACTGCAAAATCTGCTCTATCGGCTCGGGTGGAGCCAGCCCGCGCAAATCAATGTTGAGATTGGGCATGGTTTACGCGAGCCGTTCGGCAAATTCAGGAATACTGCGATCACACATCGGATACAGGATGTTTTCCTCTTTCATATTGTGTTGCTGCAGCAGGATCAACAGTGTTTCGGCGCAGCCGATAAAGTCATCGGCATCTCGATTTTGCGCCGCATCTTGCAGGCCTTGCATTAAATCTCGGGCCTGCGCGTGTTCGCTGCGCATTACCTGCGTTGGCCCGCTACTCATGCCGGTGGCCTGCTCGAAAGCAGGGAACAGCGATTCTTCCTCCAGCGCAAAATGCGCCTCGGTCATTTGGCAAAAAACGTGCGTCGTTTTCACGCAATCGTCCCACTGTGCCGCGCGCGCCGCGCTTTCAGCTTGCGCCAGAAACTCATCGCAATGGCGATGCTGTTGTTGTAATGCTGTGGTGATGCTCATCGCTGGTACTCCTTGAGATAATTGCAACAGCCTATGCAGCTTTACGGCGTGCTGATTTGATTTTAGTCAGACATATTCTTTAGAGGTAGAGGTGAAATCAGTACAAACTCTCATTGCACGCAACCCATTCTGAGTTAATATGCATTGGAAATGTTTGTTTAATGAAGGGTACCAGTATATGCGCCTGAATGTCTTTACCGATTACTGTTTGCGTACACTGATTTATGTTGCCATGAAAGAAGGCGGTGTGGTGACGCGTAGCGAAATCGCGCAGGCGTATGGCATTTCGGATAATCACTTGATGAAGGTCGTTAATTTTTTGTCGCGACAAGGTTTTATCGACACGATGCGCGGTAAGGGGGGCGGCATGCTCTTATCACGCCCGCCAGCGGCGATCAATATTGGCGCTTTAGTGCGGATCAGCGAAGAAGACAGTCCGATGGTCGAGTGCTTTGATCGCGAAAACAATAGCTGCAATATCGCCAGTGTTTGTCGCCTCAAATTCATCCTGAATGAAGCACTGCAGGCGCTGTACGCAGTGCTTGATCGTTACACGCTGGCCGATCTGATTAGCAACCCAGTTGAGCTGGGCGCAATCTTTGCAATCGAATTTCTCCCTGCTGGTTTCACCTCTGAAAACCGCATTCGATAAAATTTATGGGTATATCTGTATAACCATTTATTTATCTATTTTTGATTTATATACCTGCTAAGTAATCTGTTTCTTACTGGTTCCTAGTCTGCTTTGTTGATCGTGTGCAGAATAAATCATTCTTTAATGTGTATTTTTATTGCATGTTTATAAAACATGCATATAAAATATAACTAATGCACTTGCAGCTCATTTTTATCACTCTAGGAGAGTCATCATGCAAAAAACGCGCAATCTTTGGCGCTGGCTTGCGGTGGTATTTTTCCTGTCATTCGCCGCTTTAGGCTGGATTGGCAGAGAAATTTACCTCGATAAACCACCGATTCCGCAGCAAGTTGTTAGCAGTAGCGGGCAGGTTTTATATACCGGCGAGCAAATCCAGCGTGGCCAAGAAGCTTGGTTGTCGGCGGGTGGCCAGCAGATGGGCTCGGTGTGGGGGCATGGCAGTTATGTCGCACCCGATTGGTCGGCCGATTGGTTGCATCGTGAAGCGATTGCACTGCGCAATATCTGGGCGCAGCAACAATTCAAGAAAGATTACGAGCAGCTCACCCGCGAAGAACAAGCGCCACTGGATGTGCGCCTTGTTTCAGTGATGCGCAGTAATACCTACGATAAAGCCAGCGATACTGTGACGATTCAGGCTGATCGTGCGGTGGCCATGGCGCAAGTCGCAGCGCATTACGAGGGTTTATTTGGTACTGATCCAGCACAAGACAAATTGCGTGAACAATACGCGATGATTTCTGGCTCGATTAAAAATGCCGACGATTTAAAAGCCTTGCCTGCGTTTTTCTTCTGGTCAGCATGGGCAGCGGCAACCAATCGTCCTGGCGAGAGCCATTTGTCGTACACCAGCAATTGGCCGCACGAGCCACTGGTTGAAAATACGCCAACGACTGGTACCAGCATGTGGTCGATCGCCAGCATTATTTTGCTGATTGCGGGGATTGCCGCGATGGTGCTGTTTCACAATATGCAGCGTGAAGAAGAACCTGCGGTCTGTCCGGAAAAAGATCCGCTGATTAACTTGCAACTCACGCCATCGATGAAGGCGACGCTGAAATACTTTTACGTTGTGATTGGTTTGTTGCTAGCACAAGTCGGCATGGGGATTGTGTCGGCGCATTATCAAGTGGAAGGCGGTAGTTTCTTTGGTATTCCGCTGGCAGAAGTGTTGCCATTTACCATTAGCCGCACGATTCATACGCAACTGGGTGTATTGTGGATTGCCACAGCATGGTTGGCGACGGGTTTATTTTTGGCACCGGTGTTGGGCGGCAAAGAGCCGAAGTTCCAAAAGCTGGGCACCGATGCGTTGTTTTATGCCTTGCTGTTGATTGTGGTGGGTTCGATTGCTACCGGTTGGATCGGTACGTTGCAACGTTTGGGCACTGATTACAGCTTTTGGCTGGGTAATCAAGGGTTGGAATACACCAGCATGGGCCGTGTTTGGCAAATCTTGCTGTTTGTCGGCCTGTTGATTTGGGCGACTTTACTTGGCCGTGGTCTATGGCCTGCGCTGCGCAAACCGTCAGAAAGCCAAGGCTTGATCGCGATGGTGTTTGTTTCTGCGGTCTGTATTGGCTTGTTCTACGCATCGTCTTTGGTATGGGGACAAAAAACACACTACGCGATGATTGAATACTGGCGCTGGTGGTTGGTGCATTTGTGGGTGGAAGGCTTCTTTGAAGTATTCGCAACCGCTGTGATTGCTTTGCTACTCAGCCGCTTGGGTTTGATCCGCACCGCATCAGCAAACCGTGCAATCGTGTTGGAAACCATCGTGTTCTTGTTTGGCGGTATTTTGGGTACTTTGCATCACTTGTATTTCACCGGTTCGCCGACTTCAGTGATTGCTGTGGGCGCGATGTTCTCGGCGCTCGAAGTCGTACCGTTGGCGCTGATTGCGGCGGAGGCTTACCATACTTATCGCCACACGAAAGCCGCACCGTGGGTAGAGAAATATCGTTGGGCGATTATGTGTTTCGTGGCGGTCGGTTTCTGGAATACCGTCGGTGCAGGTTTGTTAGGCTTTGCGATCAATCCACCGATTTCGCTGTACTACGTGCAAGGCTTAAACATGACCGCCGCTCACGGCCACGCCGCGCTGTTTGGCGTATACGGCATGCTCGGTATTGGCTTGATGTTGTTCTGCTTGCGCGGGCTAACGCCTGCGGCGAAATGGAATGACAAACTACTGAAACCGGCCTTCTGGAGCATGAATATTGGTCTGGCGATGATGGTGTTTATGTCGCTGCTGCCAGCGGGGATTTATCAAGCGTTTGCCAGCATCGAACACGGTCTGTGGTATGCCCGTTCGGCTGAAATCATCCACTCGCCGGTGATGGAAACCTTGGTGTGGTTGCGCGTGCCGGGCGACATCGTGTTTGCTGCAGGTGTGATGTTTTTGGCGGTATTTGCGATTCGCTTGCTCGGCAAAGATCAAAGCCAGCCGGTTCCAGTATTGGACGGTCAGCTTGCAAGTGCAAAATCTTAAATGATACAGATTGGGTATATCGATGTAGCCAATTTTTATTAATTGCTGCATTGATATACGTCGGATTGAATGATTGGATTGAAGAGGAATACAAAATGTCAGGTTGCGGAAGTTCTCATATTGCTTTAGATGGTGTGTACGGTTTTGATGCGCGCGGTGTCGCGAAACGCTTCCGGCATGCGGCGATTTTTGGTGCGCTCGAATCGTTGTCGGAAGGCGAAACGATGCGCTTTGTGAATGACCATGATCCGCTGCCATTACTGGCGCAGATCGAACAGCGTTATCAAGGCCAAGTTCAAGCCACCTACATCCAGCGCGACCATGAGGCAATTGTGATTGATTTTTCAATTCATCCGTTGAAACAAGAAGCAGCAGCGGCAGGTGAGGGTTGCGGCTCGGGTGGTTGTGGCTGCAGCGGGCAATAAGCTCATTTTGATGGATGGTTTTTTTGCTAATTGAGGCAAAAAAACAACGTGAACTCCAACCAGTACGGCGCCTTGTGCGCCGTTTTTATTGCGCGTAAGGATATTGAAAAAATTAAATGTGTATTTAATATGTACATTGATAAATATCAATATTTAATATGTAAATTAGTTACAACATAGGTCTATCAAAACGTGCTTATTGGAGTAGGAACATGTCGATAGCGTGCTGTACTTGGGTAGTAAAAAAAGTGGCATTGCCCATTTTGGCTTTGGCGGTGTGTGCAGCATTTGCACCCTCGGTGTTTGCCAATGAGGCGGCAGATGCACTTCCGGTAGAAACGGCGGTCTTGCTTGCACCACCGAATGTACCAGCGCCGATTACACGTAAAACACCCGCCAAAGTGATTGTGAATCTCACCACCGAAGAAATGGTGCGCGAAATTACGCCGGGCACTAAATATACTTTTTGGACGTTTGGCGGCACCGTGCCCGGGCAGTTGATTCGCGTGCGGCAAGGCGACACGGTCGAACTCAATCTAAAAAATCTGCCTAGCAGCAAGTTGCCGCACAATATTGATTTGCACGCGGTGTCTGGCCCAGGCGGCGGCGCGCCACAAACGCTGATTGCACCAGGCAATCAGGCCAAATTCACCTTTAAAGCGCTCAATCCGGGGCTGTATGTGTATCACTGCGCGACTGCGCCCGTGGCGATGCATATTGCCAACGGCATGTACGGCATGATTTTGGTCGAGCCCGAAGAGGGCATGAGCCCCGTGGATAAAGAATATTACGTGATGCAGGGCGATTTTTACACGCCGGGCGCATTTGGCGCGGGCGGCCTGCAACCGTTTGATATGAAACGCTCGATTGATGAAAACCCAAGTTATGTTTTATTTAATGGTGCGTCTAATTCACTAACTGGAAAAAATGCGCTGACTGCGAATGTGGGCGACAAGGTGCGGATGTATTTTGGCTCGGGCGGGCCGAATTTGATGTCGAGTTTTCACATCATCGGCGCGGTCTTCGACAGAGTTTATTTTGAAGGCGGCATGAAATTTCAAGAGCAAGTGCAAACAACCGTTGTGCCTCCGGGTGGCTCGGCTGTCGTTGAGTTTGTGCCGAAAGTGCCGGGCAATTTGACCTTGGTCGACCACGCTTTGAGCCGCGCATTCCACAAAGGCGCGATTGGGATTATGTCGGTCAGCGGCGAAGAACACCCTGAGATTTACAGTAAAAACGCAAATACTAAATCGAGTGAGTAGTTATTTTATGTCAATGTATATTAATGTAGAAATTTTTAAATATAGCCTACAGCAATATACCCATTAGGAGTGCTGAAGATGTTCAAGAAATCTCTGCTGGTACTGTGTTCTGGATTATTGGCGGCTCAGGCGTTTGCTACCGATGTCAGTGCGGGCAAGGCGGTGTATGACCGGGTCTGTGTGGCCTGTCATATGGCTGCAGGTGAGGGCTTGCCCGGGGCATTTCCGCCGCTGGCTAAATCGGATTACTTCAAAAAATCGACGCCAGCCCAGCTCATTAAAGTGTTGGATCAGGGCCTGACCGGCGAAGTGACGGTGAATGGGCAGAAGTATAATTCGGCGATGCCACCGCAAAACTTGACCGACCAAGAAATGACCGATGTATTGAACTATGTCAGCGTTGCGATGAATGCTGGTAAGCCGATCTTCAAGGTTGATCAAGTGAAAAAGTTGCGAGTTGCAAAATGAAAGCCCTTGCCGCGAGTTTATTGGTCGTCAGCGTTATCAGCATGACTAGTCATGCTGCTGAGTACCGGCCAATTACTGGCGGCACTTTGCGCACCGCCTTACCGTTGGATGGCGATACGGTCGAGGTGGCGGCGTATCAATTGCGGGCTTTGCCGGTGAGTCAGCAGGAATTTAAACGATTTGTGCTGGCCCATCCCCAATGGCGGCGAGATCATGTGACGCCCTTGTTTGCGGGGCAAGGTTATCTCTCCAGCTGGAAAACTCCGCAGGATTTTGCGCCCAATTTGGCCGCCGCGCCGGTGACGCAAGTGAGTTGGTATGCGGCCGCTGCTTTTTGTGAGTCGGAGGGCGCGGCGTTGCCGACGTGGGTGCAGTGGGAATTTGCCGCTGCGGCCGATGAAACGCGTCAGGATGCGCGCAAAGATCCACTCTGGCGCGCCAAGATTTTGGGTTGGTATGAAACGCTCAGCCTCGATGTGTTGCCCGCGATGGCGCTACATCCGGCGAATGTGTTTGGCGTTTATGATTTACATCAGTCGATTTGGGAATGGGTCGATGATTTTAACGGCTTGTTTGTCAACGTGGATAGTCGCGCGCAAGGCGAGCAAAAAGTATTAGAAACCTGTGGTGCGGCGGCATTGTCTTTGGGCGATAAAGAAAACTATGCGGTGCTGATGCGCATTGCCTTGCTAACTGCGCTCAAGGGGCAAGATACGGTGAATACATTGGGCTTTCGTTGCGCCAAGCCTGCGAGTAAAAAATAGCTAGATAAAAGGACTTCATTATGTTGCGCAAAGCTTTTATGTTCGGACTGTGCTGTTGCCTCGCTGGTGGAGTCAGTGCTTGTGCTGAGCACCATGCCAGCGCCGCCGCCAGCAGTGCGGTGATTGGCGACTCGCTGTTTCAACTCAAAACGCCGCTGACGAATCAACAAGGGCAGAGGTTTGAATTGGGCAGTGCGCCCGCCAAATTATCCGTGGTGACGATGTTTTACGGCGATTGCAATGTGTCGTGCCCGATTGTGCTCGAAAATATCAAGCGCACTTTAGCGGCAGTGCCTCTTGCCCATGCCGCATCAGTTCATGCTTTGATGATTAGTTTGAATCCCGGGGTCGATACCCCCAAATCCTTGGCTGGATTGGCCAAAATGCATGAATTTGATGCGAAGAATGCGACCTTGGCGGTGAGTGATAATGACGCGCAGACGCGAAAATTGGCGGCTGCCTTGGGGGTGAAATATCGGCGGGGTGCGAACGGGGAAATTAATCACAATACCCGCTTTGTGCTGCTCGATCAGCAAGGCAGAATTGTCGCCAGTAGCGATACATTGAGTGTGGAGCCGGATCCAGTGTTGATGGCGGCGATACACGCAAAGCTGGCTAAAAAATAGTTTGATTTTTTGATTTCCTCCGATTGAGCGCTCTCCATCTGTAGAGCGTTTTTTTTGACTTTGATTAGTAAGTTGTTAAACCCGCAATTATTGTATTGATTGATGGGGAGTAATTTGCTGAAGAAGACAAATTATTGGCGACAATTCTGGCAAAAATTGTAGCATCTGCGAAACTCTGAGCGATTCAAAGCGTCGGTTTGCGGTCTTCAATATTTTTGATTTGTGCCAGAGTTGTTCGCCGACAAAGTCATCTGTAATGATTAGGTACTCAAAATTGAATCATGTCTGTAATTGTAAAAGACATGTTCGATTATTATGCATATTTTTTTTGCAAAACCTCAAGTCATTTCGTTCAAATTGTGCGCGGCATACAGGGCCAATACCGCGACTATGTCTGATTGTGTAATCATGCCAACCAGCTCACCATTTGCTATTATTGGCAGATGGTGCAAACCACCGTCGGAAAACAGCGGCACCAGCTCAAGCAAGGCCTGCTGAGGGGCCGCGGTGTGTACTGCTGCCGTCATTAGGTCAGCCAAGGGCTTGTTCATTTCAAGAGTTGAGCGCGCCTGTTGCGTGTGCGGGTCAACCATCAGGTCGTGCAAAGTGACAATCCCGACCAATTTTTCTGCGCTGTCTACAACCGGTAGTGCCTGCACGCGATGATAAGCAAGCTTGTTCCAGGCATCGCTGCCGCTATTTTGTGCGTTGATGCTGACGATGGAGCGGGACATTACGTCTGCGCAGCGGAGTGTGCTCAGATTCTGTTCCTGGGCGTGGCGTTGTGCGTCCTGCAGTACGTGCTGCAAGTCTTGCGGGCTGATATCGAGTAACTGTTCCTGTTGTTTAAGCGCGTAGGCAATATCTTCTTCGCGGGTTCCTACCCGCTGGCTGGGCAGTAGGTCGCTCGTATGGTGCGGTGAGGACAGCGGGGTGTAATTTGGGTAGCGTCGCCCAGCCAGTCGGTTAAACAGCAGCGCAATCAGTAGCAGCAGAGCCGAATTGATTGCTACCGGCGCCAGCACATATTGAAAAGCGAGGGCACTGATCTCTGGCCCACCAATGACGGCGCTCAAAGCCACAGCGCCACCGGGTGGATGCAGGCTGCGCGTTAGCAACATTAGGGCAATCGCCATCATGACGGCCACACCCGAGGACAGCACCACATTGTCAATCAAAATGGCGCAACTTACACCAACCAGTGCGGATAGCGTATTGCCAACGATCAGCGACCAAGGTTGCGCCAAGGGGCTAGCGGGGGCGGCAAACAGCAGCACGGCCGACGCGCCCATTGGAGCAATCAGCCAGTGCGGTCGAATGCCCAGTAGAAATTGGCACAGTAGCTCGGTGCCGATCAATCCCAACGCCGCACCCAGTGCGCCAAGCAGACATTCTTTGCGGTGAGTCGGGGGTAGGGCCGGAAGAAAGGCTTTGTAAGGCATAAAAATTGAAGATGCGTTTTAGAAAAACTTAATCTTACAAGGCCTGTGGATTTCTGGGCAGCAAATTATAGGTAGCTGCATTCGGACGTTTAGATTGCGGCTAGCGTGGGTGGGTGAGTCTAAAGTTTGTTAGTTCCCTCGGTTCCGCTGCGGCGGGTAGGAATACGAATCACAGTAATAGTACCAATCAAGGCCACGACCAAAATTGACACTTGAGCCCATGGCTTGCTTGATAGTTGCCAGATCGACAAACCTGACGTCAGCAGCATCATGCCGATAACCAGATATTTTAGTCGTAGTGGTAGGCTGCGGTGTCGCTCCCAATCACGGATCAGTGCACCACACCAGGGATGATTGAGTAGGCGCAGGTGTAAACGTTGCGAGCCTTTGGCAAAGCAATAGGCCGCTAGAAGGATAAAAGGAGTTGTTGGCAATCCCGGCACGATAATACCAATCATACCTAGTACCAAAGCTAGCACGCCGCTCAGTGTGAACAGGATTTTATAAATCGGTTTCATAAGCCCAATTTTTAACCGATGTTGATTACTGCTTGAAGCATACCGCAAGCATAAATTTCGATAAACCCTGAGATGATGTTTCTTGGCAGCCCTGGGTGCAATTGAAATTGCAATCATATGATCATGTCAGCTTTGGCCGATCTGTAGATGTCGAAGCGTGAAAAACGAAAGGCCGCTAACCATCAGGTTGCTGCCTTTCGTTTTCTGGGGTCATGCTAGTGCTGCTCGGCCAATGCGGACATTTTCGCGAGACTTGGAATTGTCTATCAAACCCAATCCGATTCAGTGGCAGGTTTGGCCGATCTGTTGATACCAAGGTTAGAAAATCGAAAGGCCGCAAACCATCAGATTGCGGCCTTAAACATTTTAGTTTTGTGTCTGAGCTACTCGGCCTTAGAAGACTCCTGATTACGAAACCTATGGGAGATCCAATTTTTCTAAGACCTGAACAAAGCTGCAGAGAGCCAGTAGCATGATAATGTGAATATTGCCCAAAATCTTACGTGTAGCCCTGTATAAGAACTCGATAGGATAGTGAACATATTATTCGTGTACTTTTGCGAGAAAATTTACATATGCCCGTGGTGCACTAAGCAAGCAAACCTTCATGGAAAACCTTCAATGAAAAAAAGAATTCTCGCCATATTAATAACTGTTTTTACTACAACATCCCATGCTGGATTTGATGAAGGAGTAGCAGCGCATAAGGCCGGTAATTATCAACTTGCATTTAAAGAATATGAACCATTAGCAAAACAAGGTGATGCTCAAGCGCAGAATAATCTTGCAGAGTTGATTGTTTACACTCCGAAAGGAGATAAATATGGGCATATTTTACCTAATTTCGTAGCATATGACCCTGTTCGAGCTTTTGACTTATTTCGCAAAGCTGCGAAACAAGGCAACGCAGATGCACAATTTAATCTTGGCCGTTTCTACATGAGAGGTGAGCCTGTATCTAGTCGTTCTACTGGTTCTCGCGATCTGTTGCCAGATTATGCTCAAGCTATAAGTTGGCTAAGCAAAGCAGCTGAGCAAGGGCACACTAAAGCGCTGCGCCAACTCGGTGCATTGTATTACAACGGAAAAGAGGTGACTCCGGATTATGCTCAAGCATTAAGCTGGTTTATTAAAGCCGCTGAGCGAGGTGATGCAGAAGCAAAAGTTACTCTAGGTGCGATGTATTATAACGGGAAAGGTGTTCCGCAGGATTATGTGCAAGCCATGAGTTGGTGGAACAAAGCTGCTGAGCAAGGGAATGCAGATGCTCAATTTAATCTTGGTGCGATGTATTTTAATGGGCAAGGCGTAACTCAGGATTACTCTCAAGCAGTGAGTTGGTATAGCAAAGCGGCTACATCAACAGATCCGAAAATTAGTGCGAATGCAAAAAAATATCTTGTATTAGCACAAGATAAAATTTCGGTCATTTCTGAAAAGCCACAGAAAATAGAAAAAAAGGACCAACAACTGCTTGTCATAGATAGCAACAAAGGTAGCAGTTTAAAACCAACTCACCCTGATGCCAAAGTTATGCGTGAATTTAGAAAATTAACAGCTGGCAGCTGTAAAAAAATAATGGAAAAACAGATTTTTTCTCTTGCAAGCAAGGGAGACTCTGATGCTCAATTTTGCCTAGCTTTAGCTTACTCTAATGCAAACTATCCAAATCCAACTGTTGAATATACTAAGCAAGAGATATATTGGCTTTGGAAGTCTGCAGAGCAAGGGAATGCATATGCACTAAGGAATCTAGGAGGAATTTATGAACTTGGTTCTGGAGTACCTGCAACGCCAATTAATCCTGCGATTGCATATGCCTTTTATAATCTTGCAGCACTTGCCGATCCATCTGTGAATACTAGAGATTATTATAAAAAAGAGATAAGTCGTGCGGATATTAAAGCGGGTAATTTGCTGGCAGAAGAAATGAAAAAACCGAATAACTTATTTAATGCGGTTGATAGATTTCTTAGGGAGTAATTATAAGTTCGATTGAAAATTAATGGAGAAGCAATGTTGATAATTGAATATAAAATGCACTTTTTTAAAATGGCCGTAGACATTGATTTTGTTGGGTTTACTAGCAATATTGAGATTAACTAATTTAGTTTGGTTGCAATGCACAATGGCTTCGTGCTTAAATTTACAAAGGTAACGTTGTGAGAATATTATCATTCATGGTTTTTATATTCATTAGCTTTTCTGTAAGTGCGGCTCCTAAATATTTAATTAAAACAAAAAACAATCTGTAGTGGCTTACTGAATTTGGCCACCAAACAAGATTGCTCTGATGGTCTGCTTTGGCCGATCTGTCGATGCCTAGTCTAGAGAAATGAAAGGCCGGAAACCATCAGGTTACGGCCTTAATTATTTCAAGTCGTTGCTAAAGCTGTTCGGCCTAAGAGACATAAAACGGCTAGTTCACTCAGGGCGATTAAGTATCTTGTGATCAAGCACGAATCAAAAAAATGAGAGATGCCAATTCAAAATTGGCGCATGGTAGTGACTCGTTTCGACATAGAATTTTAGGGTCGCCTAAACGGCCACCATTAACTCCAACCTCATGTATAAAAAAGATTAACAACATCTAATTAAGTCATTTTAGCAAAAAGTTATAACTTAAATCGCGTCACTGCGGCGCGTAAATCACCCGCCAGTAGCTCAAGTGCTCGCACATTTTCATTGGCGGCGCGCACTGATTCTGCCGATTCTTCGACCATATGCGTGATGCGTTCCACATTAACGGCAAGGCTACTACTGGCGATGCTTTGCTCCGACGTAGAATTGGCAACATCACGAATTTTGATTAAGGTTTCCGAAGCGCCACTACTAATCTCCCGCAACATGGCCGAGCCACGGTCCGCCATTTCTACGCTACGCGATACCTGTGGTTTGGCCTCATCCATACTCGCCACCACCGACAAGGTATCGGTTTGCACCGCATGCACCATCGCCGTGATTTGCGCCGTCGCCTGCGTCGTGCGCTCGGCGAGTTTACGTACTTCATCAGCCACCACGGCAAACCCTCGGCCTTGCTCACCGGCTCGAGCAGCCTCTATCGCAGCGTTCAGCGCTAATAAATTGGTTTGATCGGCGATTTCCTTAATCACACCCGCAATACTATCAATTTCGCGAGAACGCTCAACCAACCCGCTAATCAAGACCGACGCCGCAGAAATTTGCTCGGAAACCTTTTGAATCTCACCCGCCGCTTGACTGACCAAACCTTCACCTTCATTGGCCAATTCGGCTGAGCGCGAGGAGTTTTCTTCGGTATCGCGCGCGCTTTGCGAAATATGATCGATACTGACCGACATTTCCTCAATTGCCGCCGCGCTCGATTGGGTCGCATCGGAAGATTGCCGAGAAGCATGATTTATTGATTCCATTTGCTGGGTCAGGCTGCTGGCCGCATGTTTAAGCTCTTCTGCGCCGCGCTGAATCCCTTGAATCATTTCGCGCAAACTCGTTTGCATGCTGGAAACTGCACCCAGTAAGCTTTCCGACTTAAATGCGCCTTCCACTTTACGACCAAGATCGCCTTGCGAAATCGCCACAGCAATTTCGGCGGCATAATCAGGCTCCCCGCCCAACTGACTGAGTAGCTTGCGCACAGTAGACAGCAAAATCACCACGACAATCGCCGAAATGATTAAGCAAATCAGTACCTGCCAACGTGCGTTTTGCCAAAATCGCGTTTCAGCCTCAGCAAAACTCACACCATTGCCGACAATCCAGTGCCAACGCGGCGTTTGAATCGCCACCGACAGCAGCTCAACAACCACGCCATCACGCTTAGAATTCCACCAATATTCAGTCAACGCGCCGCCCGATTTTTGTAGTGCTCCCACTGCAAGTGCTCCAACACTTTTACCATCCGCATCTTTAAATTCATTAAAACTAGTGCCATGTAGTTGCGGGTCTAAAGGCGTAGAAACAAAATTCAGTTTGTCGTCCACGACGTAAACATATTCCGACTTATGGTATTTATTTTCCCGCAATAATTGTGTTGCAATCGCTTTCGCCTGCTCTTCCGGCATCTTGCCGCTCGCTGCCATTTTTTCTAGTTCAGTGATCGTAAGGTAGGTCGCACGTAAAAGCTGTTGAATGCGGGCTTTGTTGTCTTCGTTTGCCGCCGTTTTCATCGTCGAAAGGCCCACAATCATCACGCTGATCAGTGAAACCATAACAAAAATCGAAAAAAGCCATGCTTTGGTTTTTATTGTCATCGCAACACCTTGCACATAAAAATTAAATAGATTCAGCATAAGCAGTAGATGCTGCGAGCGCCACCCTCGTTAGTAGAGTTTATTGTGGCTTAATGATTTCGGATACCAACTTAGGTGATGTGGACGATCTGCTTTGGTCGAAGTGTTGATGTCAAAACTTGGAAAACAGGCTGCAAACGATCAGGTTGCGGCCTTCATTATTTTGGTGGTGGGCCATAACTGTTCGGCCAAAGCGGTCGCTGGTGTACTTCTATACTAGATAGGCCATCTTAGTTTTGCATCAGCTGCTGACTACGCCGACAGTTAACTTTTAACTGATAGTTAATTAGAAGCATGTGTGAATTTAGAATCAATGGCGTTCCCTATACAGGTCTAAATGCAGCATGGGGGAAGATCAATTTTAAAATAAAGTGATTTTAAAAAAGGCAGTATTTCTTAATTTAAGTTAAAGCAACCTCTAATTTTTTAAGTTTAACTGTTATATTTGGAAAAATTGCCATGCAAATAGAGCCAGTAAATAATTTGGCAGAAATCACTCGTCTACTGGACTATTGCAATTTAAAAAGTTGCGATGTCGCAGTAGAAAGCCCACCGTTTTTCTATGGAATACACTACAAGAATGAGTTGGTTGCAATTATTGGCTTAGAAATTTTCGAGCATGTTGGTCTGCTACGCTCATTGGCTGTCGCCACTGCATTTCGTGAAAAAGGATTAGCTACTTCACTTGTCTTATACGCTGAGGAGCAAGCCCGGCAACAGGGGGTAAAAACGCTTTATCTGTTAACAAATACGGCTGAGGTGTTTTTTCTTAAGACCAGCTATCAGACTACAGAACGCAATATGGCTCCAATAGAGATTCAGGCAACAAGCCAGTTTTCTGAACTTTGTCCTTTGTCTTCTGCTTTTCTTTCAAAGCAACTAACAAACTGAGCTATATTTAGGCGCTTAATTTTTTGAGTGTTTTTATCCGCTTAGCCGATGCGTCGATGCCGATAATTTAAAATGAATGGTCGAAACCCGTTAGGTAGCGGCCCTCATCACTATGAGTTTCTACACAAGCTACTCGGCTAAAGACGACAATCATGTGCAGTCATGACCACATCCACAATCTTACATTTTCGTCAGCATCATAGAAAGTAGGACAATATATGTCAGCTAACGATAGACTCAACATAATAGTCGATTAACTACTATAACCCGTATACAGCCTCGCTTTGCAAGGGAGGATTGACTTTTTACCGAGACAAACAATCTCGGCCAGGCCCCAACATCAGCTGCATTTGCCAATTGCGAGCGGTAAGCAACGCTTAGGGCGTCTGCGCATCACTAATTTTGAAGCAATTACGACCTGCATTTTTAGCACAATACATTGCTCGGTCAGCGTGACGAAGTAGACTAGCCTCATCCAGTCCATCTTGTGGATAGTACGCAAAACCAATACTGGCAGAAATCTCAACGCGCAACGTCGGGTCAAGTTGATAAGGCTGCGCAATGCACTGCAAAATACTGCCGCCAACTTGCTCGGACTCCACTCCTGGCGACAGACCTCGCAGCAGCAGCACAAACTCATCCCCGCCTAAACGGGCCACGGTATCACTCGCACGAACCAGAGATTGCAGGCGGCGCGCAACCTCAATTAACAGCAGGTCACCTGCTTCGTGACCATGGAGATCATTCACCTCCTTAAAATGATCCAGATCGAGAAACAGTAGTGCAAAACCGTCACCTGAACGCGCGCTTTGCTGGCAGGCCGTAGTCAGACGATCGGCAAACAACAGGCGATTTGGCAGGTGAGTCAGTGCATCGCGATAGGCTAAATTCTGCGCTCGCACCCGCTCGCTAATATCTAGCTGC
Source organism: Deefgea tanakiae (assembly GCF_019665765.1). Classification (GTDB taxonomy): domain Bacteria; phylum Pseudomonadota; class Gammaproteobacteria; order Burkholderiales; family Chitinibacteraceae; genus Deefgea; species Deefgea tanakiae. The sequence continues at coordinate 938,406 of NZ_CP081150.1, forward strand.
ACGACGAGAAACCGATTAAATCCGCTAGCACGGTCTTGCTCCAATGCAGCAGACATCAAGACATCAATTAATTCGCCATTTTTGCTCACCAACTGCTGGCGAACATTCTGGCAGCTTCCTACCTCGAACAATCTTGGAAACTGCTCATTTAGCTGGCACTGGGCAGATTCTGGCTCTAAAAAATCGGTTGCCGCGTGACCAATCACCTCAAGATACGAGTAACCCATGGTATTGAGCCAAACGTCGTTGACCGTCAATATTCGCCCACTTTCATCACATGAATACATCATCACCGGTGTATGTTGATACAAAGAGCGATAGCGACGTTCACTTTGCTGCAAGGCAATCGATGCCGAACGGTTCATATCCATTGCCACGGCCAATAACAGCGGAGGAATCAAGGTAGCCAGTACTGGCAAATAAAATAGCGCATTACCCCAGCTATACAAAGTCGGTGGTGGCAGTAACAGCCCAAACGTGATCAGCACGCACAACGCAATAGCGACCAGCATATTTGCTAGCACCGTACCTGCGACGCCACTTTGGTAGGCAATGTAAAATAACGGAACGGTGATATAGATATATGGAAATGGCAAAGTCAGTGGCACTATAATTGCGATCACCAAGCTTAGTAGTAGCATTACCGATAAATAAGCATTGAGCAAAGCCTGTTTTAAACCGCTCAATCGATTAACACTGATCCAATAAGCTGCTGGCAATACACTAACACTGCCAATTACAGCCCCCTCGGCCCAGCGCACAAAAACATGCATCACCGCAATATCATCTAGCGCAGCAAAAACCACCGCCGATACCAGAGACCCAGCCAAGACCGGCAGAATCACTCCTAGCCAGATTAGCCGAATCAATCCAGCAACATTGAAAAACACCCCGGTGTCACGAATTTGGCTCCGGAGTAAATAGCCACCCAATACGATTTCGGTCAGATTCCCGGGAATGAAGATCAATGACTGCGACAGCGGTGTCCCCATAATGCCATTGGCCAGCGCAATCGCGGCTAGCAACAGAGCAAGCGGAGTTAGCCATCTGGAGAAATCTAACTGACTTAAATAGGCAACACCGATGGCATTCGCGAACCAAATGAGTGCAATTCCTGAACCGACCCGAAAAATCGCGATCGACATAATGGCCACGAGAAAATAAATGAACGCAATAAAAATACTCAGCCTTAGTTCTTCATTGCGTAGGGGATTTAGTTTGTTCACGCCGAAGATCCCCTCCGCCGCCACAACCAAAGCGCACACAACAGCGCCAAACCCGCCAACACCGCTGCTGAATACTTTAATATTAAAGAATACGGAATAGCGTCTTTGATTTGCTCAGGATTTAACCAGCGCGCCAGCAATGCTTCTCGTTGCGCCAGCGGCATACTCAACAACGCCTGATTGAGTCGCTGACCGATTTCAACTTGCCCCTTTGGGTAGGCAAAGCTGAGTTGATACTGAAAACCGATATTTTGCACCACTCGCCACTGCCGATATTGCTCAGCTTTGGCAATAAAAATCACACTCGCAATATCAGCCACCAGCGCATCGACCTTGCCTTGCTTAAGAAGCAACAACGCCTCCCGATCATCATTCACCGCCAACCAAGCGATATTGGGAAATTTATCCTGCACAAAAGATTCAACGGCATACCCTTTGCCGACCGCAACTGACTTGCCTTGCAGCGAGAACAAATCAACAGCTGCGCCATCATCACGCGCAATCAATACGGCGGGTACAGCCACATAGGGATAAGTAAAACTCAGATACTCTGAACGCTCGGCTGTGGGGCGTAATGAAGAAATAAGATCAATTTGACCTAACTTGGCCATTTCAAGAATAGAGGCCAACGAACTGGCCGGAAGAGTTTGAATTTGCAGCGCTGCAGGCTCAGCAATCGCCTGCAGTATGTCCCATGAAAGACCGCGAATTTGCCCCTGCTCATCTTGATAGATAAACGGGCCATAGTCTTTTTCAGGTGCAAAGCGTACTTGCAGCGGCGTCTGTGCCCACACTAAAGGCATCCACAAGACAGCAATCAGCAAAACGAACTTGAGCATGAGTTGGACAATCTGGAACTTGATTATCCAACTATAGCCAGACTCCCCACCTTTTTATATGCTTTTATTTAAATTTCACAAGTGGTAATTAATATAAAAATTAAGCACTCAAGCCAACTTATCCTGTTGATTAAGTCGTTTTGCAACTGCCTTCGTTTTGGCTTCTGCACGACGATCTAGGCCATTTCCCCCTCCATCAAAAGCCCAAGCCGCCCTTGTTACGAATAACAGCACATCGTCTCTACTCTTGGCTATATTTAATAGTCTAAACACATAAAGGAATACAAAGATGAGTGCAAAGTATCTATTAGCTAATTGTGCCGTAATTCTTGTGTGCTCCATGCCAGTGCAGGCCGAAACCACGCCAACAGCCAATACCACATCTAATATAGAAGTGATCACAGCCGCGAAAGAAAAGGCGGAAGAACAACTAGATGAAGGGCTAAAGAGCTTTGGCTATCTGTCGGGGTTAGCCCATGGTTGCGTTGACTCAAGCCAGAAAACCATGCTGGAACGCGAAGTCATGAATCTTAATAATGAAATCGCCCGAGCTCTGGGCGTGGATCGCGCCTTTTTGTTCAGCGCAGCTTTTGGCTATGGCTCTAAAATGCAAATAAAAACAAGCGACTGCAAAACAGTCTTGGACAACTACGAAAAACGCGTTACTAAATTCCGCGCCAGCAAAGGAGGCCAAAAGTGAGTAACCCTGTTACTTTGATACTAGCCGTCTTTACTCTGAGCATGGTTGCTTGGGCTAACCCCGCACAAGCAGGCCGCTATGAAGTTAGGCGCGAAGTGCGTGAAGGCATTCGCTCGGTCGAGCGAGAAAAACGCGAAGCCCGTCGCGAGTTGAGCCGCTGCACTACCCGCGACTGTGCTCGTGGTGAAATCCGTGAAGGCTTTCGTGAAGTCAATCAGGAACGACGCGAAGCACGTCGAGAAATTCGCCGCGAAATTCGCGAGAATCGCCGTGAGCAATATTGGGATGATTACCGCGACGACCGCCGAGATAATTTTCTCGGAGGCGCAGTAGTCGGCGCAGCGATTGTCGGAATTGCTGCTGCAATTTCTAACAGCGATTAATACTCCGTCTGCAAGGGGTTACAAACTGTACCCCACCAATTTTAAGCACAGCAAGCCGCTGTGCGAAACCGCACATTTAGTTCAAAGTTGCTTAAACATTCCTTAAGATGAATGCGACAGACTAACAAGACAGGTTTGATTGGAGTTAATCATGCCTTGTTTTTTCCCGTGATTGGTACCGAAAATAATTGCCGAAGCTTCTTTTATAGTTACGCATGCGTGTATGGCTTATATCAAGACGGCGTCAGCAAAGTGGGCCAAGCGAAAACCAATGCCCCTCGAGAAGTGTGCTCAACCAAACGTAAAGTTGATGCGAGCATATCCCGTGACATCGCCTATTAACGTTGTCGTTAACTAGGCCGTAAACTATAACCATTGTCGACAATTGGTTAAAGCCTCTGCATGGCGTCGTTTTCTAATGTAATCGTGATGGCCCCTTTGTGGGGGATTGTAATATGGCAATGCATTTCATGCTTGTTAAATTATTTGAAATAACCAAGTCAGTATTTGTACTAACTTGAGAGTTGGAATATATCGCTTTAATCTCTATATCTCTTTGGTTTTAAATTCAATCTATGCTCAGTTTTTTAGGTTTTTCTGCTTGCAAGCGCTTAAAGCTCATAGTGCTTAAGCCATTTTTTCTGGTCGTGCTGTGTTGGCTCGCACCCTTTGCCTATGCAGGCGTCGAAGCGGATTTAAGCGGACGCCGTATTGAGTCGGTCAGCGTTCGTTTTGACGGTGGTCAGCAAGAAAACGCCACCTATCGCGACGCGGCATTGAAAGCCTTTGCCGCCCATCCCGGTAACCGATTTGACCCGGTGCGTAGTGACTTGATGCTCAATCAGGTACGGCGTTTGAGCTTTGTGGGCGACGCTCGCTATGAGGTGCAAACTAGCGCTAGCGGTAACCTTGAACTGGTCTTGGATATCACCCTGTCGCAAGTGGCTAAACCACTCGCTGATAGTACGATGGGGCTGTTTGCAACGGGGGATTGGCAAGATTTCCCAACCCTTTACGCCGATGATCGCTCTGTGCTGCAAGCCAAGCTGGTGAATAAGTCGATGGTTTTTTCCAATACTCATGCTTTCTTTGGCCGACCAGAAATTCTAACGGCTGGTAATCCACTGGCAAAAACGCCATCAGGCTCAGGCAACGACACGTGGTTTGAAAGTAGTGTTGAAGCGGGGTTGTACGGTATTAATGCAGTGACCGATCACATTTCTGTTTTTGGTGGTGGCAGTTATATTGCTTCTGGTTCTTGGGGGCCAGAATTATTCACCGATCAAACTCGCACGCATGGTGGCTTTGAGGATGCTTACTTTGGCTTTATCGGTCGTAATACGACTGAGCAGGGGGGCGTACGCCAAATGAGCTTGCTCTATGGACGTAAAGCGTTTCAGGTCGATAACGGGATGATTTTGCGCTTGGCCTCAGCCAATGGTGGTGATCGAGCCGCATTGCAATCCAATCCCCGCAATGCCGCAGATGAATTAATCCATGCGCAGTTTGTGTATGACGATCACAAGCTGGAGCTATTTCAGCTTGATCCCGATGAACTAGAGCCCATCGACAGCCGAACAGTCATTCAGGGCGTGAATTACGAAGGTCGTGTTTTGCCTAATCTACGTCTGGGCGCCATGGCACTGCAAGTGCCTGAGTCCACCTTCAAATATTACACACCCACTGCGACGTATTCACGCGAAGGTTTGGAAGTTTTGGATCTTCGCTTTGCGTTTGATCCGCCTGCCAGCGTGTCAAATTTTTATGCCAACGCAGAGCTGGCACGCCAAACGAATCGCAATTTTGATATGGAGGCGTGGGGCGGTTATGCCGAATTGGGTTATCAATTTAGGGATACTGCATGGCGTCCGACCTTGAGCTACCGTTATTCAAAATTCACTGGTGATAATCCCGATACGCCGACTTTTGAGCGTTGGGACCCTTTGTTTGCTGGCGGCGCTGGTGACGAATGGGTGCAAGGTTTAAATCAATATAAAGTGGTGCAAACGTCCAATGTGATCGCGCATCGTTTTATGGCGCGCTTGCAACCCGCACCGCGCTGGGAATTAACGCCCCAATTCTGGCTCTTTAAAGCGGATACTTTAAATAATTTGGGCGGGGCGCAGGCTTTGTCGGTGCTCGAATCAGATGATCTTGGTATGGAGCTGAATTTAACAGCTCGTTATGTGGCCAACCCCAATCTGATTTTTGTGTTCTCGGCCGCGTATACCCAGCCCGGTGAAGCCATTCGCAGTGCCCTCAACAATGATTACCAAAATTGGTTTAGCGCCAGCGCGCTGATGATTGTTCGATTTTAATGACCATCCTCAAGGGGAAAACGCATGAAAAAATTTGCAAAATCGTTAGGTATTTCGATGTTAACTGCCGGTTTGCTCGCCAGCCCAGCGATGGCCGAAAACTATAAAGCGGTCGATATTAAACCGGTTGACCCTGCGTATTTCGCCGCGAAACGGCATGAAGGCCGCACCTATCTGATTACCGGCGGCGCGCGCGGCATCGGTGCAGCTTCTGCGATTCGTTTGGCACGCGAAGGTGCCAATGTAGTGATTTTTGACGTGCTCGCCAAAGAGGGCGCTGAAACTGTCGCCCAAATTCGCAAAGAAGGCGGTAAAGCTGAATTTGTTAAAGGCGATGTACGCAATAATGCCGATCTACAAAAAGCAGTGGCGCATGCAGTAACGACCTTTGGTGAGCTGAATGGCGCGCTGAACTCGGCGGGCGTCATGGCGGCAATGGCACCAGATGCAGTGTTTGATTATCAAAAACAAAAAGACTTGCTACCCAACCCGATTGCCGATGCGGGTGATGAATATTTCGATACGCTGATGGACATCAACGCCACTGGCGTCTTTAAATCGATGCGCGCCGAACTCAAACCAATGCTTAAGCAAGGCAAGGGTGGTGCCATTGTGAATATTTGTTCGATTGCCGGTTTAACGGGCTTGGCTGGCAACTCAGCCTATGTCGCCAGTAAGCACGCGTGTAGTGGCCTAACGCGCAGCGGTGCGATTGATTATGCGCCGTACGGCATTCGCGTGAACTCAGTGAATATGGCCGCGACAGAAACGGCAATGACCGATATGGCGATAAAGTATGTGACGGCCGCTAGCAAGGAAAACGCGGGCTCGACGGTGCCGAATATGGGCCGCACTAAAACGCTAAGTCTACAAGCCTACGCTGATAGCAATAAACGCCAATCGACGGTATGGGAACAGGCTGCGGTGATTAGCTTTTTGCTCTCGGATGAAGCCTCCAACCTCACCGGCGCGCTCTATGCAACTGATGGTGGCTGGACTGCTTATTGAGCGCAAGCCGCTAAAAGTGTTTGATTCAAAGTATCAAGAATCTATTTTTCGCACCGATGAAATTTTAAGGTGCTGTTCAATGTAGGTACTAAAGCCTGGGGTAAGATTTATCAAAAATTTTTCTTCTAGATGGCAGCTAAGGCCAATTTGTCGAAGCTAAAGCGTGAAAGATAGGCCGCTAACCATTGAGTTGCGGCCTTATTCATTTTGGATGTATGCCAAAGCTGCTCGGCTAAAATCGCCTCTCACGTAATTCTGTCCGTATAGCATGCAACTAACCTGTCGATCAGCTATGGTAAATGATGAAAATCAATTTCCAACTCACTGCAGTCGAGCCTTCGAATGACATTGGTTTGTAAGATATCTACATCACCAGTGAACATCTTGCCGCTCTTCAAGCGCTCCACTTGCAACTTTAAAAGTGCGGTTAAGAACGACCTACTGTTAGATAGTATTAGGATGCTGATCCTTCACTTGGATAAGGCGTTTAGGAACTGACGAAAAATGCACATGAGAGAAGACCCGCTATCACCTCCTGATTTGGGGGCAGAAATAAATCACCTTAGATTTACACTCGATCATGTCGGGGCTTATGTTTTCACTAAGGATCTCGAAGGGCGGTACACCTTTGCTAATGAAATGGTCTGCGATCTTTTTGGTCAACACCTAGATGACGTAATCGGTTTTACGGATGAAAAATTCTTCGACCTGACAATTTCCGATGAATTGCGCAAAAATGACCTGAGTGTTTTAAAAGACGGCAATCATATCGAGCAAGTAGAGCGCAATATCATCGCCACGACGGGTGAAGAGCGTATTTTTTGGACGGTCAAGCGCCCTATTTGCGGAGCTGATGGCAAGGTTACTGGGCTTTGCGGCATCTCAACGGACATCACGGAACGCCTTCAGCTCGAAAGAGATTTGGAAGAGCAGAAAAAGCAGTTGAGCCAAGTACTCGAAAACATGGACGCCTATGTATATATCAAAGATCGGGAGGGGCGTTATCTGTACGCAAACGAAAATTTAGCTCGACTGTACTCAAAGCCTGTTAATGAAATTGTTGGAACGTTGGAGCAAGACCTGCTCACACCTGAGACATCCGAACGTCTTGCTGCGATGGATAAAGCCGTTTTCGACGGCGGATGTAAAGTGACTGGGGAGGAAATCGTCTCGGATGTAAACGGGAAGGAAATATTTTGTTGGTCCATCAAAATCCCATTATTCAAAGATGGTAAAGCTGATCGATTAATAGGTATTTCAACAGACATAACCGATATCATTCTCCTCAAAAACAAATATCAAAATTTGGCCCGTATCGATACGCTGACCGGAGTCCTGACGCGAGGTTTTTTGATTGAGCAAGCTGAAAGTATACTGTTGCGAACCCAAAGGCGGGAAGCACGCTTGGCGGTGCTCTTGATCGACATTGACCATTTCAAAGCTATCAATGATTCCTATGGCCATGCATTTGGTGACACCTACATCATTAGCATCGTCAACGCTTGCCAAAAGACATTACGCGAGAGCGACATTATTGGCCGATTCGGTGGGGATGAATTCATCATCGTTATTGATGAGGCAGACGAAGACGGACTGACAATTGCTGCGGAACGTTTTTTGGCGTCGTTACGCGATAGTATCCTCACTGCGCCTGATGGAAAGAAACTTAAACTCTCAGTCAGTATCGGTGCTGCCCTATCAGACCAGTCCAGTACTTTTGAAGAACTGATGGCAAGAGCCGATCATGCCCTCTATCAGGCGAAAAAAGCCGGCCGAGGGTGTTGGCGGACAGCTCCAAGTGCCAACTCCTAATATTCCGTTTACTTGGCATACAAGTAACAGCGTTGAGCAACCATACCATAATCGATGATACAAATAGTGGCGACAGCAGCAATAAGATGGGAACAAACACTTATGGCTTGCAAAGCGGCTACAACGGGAGCCTCGGAGAGGCAGCAACTAGCCGACAACCGTCTGCTAAAAAGGCATTGTCGACAGATTCACTGGTGACAAAAAAGCTAGATGACCGATGTAATGCTAAGAAACACATGAGTGACCGCAAAGGCCGATGTGTCGATGCCGACAGTTGAAAATTGAGAGGCCGCTAACCATCAGGTTGCGGCCTTCGTTATTTGTTCATCACAGATAATCATTGAGCCGGCGAAGACGAAGAGATAGGGGCATCGAAGTTGAGCAATGCCCGGCATTCAGCGTACTTCGTATCGCTGAGAATCTTTTTTTCGTCCAGCTCAATAACGTGTGCTGCACTCTTATAGCTATCGATTTCGCTACGGTTCATAGCGCACAAAATGAGTTGTGTGTTTGGAGGTACCGAGTCCATCAGGAACTTAAGGATCTTCTCGTAGTTGAAATCTGCTTGTTCCTGTTGATTTGGTGTATCGATTACCACTGCCGAGAATACCTCATTCTCTGCTCTATGCGCCTGTCGGATAATGGACATGTAATATGCTAGGAGGCCACGGGTGCTTTCCGCCGCGCCACCGCTTCCATAGAGCTTCTTGTAATCAAGAGGGGACTCGATTGGGGATAGATTTATGCCTTGAGCCTTCAGCTCATCGATATACTTAGCCAAGGAGTCTTTGAAGGTGGCATCAAGATTTTCTCGTTCATCCTTAGTCAATAGCTTCTTCTGTTCTGCTCTCAAGTTTTTGTTGGTGGCATTGATGGTTCGGATCAGAGTTGTTTTGGTCTCCATCGTTTGCTGCACATGCATCTGAACTGCGCGAGAAGCGATGCTGCCTAGGAATGATGATTCGGCTGAGTTTGTCCCTGTGTCAGTCGTTTCGGAGGAATCAAGCGATTTATATTTGTTGTTGATGAAATCAATTTCAGTACGCGTGCTCTCGTGCTGTTTCTGAGTTCTAACCAGTTTTTTGTCTAGGAGGTCAATCTTTCCGCTGAGCTGTGTCACTAGGCTGTCTGCTTCATCCTTATCTGCGAGGATGGAGGCTCGTCTTGGTGACGAGTTATCGTGCTCGGTTCCACATAGCGGACACAGCAGGGACTCACCTTCAACGCATTCGACAGAAAAGGAGTAATCCTTTTCAAGCTCAGTAGATGCTAGCGTTGACAGATCAAGTTGACTTTGCAAATAGAGGCGTTCAGTTTGGATTTCGGCAATCGTACCAAGTAGTTCTTCTTGTTTAGCCTGGAGGTTGGCAATGTCTTCAGTGACCTCCGCAGCGAGGGTGTCGAACTCTCCCTTTGAAAGGGCAACGGTTTTGATCGATGTAGGCAGGTACGTTTTGACGACCTCGATTGCAGTCTCAATCTTCTTGACCTCTATTTCTGCTGTTTTTTTCTCAAGGTTTCGAGTAGCAATCTGCTCTTCGAACTCGAAAAATTCAGGTAGCAAATAACCTGTATGATATTCGATGATGGTCTTTTGCCACTTGGAGTATTGCTCAAGATTGATGAAGCCATTCCATGCGTGAGACCAACTCCGCCGCTGATCTACATAGAAAGGCAAAAAGTAGAAGGCAGGAGGGGGAGATTCAAGTTTGGTTGCATCGTTCCTGTTTGGTAGCAAAGCCTTGAAACCAACGATCTCAGCAAAAACCTCAGAGTACTTACCAGTGATTTTAGGAAATTTTTCCCATTGACCATTTGGACGATGGAGAAACATTATGTTTCCGTATCGTCCAACCTGATAGGTCTCCCCTCCAATAGTGAAATCAACCAAGCAGCGAACATCAAATGATGCCCATGTGATATCCAGCTCCAGATCTCCACCTAAAGTCCAGAAGAGCAACTTGGCTAGTGTCGATTTTCCAAAACTATTGTCGTTCGCCGTTATCAGGTTGAAGCGTGGTTTGAACTCGAACTGATTTCCGGACTTTAGGGTATCGGATGCTACTACCAGTCGTTTGAATGCTAAGTTTTTCATGCTGCTTTGTCCTGAGATTTCTAATCAGCAGTTTGAAGTTGTCGATGGTCGGCTCATTTTTCATGGCATTTACTCAACAGCTCGTAGATGATCGCAGCTTGGATTGATTCCAAATCAACAAGGTTGTTTTTGGTTGTTTCAGGCAAGGACTCAAAAGCCTTCTTCATAAACCATGTCGCACCTTGTTCTTCGAATGCCTCAAAGTTGCGTTCAACCGTATCTTTGACTGCTTGATGGTTGTCGATGGCAATCAAGGTGCGTTCTAAGCGCACTGCATTGTGGTAGCGCTCAAAAGCTCTCCGAATCTGGATCCGCTTGTTAGACTTAAGTTCAAATTCGTTAAGGATGTCCTCAAAGTCCTGCAAGAAGACCTCAATACCCCTGCTTTCTGTATATGATGAAATGACTCTTTCTACGTCGCTGTGGGTTGTTCCTTTATTCTTTACAAGGTTGTTCCACTCAGTAAAATCAAATGCCACAGCTCCCTTGCGATGCAAGTCGTCAATGAGCACTCGATAGATCGTAGAGGCATTGCACTTGGCACCTGGCGCTTTCACATCGACAAGCTTGGAAATTCGGCCAATAGCAACGTCCTGAAAACCGGATGCCGGCAGATCGGGAGTAATAAACCTCAAAGTTTTAGGAATGGGGTAGGTGCCAAGTTCCTTGTCGAGCGCAGCTTGGATGTCTTTCAAGCAGTCATCGTGGAGATCACCAATCGAAATAATCGAGAGCTTGAGGCCATCTATTTTGGGAGGTAAATTGAAGCCGCAGGTTGCAACTAGATCGAGCGAGTTCAGCTTGTCGACAAAAGGCTTTTCACGAACTCCTTGGAGCATCTTCCCAAGAATTGAATTTGTTACTATTTTGGCCTTAACCTTAGGAACCGAAGTAAGTTTTTGCTTGCTCCAAGCAGACGAGCTGACATTTTTTATCTGATTGAATTCAAACCGTGCGATGGACTCATCGGTCGAAGTTGCTAACACCACGTCTTCATGCAACTCGATAAAGACAACATAATCGTCAGAATTTTCGTGAGCGCCAAGAATTCGGCACAGTGCCCAGTGGTACTGGTATTCGTATTTCTCGAACGTTTGCGCACCCGCCGTTTCTCGCTGTGCTGTGGCAAGAGGGTTATTGCCTGACAATTCCTTTGTTGTATCCAATTACGTCCCCAAGTTTACTTGGCGTTGCTCACTGACGAGATGCCCCATTAACCTTTCACAATTATACAGCTTTTGTTGGCTGTGAGTTTAAAACTTGCTGCGGAGACTATTCGGATTCTAGTGTAGACCGGTAGTTTCACTTTAAATCGTTGAATGACCGCAAAGGCCGATCTGTAGTTGCAGAAGTTTGAACAATGAAAGGCCGCAAACCATCTGGTTGCGGCCTTCATCATTTATTGCACTCCGCTATGGCTGCTCGGTCATTCGCAGGCATTTAATCCGAGGTGGCTCATAATGTTGCTCTTTCTTTTTCAGCCTTCTCGTTGGCATCCATTTCATTCACCAACGCAGTTAATAGTGAATCATGTGCCGCCATTCTCCACTGTTGTTCAATGTGGGTCAGCGCATCACACATGCGCTGGTAATGAATCAGCTGTTTTTCAAATCGATTCGTTTCAGCATAGCCTTGCTGAAGCAAGTTTAAGGACTCTCGCAGCAAGTTCAGTCGTTGCACTTTAAGAAACGGCATTGGCGTCATTTTTCGGAGACGCTCGGTTGCATTGAGTGCAAGGACAAGCATTTTCAAATTAGCTGGGAGCCACATTTCCCGATCATAAAGATGAATCGCGGACCACATTGGTAACATCAGGCTATCAACGAGTGCTGCCGCAGCAACTTTAGGTTTTTGTGAGGCATATTTGCGCATCGTTTTCGTTAATTAAAATAAGTTGAATCGGAGGCGCGGAGTTTAACGCATCGTATTTTGCGAGACGAATCGGACTGATGAATGTTAAACGAAAGCAAAAGTTCATGAGCGGCCGCTTTGGCCGAAGTGTCGATGCCGACGGTTGAAAAATGAAAGGCCGCTAACCACCAGGTTGCGGCCTTAATCTTTTTTGGATCATGCCAATGCTGTTCGGCCATAGCCGACACTCAAATGTCTCTACAAAAGCTAGGGCGATTCATTGTCACTTTCTACAATTTACGCCCAACTCCTGCAAAAAATGGGCAAAAATCACAAATAGTGACAAAAAATGAATGAAAGTGACAAATCAATATTATATTTACATTTAAATTACGCTCCATGAAACCATCTTAATTAAAAAATTTAATTTTTAGTGGTGTAAAATGTAAGGTAAGTTAATTTTTCTCTGGTACGGAAGGTACTATTTGTCACTTTCTACAATTTACGCCCAACTCCTGCAAAAAATGGGCAAAAATCACTAATAGTGACAAAAAATGGCTGAAAGTGACAAATCAATAGATTATTTACATGAAAATTACTCGTGAATCGAAAATTAACTCAAAAACAGGTTAATTTTTGGACCTTGAAAAAACGTAAGACAAACTCTCATCTTGCGTTCCTGATCCACCGAGAGGGTGAAAGTGTTTGGTAAGCTTTTGGTCTCAAACACGCGTTCCGCGCGTTCAACTGTTTTTAATTTTCCGCTGCACGCTTTGCCAATTCGCCCATCATTTTTGTAGCCCTTGGAAACGCGGCTATGAGTTCAGTCCGAGTTCGCAAATGAGGGAACTCAAAAAAACGATATGTATTGACTTTTGGGTATTGATTATCAATGCCTACAGGGCAATACCTGTCATTCTAAAGTTCAGTAGGGCATTCATCGCCGTAGAAATTACGCCGTGGATGGTGGCGGTTCGTGCGGTGTCGTTAAAACCTTGCACCTGCCATAGCGCATCGGTTGGATGTGCGCAGCTTTGTCGCGCTCCATTTATTACGGCTGACGAATTGAATGCAATCGACATCATACGGCGCAATGCGCTTCGCTTATTGACGCCCTACAAAAGCAATGTGCCGTACGCGGTTGGCTTACGATTTGTTTAGTTAGAAAACTTGGCTTTGACACGCCTCTGATAACGAGGCAACAACAGCAAGAGCATTACTACTTACCTCTTTTAAGTTATTAACTGTAATCACGGTCTGTTCGAATCTTTTTTTCAACTCAATGGGTGGAGTTGGGATATTCAAATCTCGCAAGATTGCTAAATTGATGTTTTTCTGAGCAGATTCAGGTGCGTTATCTTCCAGTGTCTTTTGCAAGAAGGATAACCATATTCGAACATATTCAACGGTTGCCGAGTCGACAGCGGAAAACCCAACAACACTGTCTGGGAAACATGCGTCAAATCGCAAAATCCCTGTTTTAGCAATATTTGCCGCAATGGTTATGCACAGAGTGCCTTTGGGCCACATTTTGCTTTGTTGCAATCCTTTATCAGAGTAAGTCGCCGTATAACTGCGTATATAGCCATCGCTTTTTGAAACTTCACCGGTTTGGATAAGTGGATATGCTCCTCCCAAAAGAGAAGGGTCATTTCTTGGTCGATGCTTTGATATTCCACGGTCAAGCGTGCCGATCTCACCGAGTTTTTTAACCGGCCACCCCTTCGGATTAGTGACGGGGTCGCCGAACATTTCTAGGAAGGTGGCGCGGAGGAAGTCGTCGGCGAGGGCGATGGCTTGGGCGCGTTTGCGGCGCAGGCTGTCGGCCTTGTCGAGGATGGCGGCGATGCGTTTTTGCTCTTCAAGCGGGGGAATTTGGATTAGAAATTTTTTCAAATCACGACCGGATAAATTTGGTTGTGCCGCTCCATTTTCAAATTTACTTATTTCTTTCTTGCAAGCGTGGCTGCCTAAGTATTGCATTAGGTAGTTTGTATCAATGGCTTTACTTGGTCGAATAATAATCAGTGATGAAGCTATCGCGGTCTGTGGTAAGTCTTTAATTAATGCAAATTTTCCAATCGATCCGCGTAAACAAAATACAATATCACCAACTTTAGTCTTGCCTGCTCCAAGCTGCGTGTATTTATCTTGAGTTATATAATTAAGCCCAGCGAGGCTGATGCCATTATCAGCAATATCCCCTGCGTTAATAAACGGAATACCACAATCTACAAATTCATCTCTTGAGGGATAGTTTATGCCCCTATCACCATTTTCAAACTCACAAACTTCACCTAGTTCCATCATTGGCCAAGTCACAGCATAGCCTCCAACTCTTTCAACTCTCGCTGAATTTCATCTTCCAGCGTCATCAAGCGGTTCAGAATCTCGCGTGGGTCTTCGTGTTGTTCGACGGCGTAAACCTGTTGTTTGTAACGGTTGATTGATAGATCGTAGTTTTGCGCGACCAGATCGGCTTTGGGTACGCCAAAGGCTTGCTGGGTGCGATCGCTAAAGTCGCCGTCGCGGTTGCACCAGCGTTTGTATTCGGCAAGGACTTTGGGCAGATCGTTGTCTTTGATTGGTTGGCGTTTGTCGTCGAGCGAGTAGCCGTCGGCTTGTACGTCATAGAAAAAAACGTCGTCGGTACTGCCGCCTTTGGCGAACACGATAATGGCGGTCGATACACCGGCGTAGGGTTTGAATACACCGCTTGGTAGTGAAATCACGGCTTCGAGCTGGTGGTCTTCGATCAGGTGTTTACGCAGTTGCACGTGCGCTTTGGATGAGCCGAACAGCACGCCATCGGGCACGATGGTGGCGGAGCGCCCGCCGACTTTGAGCATGCGTAGAATCAGGCCGATAAACAGTAGCTCGGTTTTCTTGGTTTTTACCACGCGCAGAATGTCGGGCGATACGTCATGCTCGTCGAGGCTGCCTTTGAATGGCGGATTGGCCAAAATCAGATCGAAACTGTCTTTGGCTTGGCTTGGGCGCTTTTCGGCAAAGTTTTGGCTAAGCGTGTCTTGGTAATGAATCGCAGGCGCGGCGACGCCGTGCATAATCAGATTCATGCTGGCGATGCGCAGCATGGTGGCGTCGAAATCAAAGCCGTGGAACATGTCGGTGTCGATGTGCTGACGATGCGCCTGCAGCAAGTCACCGCTGTACAGGGTGGCGGTATCGGCCTCACCGCGTTCATTAATAAAGGTTTCAGTATGGATACCTGCCGCACTGCTGTGTGTGCGCAGTAAATGATCGTAGGTTTCAACCAAGAAACCACCGGTACCGCAAGCGGGGTCGCAAATGCAGTCGGTCGGCTGCGGCTCCATCAGCTCGGCCATCATGCGGATGATGTGGCGCGGCGTACGGAACTGGCCGTTGATGCCCGCAGTGGTGAGTTTGCTGAGCAGATATTCGTACAGATCGCCCTTGGTGTCGCCCTGCTCTAGAGGCAATGCGTTGACTGCATTGACGGCCCTGACTAGCAAGGTATCTCGCTGAATCATGAGCTGAGCATCTTTCATAAAGTCGGCGAATAAACTGCCTTCGTTACCACCTCTCTCAGCCATGATACGAAAATGCTTAAATACTTTGTCGCGCACATGCGGCAACATTTGCTCAGCACCAAAGTGCCGCCAGGTTTCCCAGCGGCAATCTTGCTCGTCGGGGTTAAAGCGGCGATTAAAGGCTTGGCCCGTCATCTGGCTACGGCGCTCGTCTTTGCGCTCTTGCATATCTAATAAGCGCGAATACATCAGAAAGGTAATTTGCTCGATGACCGTCAGCGGATTGGTAATGCCGCCGGTCCAGAATTCGGTCCAGAGGCAGTCGATTTTGTTTTTTAATTCGCCGGTGATCATGGTGTTGCCTTCGTTAAAATTTTGAGTTCGGTGATGCAGCGTTGCTCTAGTTTGTAGAGCCCGTGGCGTTCGGTGGTTTTACTTTTTGCCCGTACGCTAAAACCGAGGTCGCGAACATGACGAAGCACTTCATGCTCGTCATGCAGCTCAATACTGTCTTGGGTCGTGTTGCCGTGTGGCGCTACGCGAAAAGCGATGACCCCCGTCTTTTTACACCTCATTTTGATCGGGTAAAGTACGTCGCCACTGCCGTGTATCAGGCAAAAAAGATGGCTAAATCGTTCGATGGTCATGGTCTTATTGATTCAAATTAGGGCTTGCTGGTGCCGCAGGCGGTTCCAGTGGCTCGCCGAAGCTGCGGATGATACTGGAAAGCTCGTTAAATTGATCGTCGTGAGGGAAAACACCTGCAATACCTTCACCATGTATCCGTGTGAAAGGCATTTCAAACAATGCATTGAGCTTGATACCCTTGTTGATGTTGATTTGATCTTTTAACATATCCAAAAAGCGAATTTGCTTGCTGTCGAGATTGTATTTTTGCGCAAATGTGGTGAAGCGTTGCGAGACCGCATTGGCATCTAGGCCGACGATATCGCGCAAGATCGCGCCTAAGGGCGCAGCGGTGTCTGGGTAAAACTGCTTGAGCAAATTCAAATCCAGCGTTGGGTTTTGTGTGTGCAATAGGCTATTGAGTTGATCAAGCTCGGCATCTGAAACGGACAAACCTTCACGGATTTTGATTAGCACAGGGTTGGTGGCAAACAATGGGCGCAATGCCGCTTCAACAGTTTGTTGATAAATTCGCGCGTCGACCGATTTGATGTTGGTGAGTCGCTCACCAATTTCATACAGCGCTTCGTCTTCTTTTACATCGAACACGCGGGGCTCTGGCTTTGGCGGCGCAACGGGCGGCTCGGCCAAGTGAATGATTTCACGCAAGGCGAGGCGTTTGCTTTCCAAATCGGCAAAAGTGACGTCTTGCCAGAATTCAGCGCTTTCGATTTCTTTGAGTATTTTAGCTTTGGCGCGTACTGCATTCAGATTGGCTGGCAAGCGGCTGAGTAAATCCAGAATGTCGGCTTTGACTGGATTGGGCTGTGTGCCTTTGAGTGCGGCATCTTGCGCCTCAGTCATTTGAATATCCCAGCGCAGGGCATCACCTTGGCCGCGAACATCGAGCGCTTGCATCAGTGGCGCGACGGTTTCACCCAAGAGCGTCACGGTGATTGGGGCAAAATCGTGCACGAGCTTGGTGTCGCGGGCTTGCTGCACGGCTTGCCAATTGTCACGCACGCAGATGGTACGATCATCGAGCGTGATGGCATCGTTAATAAGTAAATCTCGCAGCGTTGAAAAGGCTTCTAGCTCACGTGATTTTAACGCCAAGCGTGCTAGATTGAGGCGAGATTCATAGCGACGTTGCGCGAGTGATTTGGGTGTTTTCGCTTCGGCTTCGTCGGCATTCATTTCATGGAAGGCGAAGTTTTCCCAATGATCAAAAATCAAAAAATGCTGTTTGTCTTGCTTGGGGCCAAATAGGTCTTTGCATAGGCGCGTACCACGGCCAATCATTTGCCAGAATTTGACTTTGGATTTAACGGGTTTGGCAAATACCAGATTGACGACTTCAGGTACATCGATGCCGGTATCGAGCATATCGACTGAAATCGCGATCCGCAGCGGATTTTTAGGGTCTTTGAAATTATCGATTAAGGTCTCAGCGCGTGGCTCTTCGGAGTGAATCACGGCGCAGAAATTACCGGAGAATTGCGGCCATTCTTCGTTAAAGACGGTTTCTAGCAAGCGGGCATGTTTGATATTGCGCGCAAAGATGATGGACTTGCCTGGCAATTGGCCGTCGATATCACGAATACCGCGTTCCATTAAGTTTTTCAAAATAGCGCGATTGGTGTCTTCATTGAAAATGGCGTTGTCGAGTTCCTTGCCATCAAAATCAAGCTCATTGGGGTCGATGCCTTGGTCTTCTAATTGCGCGATTTGCTCATCATTGAGGTGCGCGGCTTTAATACCATCGCGCAGAAATTGCGTGGTGTGGGTGACGATTTTGTACGGGACTAAGTTGCCCTCACGTACCGCGTCTTCTAGCGTGTAATTGGCGGTCGGGGTTTTGTAATCACAAGCAAAAAGATTGCAAGTACTGCGGCTAACCATTTCGACTGGCGTGGCAGTGAGGCCGACTTGCAGTGCATCAAAGTAGCGGAAAATATCGCCGTATTGGTTGTAGATCGAACGATGCGATTCATCGGCGATGATCAGGTCGAAAAAGCCCACGTCGAAGTTTTCGTAATCATTGATCAGGCCTTGGTAAATGCCGATGTAAATCCGCGCATCAAATTTGCTGATGGTATTTTGTTGGCCGAAGACGTAAATCGGCTCTTTGAGATAATCGTTGAATACTTTTTTGCCTTGCTTGCGCAGCTCTTTGCGATCGCACAGAAACAGCACGCGTTTAGCCCATTTGGCTTCGATCAGCATTTTAGACAGCGCAATCGCAACGCGAGTTTTACCGGTGCCGGTGGCTTGTACGATTAAGGCTTTGCGATGCTTAGCGGCAAAACGCTCTTTGACACGAGTGAGCGTTTCGATTTGATACAATCGGCCTGCAATCTCAGAATCGGGTTGTATCTTGAGCAAATCAAGGCGGTTATTACGCTGGAAGCCAATACGGTACTGCAGTGTATCTTTGCTATAAAAACCATACACCTTGCGAGGAGGGTAGCCCATCGCGTCATCCCAAACCCAAATATCGTGCCCATTGGTAAAGAAAATCATTGGCCGTTGGCCGTACATTTTTTCTAAGCCATCAGCGTAATCTTTGGCTTGAGCTTGGCCGACACGCGCATCTTTGCTGGTGCGTTTGGCTTCAACAACGGCGAGTGGCTTACCGTTGTCATCCCATAAAACATAGTCGGCATAGCCGATGCCCGTTTGAGTACCTTGATGTTGAACTTCCACTTCTAGGCCAACTGCAGGATTGGGCTTGGCTGCGGTAGGAACAGACCAGCCAACCAAGGCAAGATCACGATCCACCATGTATTCACGGGTTTTGTCTTCCGAGAAATGCAGTTGCCGAACGGTGGCTTGGCTTTGCTGGGCCAGTTGCTCGATTTCTTCCTTGGGTAAAGGGCTATTTGCCTTGTCGATGGCGGCGCGTTGAGCTGCTTCACTAGCGCGCAAAGCTTCTAGCTCGGCGAGCATCGCTTTGATTTGGATTTCTTTGGCCGAGTTTTCTTCTGCGAGGCGTTTTTTCTCTCGCTTGATCGCTGCTTTACTGTCGATGCCTTCGGTTGGTGGTTCTTTGTAGCTACCGAAATCTTCTACTTTGCCGCCAGTGAGTGAAACATGAACCCAACGTGCCAATTGCCATGCTTCATGCAAAGCCCGTAGCGCATCCATTGGGCGAATGGTTTCACCGTGCGCGGCACTATTTCCCAGCCGACGCAGTAAATGAAATTTATCGAGCACCAGTTTATCGGCCAGCATCGTAAAGCTGCCGTTATTGAGTAAATCGGCAAAAGTCGATTGCGGCGCTTTGGGCAGGCGTAGACGGGTATACAGATGATCGACCATGCGCTCAGCTAAATTTCTTAACTTGACGAGCGCACTTTCAGGATCTGTATAGATATAGTGCTCGGCATAGCCGCCCATATTGGCTAGCTCTGGGTAGCTAGCGCGTAGTGGTTCAAAATTCAGTGATTGCAGGTCTTGCATCAACATATCTGGCAGGCTCGCTAATTATTCGGTATGTGAATAGATAGCCAGAAGTGTGCCAGCCTCCTTTAGTCGGTTTGTTCGTCGCTGGAAATACCGAGTTTTTCCATGCGGTTGCTGAGTGTTTGGTAGTTAGTGATGTTCAAATATTCGGCTGCTTGTTTCTTTTTACCCGCTGCTTTTTTCATGGCGCGCTGCAAATAATGGCGTTCAACCTGATCCAAAACTGCTTGTAAATCAAAACCTTTGTGCAATGTCTGATCAAGAATCTGATTACTATTGCTTGGTGCCTGTAACAGATTGCGTTCAATATCCTCGGCCCTGATTTCAGCTTGGCGCGACCAGATCGCAGCACGCAACAGCGTGTGATACAGCTCGCGGATATTGCCCGGCCACGGGTGATTGAGTAGAATTTTTTTTGCACCAACAGAAATTATTTTATTTTGCCATTCGGGTAAATCACGGCTGTCGTTGTTGATACGCGCCAAGCTGTGCTCGATGAGCAATTCAATATCTTCCGCGCGTTCACGCAGCGGCGGTAAATGAATAATGCCCACCGCAAGGCGATGAAACAGGTCTTCACGGAAGCGCCCAGCGGCGACTTCGGCCATTAAATCACGATGCGTAGCGGCAATGATGCGCACATCCACTTTGACCGGATTGGTTTCACCAACAGGCGTAATTTGTCCTTCTTGCAGCGCACGCAGCAAACGAACTTGGGCATTGAGCGGTAAATCACCAATCTCGTCTAAAAACAGCGTGCCGCCATCAGCTTCTCTAAAATGCCCCAATCGAACCGAGTCCGCGCCAGTAAAAGCGCCTTTTTTGTGGCCAAACAATTCGGAATTGACCAGCTCTTTGGGAATCGCACCACAGTTCACGGCGATCAACGCTTCACCTTTGCGCCGACTGGCTTCATGAATCGCGGTAGCAAATAGTTCTTTACCCGTGCCTGTTTCACCCAAAATCAAAACTGGAACATTGTGGATAGCAACACGGCGCGAGAGATCGATTTGCTCTTGCATCACAGCGCTACGATGAATGATTTTGGAAAATTCAGGCGCACTACTGAGCGGCTCACTCGCAAGGCGCTCAATGCGTTGCTCGCTGCGCTGCAAGAACTCAGGCAAGAAATCACTAGCGAGATCGAAAGAGAAATCGACTTTTTCGATACCAAACTCAACCGAGCCATCGTTCAGTTTAGTTTGCGCAGATTGAATGAGAGACGCAGGGAAACGTGTTTTGGCCAGCATTATCCAGATCACCGCCATTGCAGGCGTGCCTGGACTCAAGTGGAATGTGAGTTCGATGTCGTTTTGGGGGAGCTTTAGCACGGTGAGAAACTGGCTAACCTGCAAGTAAATATCGGCGTAGTTGGTTGGGCCATCCAATTGAACATCTTGCAGATCAATACCGATATAGCCAGTTTTTTGCTCTAACCAATCGCAAAACTGGGCACTGCGCTCATGAGGATAATTGGTGAGTAAAAGCACGCGATCATATTTGACGCTGGCATCCATCAACGCATTGGCAACTGGGCCAACGCCCAAGGGCAATTTGCCCTCTGCCGCTTTGTGGTCAGTCTCGCCAATCCAAGAAATAAGCCATTTTTTCTTCATGACTCAATCTTACCCTAAGGGCGATGTAAGGATAAGAATATTTATCTTTCTGAAAAAAATCTGCGATTCATCAAGTAAATGCCAGTACATATCACCGCTGTCAGATCTGGTTTTACAGCCTTAAAAAAGAATGAAGTTAATGAAATCAACGAAATTACAGGCCTAATTTCATTAATGGTTTTTTTTACATATAAACAATATGAGTTTTCGAATATTTTTATTGATTTCTAACGCGAGCCCTTGAGTCAATTCACGAAAAGTGTAGTCTTAGCGCTATTGAACAGACAATGCGTAAAGTCCAGTTCCTTAAACTATTCGAATTAGGTGAGCAACAAAGAAATTTATTGAAATCTATCGCGAGCCGTTGAAAAAAATCGTCAGCCGTGTAGTCTGAGCAGCACCAAGCAGTCAATGTACGATTGCCATAGCCGGTAAATATGCAAATGCACGATGCAATGAAAAATGTTGAAACTTTTTTTCGCGAGCCCTTGAGTCAAAATTTTAAAAGTGTAGTCTTGTCGATATTGAAATAACAAAGAGGATGAACTGATGCACAAAATTATCAGAATCGGAGATGCTGCAAAAACACTAGGCATTTCACGTGCTACTTTATACCGGCTTGTGAAATGCAAAGCACTGCCTGAGCCTGTGAAAATCACACCAAATGGCCGCGCATCTGGTTTCTTTGACTTTCAGATTGAACAATACATTTCTGAAATCGAAAGCAAAATTAAAGAACAAAATTGCTAATAAACTCATTGGACAAATGAATTGGAGACATCATGGGGAAAAGCATTACATTTCGAGTTACAGACGCTGAGCACGAACAGATTTTTGAATGTTCGGCAGCTCTCAATAAGACAGCATCTGATTTGATCAGGTTGTTAGTTTTTAAAAATAGCGAACACACTCTGCATCTTGAAAATAGAAATGTTGCGCTAGAAAATGAAGTCAGGAAATTAAAAGAAAATTATTCGAAGAATAATGGCTGATATTGCGAGGTTGTTGAGATGAACTTTAAGATATTCACGATTACTAAAGAATATGCCGAAGAGCCAAGATTGCTAATTCAGTACATCAACGACCTGAAAGATATCAACACATCACCTGATTTCTACAGCTTGAAAATGCTGAATTGCTTAACAAGCAGCCTTATCGATGAGTGTGAGCAATTTTGTTATGACATAAAAAATGCGAGAAGTAACGCAAAACCATTAATGCATTTCATGATTAGTTTTTGTTCGAGTGAATATCCATCCGATTTTAAAGTAAAGGAAATTGTCCAAAATATTTTACAAGCACTTGGAGTAGGTGACCATATTGTATTTTACAAAATGCATTGGGTGACCGAAAATATTCATGTTCATCTTGCACTATCTAGAATCCATCCAGTTTCGAAAAAAATAATTCAAATTGAAAATGGATTTATTAAAAAAGCGATACGCCGAGTGGTGGATAGAATTGCGGCAATTGAAGGATGGCGTCAAGAAAATAACAGTAGAACATTCGTGTCGATGAATGAAGTTTCAGTCGATAAAAAATCTAAAATTATAAGTAAAACAACTGAATCCATTAATAAAATGTTGTTTTCTGCTTTTGAAAAATCAACAAACTGGGAAGAATTTTACACGAATTTATTGCAACTTGGACCAAGGATTTCTATCGATAAAAAAACTAACGTCAAGGGTGAATTAATCATCATTTTTAATGGAGCAGTCTTTTATGAAAAAGAAATTCCAGCTCAATTTTCTTATCAAGAACTTAAAAAATCTTTTGGCAATTACAAGGAGTTAAATCATGGATTCAAACCCAACAAACACTCAGAGTTTCACGATGAATACTTTGGGGAGCGAAAAAACAATAATTTGTCACCACAATTGCTTGCATGCACAAATATTCGCGACAGAGGAGCTTGTGCCGGTAGTTTTTTGCATGCGCATGCGCTCATTAATCGAATTAAAAATTCAATTGTGCGACGGGAATCCTGTCACACTGCTGAGCAATCTAGAGTAATACAAAAAGATCTGGGTTTTAGCTCAAAAATTTGTGAACAGATTAAAAAGAGAAAAGATATTTCTCTGATTTTTCGATGCGGTCAAAACCCAGATTTTTTCCAATTCGCCAGTAGCGAGTTGACTGCTGATTTTCTGATGAATTATTTAAGGAAAGTGAGGCTATCTAAAAAACCCATTGATTTTTACTTGGGCTTCGACATTTCAACGTGGCTATGTTTCAAAATTAATAGTGATGCGCTTGCGACGTTGGACGAGCTACCTTTTCAGATGTTCGTCACTGAATATCTTGATGGCTTTTATGTAGCGATTGATATAAAACCAGTTCTTCTTGAATTTAAAAATGCTAGTTATTTGGCTAAAAAAGCTATCTTTGGGGTAATTAAGGATCAAATCAGCATCGATTGCAATTATCAACAAGAAGTCGGTTTGCCGATTTATACGAAAGATCAAGTAGAAATTGTGATAACGAAGAAACGATCATACCAACACGATGCTGATTTTGTGGAAAAGATTAATAGAAGGATTGAGGACGATGTCTGTAAAAAGAATGGCGTTGATCGAGTCGATATCAAGACTTTATTAAATGAAATCCGGCCAAAATACACCAGTTGGAGTGTTCATTTTACTAGGGAACTCTTCCTTTTTTATTATATTGGACACCAAAAATTTGGTAACCAATTATCTAGAGAGTTGATTGCTGACGCATTTATGGAGGTCGCAAAGAACCATGGCTATACCCGGGCTGAAATAGATGAAATGGTTATAAATTTTAGTTTGGTTTGCAATAATGAACCAAAACAAAAGACAAGTACTGCGCTGAAAAAGAAAAAATTTACAACAAATGATTTACACGAAAAGTGTATTAAATCTTTTGTAAACTTCGATATCACGGAAGTTAAAGACGTATATTGGAGTGCTCTGCTGCATGAAAACCACTCGGGAGTGGAGATGAATGCACATCCAGAAGAAATAAGCCAATCTATCAGTTCTTAAAACGAGCAACTCTACAATATGCCCAGTAAATAGCATACGCTTCTAAGTATGCCTCAATCCTTGAAGTTGCAATGCGCGTGATTATTTGAATCACAACAATTAGTACCTCGAACTAGCGCAAGCGAGTCTGAGACTTTGCCGAATAGTCAAATTCATTCTTGATTTCCAATAAACTCTTTACTGCAATCAACTGTCTTTAGTTCTCTATGACTTTTAGTTGATTTATCGGACACAAACAAAACGGCAGCGAAGGCTGCCGTTTATTTTTTCTGTTTAACATAAATTTAATGCTGGGTTAAAAACCCGATTCCAGGGTATGGGTTGTTTTTCGGTGGCTCGGAAGACGGTATCGGTTTCAAAAGAAATTGCTGTTTTTCAACCGCTGATACATCAGTAACTTCATTTAATCCGTTCTCGATGGCGAGTACGATTTGGCGCCTTAGTTCCCTGATACTTTCACTTTGAAAGACAATCACTTTTAGTTCCGTTGCACCGATTTCTGGTACAAAATACTGGCTAATTTTTCTTTCTTCCAGCTCTTGCTGATAAAAAATTTGCGCTAAATCTCGCATTTCTTGCTGACTTGGTGTCTTGATTGAATTTACTTCAAGACGGCTTTTTAGTGGCGCGCTTAAGAAATCACTCTCGTTGGCGGTCAATATAAAACTAATGTAATGCATATCAATTGGCGCTTCGATAAAGTTGTCCATAAAGCAACGTGAATTTTCAGGCTCTAGCAACATTAAAATCGTATCAGTTAAATGCCCGTGCTGGCTGCCGCCCGCTTTATCGATTTCATCGAGCATAATGATGGGGTTTGCAATTTCACATGTGGCGATAAACTTTACTGGCCGCCCTGCATCAGAGCCAGTCCACTGCTGCTGTGAGCCCCGTAGAATCATCACATCGCCATTCCCTGACAGCTGAATATTTAGAAACGGCAGATTCAACGCTTTGGCAATTTTTGTGCACAGCCACGTTTTCCCATTCCCTGGTGGCCCGATTAGGAGCTGACTCCCTAAATGAATCGGGTATTTGCTGAGGCACTGCCCGACTATCCGACTCCTCAGTTTGCCAAATAAGGTTTTAAATTGGGGGTATGCTGTCATCAGAGCACTAATGGCATCCACATCCGCTTGTGTCGCCATGCGCAGTGGCTTGGGTTTTATTAATTGCTTTAGGTATTCCGCTTTTGGACTTTCAGTCTTCGAGGCGGCCAACTGTTTAATTTGCCTTAACACGACGGTAGGGTCAGCAAGTAGCACCGTGTTTTCCAATAAAACCGGTGGAGTATGCTGGCCGGCGAATGGTAGTGAAATCAACGCCTGGCTCGATTCAAGTGCTAATGGAAATGGACTAACCCAGAACCAAACATTGCCTAGCCGTTGATGCGCCCAACTACTTTGCAAGTATTCAAAATCAGGATCACTCAAGTAGGTAACTAAGCTCGCATGTTGTTTGAGCTGCAGTAGATCAAAATAACCATCATCCGCATTGCCTTTAATTTCTGCAAACGGCAACGCTAATTCAGTGCAGACTGACTTCACTAAATCAACGATTTCTGGCGACGAATAAGTCGGCAAATGAAAAATCATTGGCTGTCGCATATTGAAAAGCTCTCTACGCTGAAGCTCAGATTTAAACTTCTCAGCCTAGCGACTACATCGCAGTCATTCTCGTCAACAATTTCTACGTCGATATATTCGTCATCATCAGAAGTTGGACCATCTAAATACATTTCTAAATCGACAAAATCATAATCGGCACCATCAGAATGGCTTTTTAGCATGTGCATTCCAGCCACTGCTGGGAGCGCGCAAGGTCCTGGGATGATATTCGATATGTCCTTTGGATCGTTCCAATGGGCTTGAGCGACATAACTTAGGCGATGCGTACGAGCTAACGTTTGATAGTCAGGCAGGCGCTTTATGTAGTGTGGCGATGATGCAAAATAGATTGGCTTGCTCATACAAAAACTCCTTGATTGAATGATCTATAAAAGGCACATATGAATCTCTAGTGATCAATAAGGCCTCCTAAAGATCAATATACACTTAAAATTATTATTTGCAAGTTATTTTAATCTCCAGAAGGTGTATATGACTTCTGGAAGGTATTTTGGCTAATCAACACATTTAGCCCATTCCAGCTTTGTGGACTGGTTAGGTCTAAATATTCGCTGTATAAAATAGGGATGAATGTGACTGAGTGGAAATTAGGTTGAACTTTTGAAGTGCGAGTTTGTTGTACTGAGGAGTAAATTGACTTGTCTTGAGCAAACGCTGGCATCACTCAGTCAGCATGAAGCTTTGAATGAAGTTGGGGGAGTGGCGCTAAATGTGCGTTAGAACTGCTAACGCGTGAAATCTCATGCCTGTAAATTTGGCGTGAATTGCAAGTGGCAGTGGCAGTTGAGTAGAAATTTTATGATTCTGTAAATGCGAAAAGCGAATTAAGCGGAGTGAAGAATGTGATTCATTGACCACAATGTATCACTACAGCTCAATCTAAGTGGTGGGAAAAGTGGTGGGAATATTACTGTTAGAAATGAAAAAGCCCTGAATAATCAGGGCTTTAGTCTTGAATGTTGGTGGAGGTGGGGGGATTCGAACCCCCGTCCAGAAGCACTCTACAGTGAGTTCTACATGTTTAGCCTTATCATTTGGGTTTTAACCTCCTTTCACGCCGATGGGCAGGCTTGAGGAAGGCGAGTTACCTTAATTTAACCTTAACTTAAGTAACCCAAGCTAAGGCGATTCCATCTTAATGACTCTACTATTGGTTTCCCAACCCACCCGATGGACCCTGTGGCGTAGAGCCTAGAGCATTAAGCTGCTAGGGCGTAAGTTTCGTCGTTTGCGACTATATATTTTCAGCTGTTTTTACGGGCATCTGAGACCCCGACATGCCCCCATCCGCTTTGCAACCCCTGTCGAAACCAAAAGCACCCCCGATCAGTTGTCTTCTGCGTAAGAAGAAAAAAGATTATACCTGTTTGAGGGGCAAATGGGCTAGTAGTTCCAGTGGATGTTCAATTTTAATGTCAGCGCCCCAGCTTGGCGTGTCATCGGTTTCGCTAATGTAGCCGTAATTAGCCAGTACCGTTTGCATGCCTACCGCGCGGCCTGCTTCGATGTCACGCTCGGCATCGCCCACGTACAAGCAATACGTTGGGTCAATACCCAGTTGCGCGGCAGCATGAAGCATAGGGGCTGGATTGGGTTTAGGTATACCTACCGTATCTCCGGAAACACAGGTCTGCGGGGCAATAGGGAGGGGGAGTAATTCAATCAATGGGTCGGTGAAGCGCATTGGTTTATTGGTGATGATGCCCCAAGCTAGGCCACGTGCATTAATCTGTTCGATGAGTTCATGAATTCCATCAAACAAAATGGTTTCGTCACAAATGCTTAGCTCGTAGAGATCGAGAAAACGTTCGCGCAGTGCGCCAAACTCGGCATCATTCGGTGTAATACCAAAGCCCAATTCAATCAGTCCACGCGCGCCGTGGCTAGCGAGCGGGCGAATTGCAGCATAAGGTTGTGGCTCTTTGCCTTTTTCGATTAAGAGACGATTTAGTGCTGCGCCTAAATCCGGAGCAGTGTCGGCCAGCGTGCCATCAAGATCAAACAATACGGCGCGAATATGCGTGTTCATTAGAGTGTCTTCCGTGTGGCAACGATGTAGTTCACGTCGGTGTCATCGGTGAGTTTATAAATATCGGTGATTGGATTGTAAGTCATGCCGGTGAGTGCAACGGTATCTAGCCCTGCGCTGCGTGTCATGCGTGCCAATTCGGAAGGTTTGATAAATTTAGCGTAGTCATGCGTGCCACGCGGCAACATATTTAATACATATTCAGCGCCGACTACAGCCAATAGGTAGGATTTCGGATTGCGATTGAGTGTCGAGAAAAAGACCCAGCCACCTGGTTTCACAAGGCGCGCGCAGGCGGCGACAATGCTGGCGGGTGAGGGGACGTGCTCAAGCATTTCCATGCAAGTTACAACATCGTAGGTTTCTGGTTGTTGTTCGGCGAGTTCTTCGACCGGAATTTTTTGGTAATCAACAGCGAGCCCAGATTCAAACAAATGTAGTTTGGCGACTTTGAGAGATTTTTCTGCTAAATCAATGCCGGTCACGGTTGCGCCACGCTCGGCAAGCCCTTCGGCTAAAATGCCGCCGCCGCAGCCCACGTCGAGAAACTTGAGACCATTGATGCCTGCGTATTGCTCAATAAAGTCAACACGTAGTGGGTTGATTTCGTGCAGCGGTTTGAACTCACTGGTTTTGTCCCACCATTTATGTGCGAGAGCCGAAAATTTTTCGATTTCAGTTTGATCTACATTAACGTGGGTATCGTTCACTGAGTTATTCCTTATAATGCTTAGGGGGCTATACCTAATTAAATTTCAATCACTACATCGAGTATTTTCGATAACTTGATTGAAATGAGCAGCCAAAAAATGATAACGAATCGTAGCACGGCTGGTGAATGCTTGCAGCCGAATTGGCGGGGGACTTGATGGGGGTGCGTGAATTGGCTTTGTGATGGGCGTAAAAAAACCGACCCGAAGGTCGGTTTTCTCTACGGCTGGAGGCTAATTACTTAGCTTCAACAGCAGAAGCAACTTCAGAAGCTGCTTCAACAACAGCAGAAGCTGCAGTGTCAACAGCAGAAGCTGCAGTTGCTTCAACAGCAGAAGCTGCTTCAACAACAGCAGAAGCCGCATCAGCAGCTACTTCTTCTTTTTTGCCGCAAGCAGACAAAGCAACAGCGAACAAAGCAGCAAGCAATAGAGATTTTTTCATTTTTAAAGGCCTTTTAGCTAAAAAGTGGTTTGGTATTTAAGCGAATCAGCAGTGTGCTAATCCGCTGTAATTTTTTTTGCTTGCTCTCACAAGCGACAGGACGGATTCTAAGCACAGTCGTCGTCCTTGGCTAGTGCTTGAGCTTTAAAAAAGGGGGGTATTTAGATTGAATCTGGATACTTCGTGTAACGCCGTGTACAGCCTTATATATAAAGGCGTTGCAAGCCATCTGGGGGGCTGGCTTGTTCCCAAAGTAAGGCAAAGTCATGTTGCAACAAAGCAACTGCACGTGAATCGCAGCCAAACTCTCCGCGATAACTGCTGTAGTGGTGGCGCTGTAGGAAATATTGTCGATCTGCAATGACAAAGCCTTTGTCAAAACCGCGCTCCGTTTCGGAAATTTGCCGAATTTCAATTCGATGCCCAAACTGATCGCGTAACTGTAAAAGACGCGGGCAGTAGGCACCTAAGTGGTCAGCCTCATGCAATAACACTTTGAGTTGCCCTGACGAGGGGGCGGTAAAAAAAGCCCAGAGAATATCGTAGCAAGCTTTGCTGCCAAGGGCACTTTCTGAAAAGTCTTTTTCGCAGAGGATCAATTCACGTTGAGCTCGCTGCAACGTGAATTGAAATGCCATCTGATAGCTGTGTTTGCGATCAAATGGCGTGACGTCTTGTGCAGGCTCAGTCAGCGGATTTTGGAACGTTTGGAATAAGGTAGCCATATTCGTAATAAGTAAATAGGGTCTCTAAAAGGTTTTCGTCATAATCGCCGGCAGCGAGTTGTCGCTGATTGGCCAGTTCATGCAAGGCGTCAAATGTCTCTGCTTCCGTTTCGATGGCTTCGCCATTCATATAGATGCAGTCATCGGTGTACAGCATTTGGCTTTTCAAATCGAGCATCACGCCATATTCACAGGCTGCTGCGGCAAATTCATCATAGTCGAGCAATTCTTCGGTTTGATCAAAAAACACATGCGGTTTAGGTTCTGAAAAATATCGACCAATAAAATCGGTGACGATTTTCTCGTCCCAAGTTACTTGTTTTAGCATCTCGCTAATGCGGGCAACAAATTGTGGGTCGATTTTGGCCGGAACATCGGTAACGCTTGCATCCGGGTCGGCATACATTCCGTCAAGACAGAGCTCGTCTTGCAGGTATTCCAAAAACTTAGTCGCCATTTCTTGCGTTTTAGGGGCGCGAAAACCGATTGAATAGGTCATGCCGGGGGTGAGCGCGACACCGTAGTGGGCGTATTTAGGCGGTAGGTACAGCATATCGCCGTGCTCTAAAATCCATTCTTGTTCTGGATTGAAATCTTTAAGGACGCGAATGGGCGCGTCTTCAATGAAACCGCTGGCATCGTCGCTTGAAATTTGCCAGCGTTTTTGCCCGCCGACTTGGAGTAAAAATACATCGTATGAATCGTAGTGTGGGCCTACAGTACCACCGGGTGGCGCGTACGAAATCATCAAGTCATCAAGACGGGTATAGGGAAGGAAATTAAATCGATATAATAAATCGGAAATATGTGGAACTAAGTGGTTCATGTTTTGCACCAAGATAGTCCAGTCCGTTTCACCTAGGCGCTTGAGTCTAGCGCTTGAAAATGGCCCATTTTCGAGTTTCCATTGCTCATTTTTGTATTCAATCAAGCGTGACTCTACATCATCCCGCGCCGCCAATTCAGATAAACGAGCTAAATCGATGAGTTCAGGGAAGTCTGTCCACGCTTGTCGGATCAGCAGTGGTTTTTTTTGCCAGTAGTCACGTAAAAATTCTTCGGGTGAAATGTTGCCTAATAGTGTTTTACGCATGGCTTATGACTATAACGAAAAAATAAGAACCTAATTATCGCACCGACTGGAGACTTTATGCTTAATTCTGGCGATCTCGCACCACAATTTGCTTTGCCGGATGCGAAGATGGACATGATTCAGCTCACTGATTTTTTAGATAAAAAAATTGTGGTGTTGTATTTTTTTAATGGCGATAAAACGCCTGGTGGTATTTTAGAGGCGATTGAGTTTTCCGATCGCGTTGCAGCATTTGCGAAATATGGTGCTGTTATCCTTGGCGTGAGTCGGGATGACTGCATGGCGCATGAATCATTTTCGGATGAGCATGGCCTTGAGTTTGATTTACTCTCGGATACGGAAGGTGAAGTGAGTGCTTTGTATCATGCCCAACATCAATGGGAAGCCAAGGGCGTGGTAAGATACGGCATAGATCGCTCGACGTTTGTGATTGATCAATCGGGCATCATTCGTCATGCTTTCTACCACGTGACGCCAAAAGGGCACGCGGCTGAAATATTAGAACTTGTTAAACAGCTAGGATAAATACGATGCAAATTGCAAAAAATTCCGCAGTAACGATTAACTATGAAATGTACAACGCTGAAGGCGTACAAATCGACAAAACTGAAGAGCCTATTGCTTACCTACACGGCGGGTATGACAATATCTTGCCTTTGGTTGAGGAAGCTTTGCATGGCAAATCGGTTGGCGACACTGTTGAAGTGACGATGTCACCAGAAGATGCGTTTGGCGAGTTTGAGCCTGAATTGGTGCGCGACGAAGACAAAGACGTATTC